>NZ_CP134876.1:5141154-5443574 GCF_032108445.1 Micromonospora halotolerans | reverse complement strand
CTTCAGGGCGCCGGAGGTGGAGTGGTTGTACTCCGGGGTGACCATCACGAACCCGTCGAACGACGCGATGGTGCTGGCCCAGCGCAGCGTGTGCGGCTGGGTGTACTGGCCCATCGCCGGCGGGTACGCCTCGTCCAGGTGCGGCAGCTGGTGGTCGAGCAGGTCGATGAGCTCGAACTCCGCGTCTCCGCGCTGCTTGGCGACGTCGAACACCCAGCGGGCGACCGCCTCGCCGTTGCGACCCGGGCGGGTGCTGCCGAGGATGATTCCGATCCTGGTCATGTCGGGAAGCCCTTCCAAAGTACTTGCCTGGTCAAGGTAAGCTAGCCGTTTGTTGCTTCGTCAAGCAATCTCTGGGCCCGTGGCGGTGGTCACCGTGCCGAGATGTCATTGCTCGGTCAAGCAAGTAGGATTGGGGGCATGTCCGCCGCCGCGCCGAAGTCCCCGCGCCCCCTCGACGCCGAGGAGGAGGCGCTGGTCCGCTCGCTGGGCCGGATCATGCACGTGCTGCCCCGCGCCATCGACGCCGACATGGTCGGCGACCGCCAGCTGCCCCTCACCGAGTACACGGCGCTCATGCACCTCTCCGAGGCGCACGACCGGCGGATGCGGATGAGCGACCTCGCCGCGGCGTGCCAGCTCTCCCTGAGCGGGATGACCCGCACCATCGGCCGGCTGGAGACGCAGGGCCTGGTCGAGCGGGTCAAGTGCGCCGAGGACGCGCGCGGGTGGAACGCCGTGCTCACCGATGCCGGTCTCGCCCGGCTCCAGGAGTCCTGGCCGAGTCACCTGGCCAGCGTGCGGCGGCGGTTCCTCGACCACTTCGAGGGCATCGACCTCGTCCAACTGGCCCGCGCGTTCCGGCGCGTCGGGACCGCCGACTGAGCCCACGGGCGGCCACCACGGCGCCCCGGACCGGTCCGGCCGCCCACCGGACGCGGGCGGCCGGACCGGGCGTTGGTCAGCTCAGCAGCTCCCGGACGCGCGGGACGACCCGCGTGCCGTAGAGCTCGATGCCGGTCATCAGGGCCTCGTGCGACAGCCCACCCATGCCGTACTTCATCTCGAAGCGGTTCGCGCCGAGCACGACGAGGTTCGCGGCGATCTTCCGGGCGACGGTCTCGGGCGACCCCACGTACAGCGCGCCGTGCGGCCCGACCTCGCGCAGGAAGGACTCCCGGGTCGGTACGGCGAAGCCGCGGGTCCGAGCCACCCGGCGGATCATCTCCTGGTAGCGGGGGAAGAACTCCTCCCGGGCCTGCTCGTCGGTCGCGGCGACGTGCCCGGGCGAGTGCACGCCGATCGGCAGGGGATCCTTGCCGAGCTGCGTGAGCGCCTGGTGGAACAGCCGGGAGAAGGGCGCGAAGCGGGCCGGCGACCCGCCGATGATCGCGAGCATCAGGCCGTAGTCGTACCGGGCGGCCCGGATCACCGACTGCGGGTTGCCGCCCACGCCGATCCAGGCCGGGAAGGGTCCGGATTCGGTGTGCGGCACGACGTCCTGCTCGTGCAGCGCCGCCCGCATGGTGCCCTTCCAGGTCACCGGTCCACCCTTGCGCAGCTCGGCGAAGAGCTGCGCCTTCTCCTCGAAGAGCTGCTCGTAGTCGGCCAGGTCGTAGCCGAACAGCGGGAACGAGTCGATGCTGGACCCGCGGCCGAGGATCACCTCGGCCCGTCCGCCGGAGACCGCGTCGAGGGTGGAGTAGCGCTGGAAGACCCGTACCGGGTCGTCGGAGCTGAGCACCGTGACCGCCGAGCCGAGCCGGATCCGGCTGGTGCGGGCGGCGATCGCGCCCAGCACCACGTCGGCGGCGGACAGCGGGAAGTCGTCGGTGTGGTGCTCGCCGATGCCGAAGAAGTCCACGCCGACCTGGTCCGCGAGGACGCCCTGCTCGACGATGTCGCGGATGGTGCGGGCGTGCGAGAGCGGCCGGTCGTCGGCGTCGTGGGTGACGTCGCCGAAGGTGTCCAGGCCGAGCACGAGGGGAAAGGCGGGCGCTGTGGTCACGATGAGCCTCTGTCTGTGTGGTCGGTGCGGGCGAGCGCCCGCGTGAACTCGGTCCGGCCCAGGGACACGCCGAAGACCGGGCCGCCGGGTTGGAGCAGGCGGCCGACGCGCAGGCCGTCCAGCGGGACGGCGTCGTAGCCGATGCGTTCGATGAGGTCGGCCACGGTCCGCACGGCGGCGGGGTCGTCCCCGGCGACGCCGAGCGCGCGGCGGTCCGGTGCTCCGGGCGGGCGGCGGTCGTCCTCGAGCTCGTGGTAGCCGATGTGGTTCAAGGTCTTCACGACCCTCGACCGGGCGAGCCGCCGCTGGACGATCTCGCTGCTGCCGTACGCCGGGTCGTCGAACATCTCCTGGACGCCGTCGACGGGCGGCCAGTAGTTCATCGTGTCGACGACGAGCCGGCCGGCGAGCAGGGCGGGATCGAGGTCCGGGAACCGGTGCAGCGGTATGGCCAGCACGACGATCCCGGCGTCCGCGACGGCGTCGGCCGCCCAGCGCGCCTCGGCGCCGGGAGCCAGCACATCGGTGATCAGGGCGATGTTCGCAGGGTCCCCGGAGGCCGCGATCGTCACCGGGTACCCGGCGGCCATCGCCACCCGGGCGATCACCGGTCCGGTGTGCCCGGCGCCGAGCACGGCCACCCGCGGCCGGGACGACAACGTCGTCGCTGCCGGGGCGACGCCCGCCGCGGCGAGATCGTCGTCACGCATACCTGCACCTCATTTCCTTGACCGGTCAAACATATCTCCTATGCTTGACTGGTCAAGGAAATCTCGATCACACGGTCTCGGGGGCGTGGTGACGATGGAGATGCGCGACGGGCGGCCGGCGGTCATCGGGGTCGACAGCTTCGGCGAGATGACGCTGGGCGCGGACGGCCGGCTCCTGAGCCAGCCGCAGAACATCCGCGAACTGGTCGCGGAGGGGGTGCTCGCGGAGGAGTCGGGGCTCGACTTCTTCGGGCTGGGCGAGCACCACATCGAGGAGATGCCGCTGTCCGCGCCCGACCTGGTGCTGGCCGCGATCGCCGCCCGTACCACCCGGATCCGGCTGGGGTCCGCCGTCACGGTGCTGAGCTCGGACGACCCGGTGCGCGTCTACCAGCGGTACGCGACCCTGGACGCGCTCTCCGCCGGCCGGGCCGAGGTGATCCTGGGCCGCGGCTCCAGCACCGAGTCGTTCCCGCTGTTCGGGTTCGACCTGGCCGACTACGACCGGCTGTTCGAGGAGAAGCTGGAGCTGTTCGCGCGGCTGCGCGCGGAGGAGCCGGTCACCTGGTCCGGAACCACCCGGGCGGCCCTGCCGGGGCTGCCGGTCTATCCGCGTACGGCCGGCGGCGCGTTGCCGACCTGGGTGGGCGTCGGCGGGAACCCGGCCTCGGTCGTGCGGGCCGCCCGGCACGGCCTCGGACTGATGCTCGCCATCATCGGCGGCAATCCGGCGCGCTTCGCCCGCCTCTCCACGCTCTACCGGGCGGCCACCGAGCAGGCGGGCCACGGTCCGCTGCCGATCGGGGTGCACTCCCCCGGGCACGTCGCGGCGACCGACGAGCAGGCCCGGGAGGAGTACTGGCCCACCTACCGGACGTTCATGCTGGACGCCCGCCGGCAGCGGGGCTTCCCGGAGATCACCCGCGCGTACTTCGACCACGAGGTCGAGTACGGCTCGCTCTACGTGGGCTCGCCCGACACGGTGGCCCCGCGCATCGCGCGGACCATGACCACCCTCGACGCCACCCGCTTCGACGTGAAGTACGGCATGGGGCCCATGCCGCACGCCGTGCTCATGGAGAACATCCGCCTGCTCGGCACCGAGGTCGCGCCACGGGTGCGCGAGCACCTGGCCGCCCGCTGACCGTCACCGGTCCCCGGGGACGACCAGGCCGGACTCGTACGCCACGACGACGGCCTGGGTGCGGTCGCGCAGGCCGAGCTTGGCCAGCACCCGGCTGACGTGGGACTTCACCGTCTCCTCCCCCACGACCAGCCGGGCGGCGATCTCCGGGTTCGACAGTCCCTCGGCGATCAGCCGCAGCACCTCGGTCTCCCGGGAGGTGAGCGTGCGGAGCGCCGCGTCCGGTTCCCGGCGGCGTACCCGCAGCCGGGCGAACTCGGCGACGAGCCGCCGGGTCACCGTCGGGGCGAGCAGCGCCCCCCCCGCGGCGACGATCCGGACGGCGTCGAACAGGCGCTCCGCGGTCGCGTCCTTCAGGAGGAAACCGCTCGCCCCGGCGCCGAGCGCGTCGTACACGTGCTCGTCGAGGTCGAACGTCGTCAGCATCAGCACCCGGGGCGGCTCCGGGTCGGCGAGCAGCCGCCGGGTGGCCTCGATGCCGTCCATCCCCGGCATCCGGATGTCCATGAGCACCACGTCGGGGCGCACCTGCCGGCAGATCCGCACGGCCTGCCCGCCGTCGGCGGCCGAGCCGACGACCGTGAAGTCGGGCTGGGTCGCCAGCAGGACCTCGAAGGCGGCACGCACGACGTCCTGGTCGTCGACCACGACGATCCGGGTGGCCGTCACGGCACGGCTCCCTTCGTCGGCAGGACGGCCTCGACGAGGAATCCGGCGCCCGGTGCGGCGCCGGCCGTGACCTGGCCACCGACCATGGCCGCCCGTTCCCGCATCCCGGCCAGCCCGTGCCCGCGGTCGCCGGCCGGGGCGGGGCCGGGGCCGTTGTCGTAGACCCGCACGCTGAGGTCCTCGCCGCGGTAGTGCAGCTCGACGTCGACGGCCGCGCCGGGGGCGTGGCGGCGGGCGTTCGTCAGCGCCTCCTGCACGATGCGGTACGCCGTCAACTCGACGCCGGGATCGAGGGGCTCGACCGAGCCGCTCACGATCAGGCGTACGCCACTGCCCACCGCCGCGTCGCGTACCTCGTCGAGGAGGGCGTTGAGCTCGCGGAGCCCGGGTTGAGGGCGACGGGTCGGCTCGGCGTCCACGTCCTCCCGGAGCACGCCCAGCAGACGCCGCATCTCCGTCAGCGCGACCCGCGCGGTGTCCCCGATGGCGGTCAGCCGTCGGGCCCCCTCCGGGGGCAGACCCGGTGTCGCGAGGCGGGCCGCCTCGGCCTGCAGGGCGATCATGGTGATGTGGTGCGCCACCACGTCGTGGAGTTCCCGCGCGATGCGGGCCCGTTCACCGCGGGCCGCGTACTCCATCAGCGTCGCCGCCGACGACTGCTCGTCGGCCCGGCGGCGACGCCGCTCGTCCCGCAGTCGCACCGCCGCCCCGGTGGCCGTCGCCACCACCGCGACGGCCAGCAGGAGCAGGGCCAGGGACCGCCCGCCCGGCCGGTCGCCCGACAGCGGCGCGGCCGCGTACGCGGCGAGGGGAAGGACCAGGGCGCCGACCGTGCTCAGTGGACGCCGGTGGCCGGCGATCCCGTAGAGCACCGCCAGCGCGGTGGCCCCGGCCACGGTGACCGGATAGGAGATCAGCAGGCCGGAGAGCGCCGCCGCGGCGGACAGGACGGCCGCCGTCGCGGGCCAGAGCCGGACCAGGGCGACGGGGGCGACCACGGCGAGCGCGAGGAGAACCGCGATCGCGGTCGGCCGGCGGTGGTAGGCGCCCGCCATCGCCTCGAGCACCGCCACGGCGCCGAGGGCGGCCGTGGCGGAGGCCGGCCCGATCCCCTTCACGCCCGCCATTCTCACCGGCCGCGACCCCGGTGTCGTCCCCCCGGCGGGGACCCGGCCTCCCCCGCACGAGGGAGGCGGGCACCGGCCGAAAACCCCTCGGCGCCGTGACGCGCCGGGCGGTCACCGCCGCCTAGCGTCCCTGGCATGGAACCCACGATCGAGGTACGCGCCCTCCAGAAGCGCTACCGCGCCACCGTCGCGGTGGACGGGCTGTCGTTCACCGTCCGGGCGGGCGAGGTGACCGGTTTCGTCGGGCCGAACGGGGCCGGGAAGTCGACGACGATGCGGCTGATCCTCGGACTCGACGCGCCGGACGGGGGCAAGGCCCTGGTCAGCGGCCGTCCCTACCGGTCGCTGCGGACGCCGCTGACCCAGGTCGGTGCGCTCCTCGACGCCTCGGCGGTGCACCCCGGCCGGCGCGCCCGCGACCACCTGCTCTGGCTGGCCCACAGCAACGGCATCGGCCGGCGCCGGGTCGCCGAGGTGCTCGACCAGGTGGGCCTGGCCTCGGCCGCCCGCCGCCGGGCCGGGGGGTTCTCGCTGGGCATGCGGCAGCGGCTGGGCATCGCCGCCGCCCTGCTCGGCGACCCGCCGGTGCTGATGTTCGACGAGCCGGTCAACGGCCTCGATCCGGACGGCATCGTGTGGATCCGGGGCCTGATGCGGTCCCTGGCCGCCGAGGGACGGGCGGTCCTGGTCTCCAGTCACCTGATGAGCGAGCTGGAGGACACCGCCGACCATCTGATCGCGGTCGGCCGCGGCCGCCTGATCGCCGACACGAGCGTGGCCGCCCTGCTGGCCGCCGCGTCCCGGGACCGCGTCGAGGTCACCACCACGCAGCGGGCCGAGGCGACGACCGTGCTGGCCAACGGCGGCGCGACCGTCACCGTGGCCGGTCCGGACACCGTCGTCGTCGACGGGCTGGCCGGCGACCGGGTGGCGGCGCTGCTGACCGGGTCCGCCGTTGCGTTCTCGGAGCTGCGCCGGCACCGGGCCTCCCTGGAGGAGGCGTACATGGACCTGACGCGCGGCGCCATCGAGTTCGCGCCGGAAACCGGGGCGCCGACGACCGAGGGGAGCGTGCGGTGACCGCCCGCGAGTCGTTCCCCGGCCTGCTACTGGCCGAGTGGACCAAGCTGCGCTCGGTGCGGCGCTGGGTCGTCACGCTGCTCGGCGCGGCCGCGTTGACCGTCGGCCTGAGTTACCTGGCCGCGTCGAGCAGCAGGACGAACATCAACGAGCACGCCGAGTTCGTGAGCGGGCCGCACGGTGGGCCGGTCGCCGACGACTTCTACTTCGTGCACCAACCGGTCACGGGCGACGCGACGCTCACCGTGCGGGTCGCCTCGCTGGCACCGGAACCGTTCGGGCGCGAGGTGACGGGCCTGGACGGGATGACCAGGCTCGCGGATCCGAGCCCGTTCGCCCAGCCCGCGGCCGGCATCATGATCAAGGACGGCACCCGGCCCGGCTCGTCGTACGCCTCGCTGATGCTGACCGCCGGCCAGGGCGTACACCTGCAGTGGGACTTCGACGCGGACCGCAGGGGCAGCGCGGCCGGCGGGGCCCGATGGTTGCGACTGGTGCGCTCGGGCACCGCGATCACCGGGTACGAGTCCGCCGACGGCGCGACGTGGCAGAAGATCGGTACGGCGACACCGAAGAACCTCCCGTCCACCGTCGAGATCGGCTTCTACGTCTCGTCGCCGGCGGCCGTGTACACGTCGCGCGGCGGCGGCAGCTCGTCGGTCGGCGATCGCCCGACCAGCGCCCGGGCCTCGTTCGACAACGTGCGGCTCAGCTCGGAGGGCACCTGGCACGGCGAGGCGGTCGGCCGCGCGGACCGGCTCGACGGGAAGGGCGGCGTCCGCGCCGGCGGCCAGGTCACCGAGACCGGCGGCGGCTACACCGTGGTGGGCACCGGCACCGTCGGCCCGCGCCCGCCGGACGACGACATGGTCGAGATCGCGCTGGTCGGCGTCATCGCCGGGCTCATGGCCCTCATCGCGATCGGGGTCCTCTGCGCCACGTCGGAGTACCGGCGGGGCATGATCCGGACGACGTTCGCCGCGACCCCGCGCCGGGGCCGGGTGCTCGCCGCGAAGGCGATCGTCCTCGGCGCCACCTCGTTCCTCGTGGGGCTGGTGGGCGCGGTCGGCTCGTTCGTGCTCGCCGTCCCGGCCCTGCGCGAGCACGGCTTCACGACGCCGGCCTTCCCCCGGCCGTCCCTCACCGACCCTCCGGTGCTGCGGGCGCTGCTGCTGACCGCCGCGTTCCTGGCCGGTGTCGCCGTGGTCGGCCTCGCCGTCGGCGTGCTGCTGCGGCACAGCGCTGCCGCGATCACGATCACGGTCCTCCTCGTGCTCGGACCGCTGATCGTCGGCATGATCCTGCCGGGCACCTCACCGAGATGGCTCATGTACACGACGCTGGCGGGCGGCATGGCCACCCAACGGGCGAAACCGCCGACGGTCACGCTCGCCGAGCCGTGGGCCCTGATCGGGCCGTGGGCCGGGATCGGTGTGGTCGCGGCGTGGGTCGCTCTCACCCTCGGGCTCGCCTGGTGGCAGCTGCGCCGGCGGGACGCGTGACGGCGGGGCGGCCCCTCCGGGCCCTGCGGGCGGAGTGGACGAAGCTGAGGACCCTGCCGAGCACCGGCTGGCTGGTGCTGCTCACCGTCGCCGGCACGGTGGGCGTCGGGTTCGCGGTCACCGGATCGCTGGACCACGCGCACTGCGGTCCGCCCTGCGCCCCCGACCTCACGAAGCTGGCGCTGGGGGGCGTCCGCCTTGGCCAGGTGGGGATCGTGGTCCTCGCGGTCCTGGCGGTGACGGCGGAGTACAGCACGGGGACGATCCAGCCGACGCTCACGGCCGTGCCACGCCGGTTCCTGGTGGTGCTGGGCAAGCTCGGCGCCCTGGCCGTCCTCGGGACGACCGCCGGGGCGCTGCTGGCCGCCGGGTCCCTGGCGGCCGGCCGGACGATGCTGCCCGGCAACGGGTTCGACCCGGCGCACGGCTTCCCGGCGCTGTCGCTGGCCGACGACCTCACCCGGCGGGCGGCCCTCGGCACGGTGCTCTACACCGGGCTCGTCACCCTGCTGGCGGCGGGGCTCGGGCTGCTCCTGCGCGACACCGCCGGTGCGCTGACGGCGGCGCTGGCCCTGCTCTACGGCTCGCCCGTTGTCGCCATGTTCGTCACCGACCCGACCTGGCAGCACCGCATCCACCGGTTCGCCCCCATGGACGCCGGCCTGAGCATCCAGTCGACGCGCGACCTCGCCGCCGCGCACATCGGTCCCTGGGCCGGGCTCGGCGTCCTGTCCCTGTACGCCGCCGCGGCGGTCGTCGCCGGGTTGATGATGTTCCAGCGCCGCGACACCCCCTGACCGCCAAAAACTTTTGTTCGGTTCCTACAACTGGCGCCGCCCAGGCTTCGGCGGTTACGACATGGCGCCGCCCGCCCGCAGACGGAAAGGTGATCACTGCCGGGGGCCGTCGCCTCGCGGCGCGTACATCGTGGGTCCAACGGAGGGGTCGGTCGGGTGTTCAGCCGTATCGCCATCGTCAACCGTGGGGAGGCCGCGATGCGGCTCATCCACGCCGTCCGGGAGCTGGCCGCGGAGACCGGGACCCGGATCGAGACCGTCGCCCTGCACACCGACGTCGACCGGGACGCCACGTTCGTGCGGGAGGCGGACCTCGCCTACGATCTCGGTCCCGCGTCCGCGCGCCCGTACCTGAACCTGACGGTGCTGGAGCGCGCGTTGGTGGAGACCCGGGCGGACGCCGCCTGGGTCGGCTGGGGCTTCGTGGCCGAGGACCCGGCGTTCGCCGAGCTGTGCGAGAAGGTCGGGGTCACCTTCGTCGGGCCGAGCCCGGACGCCATGCGCCAGCTCGGCGACAAGATCGGTGCGAAGCTGATCGCCGAGGAGGTCGGCGTGCCGGTCGCGCCGTGGAGCCGCGGCGCGGTGGAGACCCTGGACGCCGCCCGGACGGCGGCGGCCGAGATCGGCTACCCGCTGATGCTGAAGGCCACCGCCGGCGGCGGCGGGCGCGGCATCCGCGTGGTCACGAACGAGGCCGAGCTGGTCGACGCGTACGAGCGCACCAGCCAGGAGGCGGCGCGGGCGTTCGGCAGCGGCATCGTGTTCCTGGAGCGCCTGGTCACCGGCGCCCGGCACGTCGAGGTCCAGGTGATCGCCGACGGCCAGGGCACCGCGTGGGCGCTGGGGGTCCGGGACTGCTCGGTGCAGCGGCGCAACCAGAAGGTCATCGAGGAGTCGGCGTCGCCGGTGCTCAGCCCGGCGCAGGCCGCGGAGCTCAAGGCGTCGGCCGAACGGCTGGCCGTGGCGGTCGGTTACCGGGGCGCGGCGACCGTCGAGTTCCTCTACCACCCCGGCGACCGGCTGTTCGCGTTCCTGGAGGTCAACACGCGCCTGCAGGTGGAGCACCCGATCACCGAGTCCACCACCGGGTTCGACCTGGTCAAGGCGCAGCTGCACGTGGCCGCGGGCGGGCGCCTCGACGGCGAGCCGCCCGTGGAGCGGGGCCACGCCATCGAGGCCCGGCTGAACGCCGAGGACCCGGACCGCGACTTCGCGCCCTCCCCCGGTCGCATCGCCCGCCTGGACCTGCCCGCCGGGCCGGGCATCCGGGTGGACACCGGCGTCAGCGAGGGCGACACCATTCCCGCCGACTTCGACTCGATGATCGCGAAGATCATCGCCTACGGCCGCGACCGCGACGAGGCGCTCGGCCGGCTGCGCCGGGCCATGGCGAACACCACGGTGATCATCGAGGGCGGCGCGACGAACAAGAGCTTCGTGCTCGACCTGCTCGACCAGCCCGAGGTCATCGACGCCAGCGCGGACACCGGCTGGATCGACCGGGTCCGCGGCGAGGGCCGCCTCGTCGCGCACCGGCACTCCGCCGTCGCGCTGGCCGCCGCCGCCATCGAGGCGTACGAGGAGGAGGAGCGCGTCGAGCGGCAGCGGCTGCTGTCGACGGCGGCCGGCGGCCGCCCGCAGGTGCAGCACTCCAGCGGCCGGCCGCTGGACCTCAAGCTGCGCGGCGTCGGCTACCGGATGCGCGTGGCCCGCGTGGGGGCGCACCGGTTCCGGGTCGGCATCGAGACGGCCGGCGGCGTCCGCACGGCCGACGTCGAGCTGGACCGCTTCGACCGGCACACCGGGCAGATCGTCGTCAACGGCGCCCGGTACCGCCTGCTCACCGACACGCACGGTCCGATCCACCTGGTCGAGGTGGACGGCGTCACGCACCGGGTCAGCCGGGACGAGGGCGGGGTGCTCCGCTCCCCCATGCCGGCGCTGGTCGTGGCCACCCCGCTGGCCGTCGGCGCCGAGGTCGAGGCGGGCGCGCCGGTGCTCGTGCTGGAGGCCATGAAGATGGAGACGGTGCTGCGGGCGCCGTTCCGGGCGCGACTGAAGGAGTGCGCCGTCTCCGTGGGAAGCCAGGTGGAGGCCGGGGCGCCGTTGCTGCGGCTGGAGCCGGTCGCCGACGAGGACGCCGAGGCCGCCGACGCCCCGGCCGCTGCCGCCGTCGAGCTGGACCTGCCCGTCGAGCCCGCTGAGGTCCCGGCCCGCACGCGGGCCGCTCGCGGCCAGGAGGACCTGCGCGGCCTGCTGCTGGGCTTCGACGTCGACCCGCACAACGACCGCCGGGTGATCGACGACTACCTCGTCGCCCGCCGGACCGCCACCGAGGAGGGCCACCGGCCGCTGGCCGAGGAGCTCGAGCTCGTCAACGTCTTCGCGGACCTGGCCGAGCTGAGCCGCAACCGGCCGACCGGCGAGGACGGCGACGGCCACGTCCCGAGCGCCCGCGAGTACTTCCACACCTACCTGCAGAGCCTCGACATCGAGCGGGCCGGGCTGCCGAACGCGTTCCAGGCCAAGCTCGCCAAGGCGCTCGGCCACTACGGGGTCGGCGACCTGGAGCGCTCCCCCGCGCTCGAGGCCGCCGTGTTCCGGATCTTCCTCGCCCAGCAGCGGGCGTCGGCCGACGCCACGGTCATCGCGACGCTGCTGCGGTCGTGGCTGCGGGAGCCGCCGCCGGACGACTCGCTGCGCGAGCCCGCGGGCCTCGCGCTGGAGCGGCTGGTGGCCGCCACGCAGGTCCGCTTCCCGGTGGTCGCCGACCTCGCCCGGGGCGTGGTGTTCGCCTGGTTCGCCCAGCCGCTGCTGCGCCGCAACCGGGCCCGCGTCTACGCCGAGGTCCGCAGGCACCTGCGCCACCTGGACGCGCACCCGGACGCCCCGGACCGCGGTGACCGCGTCGCCGAGATGGTACGCAGCACCGAGCCGCTGGTGCGGCTGCTCGGCCAGCGGCTGGTCCGCGACCACCTCGACAACGCGGTGATGCTGGAGGTGCTGACCCGGCGGTACTACGGGAACAAGGGGCTCACCGGCGTCGGCACCCGCGAGGTCGCGGGGTGCACCTTCGTGGTCGCCGAGCGCGCCGACTCGCGCGTGGTCTCCGCCGCGGTGCGCTTCGACGCGCTCGGCGGCGCCCTGCGCGGGCTCGTCGAGCTGGCGAGCGGCCCGGACCCGATCGACGCCGACATCTACCTGGCGTGGGAGGACCAGCCCGAGGACTTCGACGGGCTGGCCGCCGCGCTGCACGAGGTCATCGAGGCGCACCCGCTTCCCCCGCAGGTCCGCCGGGTCACCACCACCGTGGCGGGCCGGGCCGGCGCGGTCATGCACCATCACTTCACCTTCCGCCCGTCGGGCGGCGGGATGGCCGAGGAGCGGCTGATCCGCGGCCTGCACCCGTACATCGCCCAGCGGATGCAGCTGGAGCGGCTGCACAAGTTCGACCTGACCCGCCTGCCGTCGTCGGACGAGGAGGTCTACCTCTTCCAGTGCGTGGCGCGGGAGAACCCGTCGGACCAGCGGCTGGTGGCGTTCGCGCAGGTGCGCGACCTGACCGCGCTGCGCGAGCACGACGGGCGGCTGGTCGCCCTGCCGACGACCGAGGACACGGTCGCCGCCTGCCTGGACTCGATCCGGCGGGCCCAGTCGCAGCGACCGGCGAAGACGCGCTTCCAGACCAACCGCATCGTGATCTACGTCTGGCCGCCGAGCGAGCTGACCCGCGAGGAGATGGAGATGATCGCCGGGCGGGTCCGCCCGACGACCGCGGGCGCCGGGCTGGAGGAGATCCTGTTCATCGCGCGGCAGCGCGACCGGAGGACCGGCGAGCTGACCAAGATCGCCGTACGGATCTCGTTCAACGCCACCGGCGGCGCCGAACTGAGCGTCGGCGAGCCGCCGGTCGAGCCGGTCGAGCCGCTGGACGACTACCGGCTGAAGGTGCTGCGCGCGAGCAGCCGCAACACGGTGTACCCGTACGAGCTGACCGGCCTGCTCGGCGACTTCGTCGAGCACGACCTGGACGACCGGCACGCGCTGGTGCCGGTCGACCGGCCCCGGGGGCGCAACACCGCGGCGATCGTCGCGGGCGTGGTCACCACGCCGACCCCGCGGCACCCGCAGGGCGTCACCCGGGTCGTGCTGCTCGGCGACCCCACGAAGGCGCTCGGGGCGCTGTCCGAGCCGGAGTGCCGCCGCGTGATCGCGGCCCTGGACCTGGCCGAGCGGATGGGGGTGCCGCTGGAGTGGTACGCGCTGTCCGCGGGCGCCCGGATCTCCATGACCTCCGGCACGGAGAACATGGACTGGGTGGCGGCCGCGCTCAAGCGGATCGTCGAGTTCACCCAGGACGGCGGTGAGATCAACATCGTGGTGGCGGGCATCAACGTCGGCGCGCAGCCGTACTGGAACGCCGAGGCGACGATGCTCATGCACACCCGGGGCGTCCTGGTGATGACGCCGGACTCGGCCATGGTGCTGACCGGCAAGCAGTCGCTCGACTTCTCCGGCGGCGTGTCGGCCGAGGACAACTTCGGCATCGGCGGCTACGACCGGGTGATGGGCCCGAACGGGCAGGCGCAGTACTGGGCGCCCGACCTTCCCGGCGCGCGCGACGTGCTGATGGCGCACTACGACCACACGTACGTGGCGCCGGGCGAGTCGGCGCCGCGCCGGGCGACGACCAGCGACCCCGTCGACCGGGACATCTCGGACTTCCCGCACACCGTGGCCGGCAGCGACTTCACCACCGTCGGCGAGATCTTCTCCACCGCGGCCAACCCGGACCGGAAGAAGCCGTTCGACATCCGGACCGTGATGCGGGCGCTCGCCGACCAGGACCACCCGGTGCTCGAACGCTGGGCGGGCATGGCCGACGCGGAGACCGCGGTGGTGCAGGACGTGCACCTCGGCGGCATCCCGGTGTGCCTGCTCGGCATCGAGTCCCGGTCGGTGCCGCGCCGCGGCTTCCCGCCCACCGACGGTCCGGACACCTACACGGCCGGCACCCTGTTCCCGCGCTCGTCGAAGAAGGCCGCGCGGGCGATCAACGCGGCCAGCGGCAACCGGCCGCTGGTGGTGCTGGCGAACCTGTCGGGCTTCGACGGCTCGCCCGAGTCGATGCGCAAGCTCCAGCTGGAGTACGGCGCCGAGATCGGCCGCGCCATCGTGAACTTCCGCGGGCCCATCGTGTTCTGCGTGATCTCGCGCTACCACGGCGGCGCGTTCGTGGTGTTCTCGAAGGCGTTGAACCCGAAGATGACCGTGCTGGCGCTGGAGGGCTCGTTCGCCTCGGTGCTGGGCGGCGCCCCGGCCGCCGCGGTGGTCTTCTCCGGCGACGTCAACGCCCGCACGGCCGCCGACCCGCGGGTGCGGGACCTGGAGGCCCGGGTGGCGGCCGCCGCCGGCGCCGACCGCGCCGCGTTGACCGCGGAACTGGACGAGCTCCGCTCGTCGGTCCGCGCGGAGAAGGTCGGCGAGGTGGCCACGGAGTTCGACCGGGTGCACAGCATCCAGCGCGCCGTCGAGGTCGGCTCGGTCGACGCCGTCATCCGCGCGGCGGAACTCCGCCCGCGCGTCATCGAGGCCATCGAGGCGCACCTGCGGTGACCGCCCGGCGCGGTCGGCGGCCAACGCCCCGACCGCGCCGCGCATGACGAAGGGCCCCGGAGCGAACTCCGGGGCCCTTCGTCGTGCGAGCGGGATTACTTGGTGAGCGCGGAGAGCTTCGGGTCGTTGGCGTACGCCTCGGCCGCGTTGGCCTTGGTGACGGCCACCGGCGGCAGCAGGTAGGTGTCCACGACCTTGGAGCCGTTGTTGTACGACTTGGTGTCGTTCACCTCGGGGGTGTTACCGGCCTGCAGGGACTTCACCATCTCGATGGTCTGCTTGACCAGGTTCCGGGTGTCCTTGTTGATCGTCATGTACTGCTCGCCAGCCATGATCGACTTGACCGACTCGACCTCGGAGTCCTGGCCGGTGACGACCGGGATCGGCTTGCCGGCACCCTTGATCGACGTGATGATCGCGCGGGCCAGGGTGTCGTTCGGGGACAGGACGCCGTCCAGCGTCTTGCTGCCGTAGGTCGAGGTCAGCAGCTGGTCCATGCGGGCCTGGGCGCCCTCGGCCTTCCAGCCCTGGATGGCGGTCTGCTTGACGTCGGCCTGCTTCGAGGCGACGACGACGTTGCCCTTGTCGATCTCCGGCTTGAGGACGCTCATCGCGCCGTCGAAGAAGACACCGGCGTTGTTGTCGTCCGGCGAGCCGGAGAACAGCTCGATGTTGTACGGGCCGTTCGGCTTCTTGGCCTTCATGCCGTCGAGCAGGGCCTGGCCCTGGAGCTGGCCGACCTTGAAGTTGTCGAACGCGACGTAGTAGTCGAGGTCCGGCGTGTTCTTGATGAGCCGGTCGTACGCGATGACCTTCGCGCCGGCGGCGTGCGCGGCGGCCACCTGGGTGGACAGCTGCGCGGCGTCGGTCGCGCCGATGACGATGACCTTGGCGCCCTTGGTCACCATGGCGGTGATCTGGGCCTGCTGGTCCGCGACGGTGGTCGACGCGCCGGCGTACTGCACGTCGCTCTTGAAGCCGGCCTCCTTGAGGCCGTTGGTGAACAGGTCACCGGCGAGGACCCAGTTCTCCGAGGTCTTGGCCGGCAGGGCGACGCCGATCAGGGAGTCGGCCGCGAAGCCCTTGGTGTCGCCCTTGGCGCCGCCGCTGTCGCCCTCGCGGCCGTTGCCGCAGGCGGTGGCGGTCAGGGCCAGCGCGGCGATGGCGCCGATGGCCATCGATTTGCCGATCAGTTTACGCATGGCTGGATGGTGCCCTTCTGGAGAGGTGATACGGGGTGTGAGGCGGGGTGAAACGTCAGCTCGGCACGGCCGTGCGGGCGGTCTCCCGGTCCGCGTCCGGTGGTGCCGTGGGCGGGGCGGGAGTGTCCCGGCGGAACGAGCGCGTGAGGCTGCCGATGACGGAGAACCGGCCCTGCTTCTTGTTGTAGACGTCGAGCGCGACGGCCAGCAGCAGCACGAGGCCCTTGATGATCTGGACCCGGTCGGTGCCGACGCCGAGCAGTTGCAGGCCGTTGTTGAGCACGGCCATGACCAGACCGCCGACGATCGAGCCGCTGATGGTGCCGATGCCGCCCGAGACGGCCGCGCCACCGATGAAGACCGCGGCGATCGCGTCCAGCTCCCAGCCGTTGCCGTCCTGCGGGCCGGAGGCCGCCGAACGGGCCACGAAGATCATGCCGGCCAGGGAGGCCAGGACGGCCATGTTCATCATGACGAAGAAGTTGACCCGCTTGAGCTTCACACCGGAGAGCTCCGCGGCCCGGGAGTTGCCACCGACGGCGTAGATGTGCCGGCCGCCCGCGGTGTTCCGGGTGTAGAAGGAGTACGCGAGCACCAGCGCCACCAGGATGATGCCGGAGACCGGGAAGCTCGTGCCGACCCGGCCGCTGGCGAAGCGGAGCGCGGCGAAGACGATCACACCGACCATGACGGCCATCCGGAGCACCGAGATCCACATCGGCGCCGGCTCGGCGTCCATGTCCCGGCGGGTCTTGCGGGCCTGCAACTCCCGCCACACCACCGCCACACACGCGGCGAGGCCGAGCAGGAGCGTCAGGTTGTTGTAGCCGGTGTTCGGGCCGACCTCGGGCAGGAAGCCGGAGCCGATCACCCGGAAGCCCTCCGGCACGGAGATCGTGTTCGCGTTGCCGATGAACTGGTTGCCGCCCCGGAAGAGCAGCATGCCGGCCAGGGTGACGATGAACGCCGGCACCCCGATGTAGGCGACCCAGAAGCCCTGCCACGCGCCGATGACCGCGCCGATCACCAGGCCGAACAGGATGGCGACGGGCCAGGGCAGCGACCATTCGGCCATCGCCTTGGCCACCAGGATGCCGGTGAAGGCCGCGATCGAACCGACCGAGAGGTCGATGTGCCCCGCGACGATCACCATCAGCATGCCGATGGCCAGGATGAGGATGTACGAGTTCTGGTTGAACAACGCGATCAGGTTGTCCGACCGCAGGGTCAGTCCGTCCGTCAGGATCTGGAACAGGACGACGATCGCCACCAGGGTGAAGATCATCCCGAACTGGCGGGCGTTGGACGTGGTCCCTCCGAAGAGGTTCTTCTGCAGGTCCTTGATTCGGCTCATCGTGTCTGCATCTTCTTCGTCGAGGTCATCTGCTTCATGAGGGTTTCCGGGTCCGCGTCCTGCCGGGCGATCTCACCGGTGATGGCGCCTTCGAACACGGTGTAGATGCGGTCGCAGAGCCCGATCAACTCGGGGAGCTCCGAGGAGATGACGACGACGCCCTTCCCCTGGTCGGCGAGCCGCTGGATGATGCCGTAGATCTCGTACTTCGCGCCAACGTCGATGCCGCGGGTCGGCTCGTCGAGGATCAGGAGGTCCGGGTCCGTGAACATCCACTTCGCCAGGACGACCTTCTGCTGGTTGCCGCCCGAGAGCTTGGAGACGCTCTCGTCGACCGACGGCGCCTTGGTGCGCAGCTCCCGCCGGTAGGACTCGGCCGCCTTGTACTCCGCGACCTCGTCCAGGACGCCGTGGCGGGAGATCTTCGACAGCTTGGCGGCCACGGTCGACGCCTTGATGTCGTCGAGCAGGTTCAGGCCGATCGCCTTGCGGTCCTCGCTGACGTACGCGAGCCCGTGGGCGATCGCGTCGGCCACCGACTTCAGGACGATCTCCTTGCCGTCCTTGATGATCGTGCCCGACTCGTACACGCCGTAGGAGCGGCCGAAGACGCTCATCGCCAGCTCGGTGCGGCCGGCGCCCATCAGGCCGGCGAAGCCGACGATCTCGCCGCGGCGTACGACGAAGCTCTCGTTCTTGCAGACCTGCCGCTCCGCCGAGATCGGGTGCCGGACGTTCCAGTCCCGGACCTCGAAGAAGACCTCGCCGATCTTCGGGGTGTGGTCGGGGAACCGGCTGTGCAGCTCGCGACCGACCATGCCCCGCACGATCCGGTCCTCGTCGACGCCGTCCGCGTGGACGTCCAGCGTCTCGACGGTCCGGCCGTCGCGCAGGATGGTGATCTCGTCGGCGATCGCCTCGATCTCGTTGAGCTTGTGCGAGATCATGATCGAGGTGATGCCCCGCGAGCGGAATCCGCGCAGCAGATCCAGCAGGTGCCGGGAGTCGGCCTCGTTGAGCGCGGCGGTCGGCTCGTCCAGGATGAGCAGCTTGACGTCCTTGGCGAACGCCTTGGCGATCTCCACGAGCTGCTGCTTGCCGACGCCGATGTCCTTGACCAGGGTGTCCGGGTCCTCCCGCAGGCCGACCCGGGCCATCAGGTCCAGCGCCATCCGGTTGGCGGCCTTCCAGTCGATCGCACCGTGCTTGCGCGGCTCGTTGCCGAGGAAGATGTTCTCGGCGATCGACATGCCCGGGATGAGCGCCAACTCCTGGTGGATGATCACGATGCCGGCGTTCTCGCTCGCCCGGATGTCGGCGAAGCGGGTCTCGGCACCCTGGTAGATGATCTGGCCGTCGTAGCTGCCGTACGGGTAGACGCCGCTGAGGACCTTCATCAGCGTCGACTTGCCCGCACCGTTCTCGCCGCAGATCGCGTGGATCTCGCCCGCGCGGACCACCAGGTTGACGTCGGCCAGGGCCTTGACGCCGGGGAACTCCTTGGTGATGGAGCGCATCTCCAGGAGGACGGGCAAATCGCTCATCGCTCCCACCGCCTTGCCAACGCCATGGCCGCCTCCGCGGGTTATGACCTTCGCTCACTTTTCGTTGTCGTGGGCAAGGAAATCTCGCCAGAGACGCTTCCGCAAGTGCCCAAGTCGCTCTTTTGCGTAACAAGTCGGTAATATCGACCGCCACGCTGAGTGACGTTCGCGACGCCCCCTCGGCTTGCGGACAAGCGCGGCCGGGGTGCTAGCGACCAGCCCATGACATCGTTGACGCGAATCGTATACCGCGGTTCCCGAGCGACCCTCACGACCCGGGGCGGCCGAGGTGGGGTGGGGAGGCCGGCCGCCGGCCCGAGCCGGCGATCCCCCGACACGCCGGTGTCATAATTCCCGCCATGACCGCTGACCGGAAGGCTGGTCGACCGAGCCTCGCGCAGGTCGCGGCGCTGTCCGGCGTGTCGGTGAAGACCGCCTCCCGGGCCCTCGGGGGCGAGCCCCGGGTGGCCCCGGAGACCCGCTCGCGGGTACGCGACGCCGCCGACCAGCTCGGCTACCGGCTGAACGGGGTGGCCCGCGAGCTCCGCCGCGGCGCGAGCACGTCGACGCTGGTCGGCCTGCTCATCGGCGACCTCGCGAACCCGTTCTACTCGCGGCTGGCCGGCGGCCTGGAGCGTGACCTGCGCATGCGCGGCCTCCAGTTGATCACTGCGAGCACCGACGAGGATCCGGAGTGGGAGCGGCGGCTCGCCGACGCGCTGCTGGAGCGGCGGGTCCGCGGGCTCGTGATCGCCTCGACCGCGACCGAACACGCCCACTTCGCGGCCGAACACCGCCACGGCATCCCGTTCGTCTTCGTGGACCGGCCGCCGGTCGAGCTGAGCGCGGACACCGTGCTGCTGGACAACCACCACGGCGCCCGGCAGGCCGGCGTCCACCTGACCGCGGCGGGCCATCGCCGCATCGGGGTGGTGGGCGACCTCGCCCGCCTGAGCACCCACCGGGACCGGCTGGACGGCTTCGCCGAGGCCATGCGCGCCGTGGGCGTGGCGAACTGGACGGACTACCTGGTGGAGAACGCGCACGACGTCGACGCCGCCGAGGAGGCCGTGCGCGGGCTGCTGGGCCGCCCCGACCCGCCGACCGCCCTGTTCACCATGAACAACCGGATCACGCTGGGCGCCCTGCGGGCCCTGCGGGGCCACCCCGCTCCGCCCGCGCTCGTGGGCTTCGACGAGGTGGACGTCGGTGACGTGCTGGGCGTGAGCGTCGTGGCACACGATCCGGAGGACATGGGCCGGCGTGCGGCGGGACTGCTGCTCGACCGGATCGACGGCCATCGCGGCCCGGCCCGGCAGGTGGTGATCCCGACCCGGCTGCTGGCCCGCGGTTCCGGCGAACGGCCACCGGCCCCGGCGGGAATCACCGGCTCCTAGCTCGCCATTGACAGGCGCCTTCCTGGGCTCTACACAGGACAATGACATCTCTCGATGACAACGATGTCACGGAGTGTCGTCCGCGCCTCAAGGAGGATCGCCTCATGCTCCGATCAGGCCCGTCCCGTCTGCTCACCCTGGTGGCCACCGCCGTCACCGGAGCGTCCACACTCGTCGCGGTCGCCTCGCCGGCCGCAGCGGCGCCGCTCACCCTCACCCCGTACGTGAACCCGTTCATCGGCACCGACGACAGCAACGCGCCGAACCCCGTCGGCGGCGGCGCCGGCGGCAGCACGGTCCCCGGCCCGGTGCAGCCCTTCGGCATGGTGCAGCTGAGCCCGGACACCCCCACCGCCTCACCGTCGGGCTACCGGTTCAGCGACACCCAGATCGAGGAGTTCAGCCTCACCCACTTCAACGGCGCCGGCTGCGCCAACAACGAGGACCTCGGGATCCTGCCCGTGACCGGCGCGCTCGGCGCCTCGCCGGGCAGCTCGTGGACCTCCTACCGCGCCACCCAGGACAAGGCACAGGAACAGGCCCGCCCCGGCTACTACCGGGCCGTGCTCAGCAACTACGGCAGCACCCGGGTCGAGGCGTCGGCCACCCAGCGCAGCGCCGTCCTGCGCCTGACCTATCCCGCGACCAGCACCGCGCGGGTTCTGATCAACACCAGTCGCAGCGCCACCGGCAGCCGCGCCGGCTCGATCCAGATCAGCGGCTCCACCGTGACCGGCAGCGTCACCGGCGGCGGGTTCTGCGGCAACAGCAGGACGTACCAGATCTTCTACCGGATGGAGTTCGACCGCGCCCCCAGCGGCGTCGGCACCTGGCTCGGCGGCACCGTGACGGCCGGCTCCACGAGCGCCAGCGGCACCAACTCCGGCGGGTACCTGACCTTCGACACCTCCGGCAACCCGGTCGTGCAGGTCAAGGTCGGCATCTCCCTCGTCAGCGCGGCGGGCGCACAGGCCAACCTCGCCGCCGAGCAGTCCGGCTTCGCCTTCGACACCGTCCGCACCAACGCCGACGCCCAGTGGAACGCGATCCTCAACCGCGTGCAGGTCACCGGCGGCGCCGCCGCCGACCTGCAGAAGTTCTACACCGCGCTGTACCGGGTGTTCATCAACCCCAACCTGGCCAGCGACGTCGACGGGCAGTACCGCGGCTTCGACAACGCCGTCCACACCGCCGGCCACCCGGTCTACCAGAACTACTCCGGTTGGGACATCTACCGGTCCTGGGCCGCACTGATCGCCTTCCTCGCGCCCGCCGAGGCGGCCGACATCGCCCGGTCCATGGTGCTCGACGGCCAGCAGGGCGGCCTGCTGCCGAAGTGGTCGCACAACACCAACGAGACCTTCGTCATGACCGGCGACCCCGGCCCGATCATCGTGGACAGCATGTACCAGTTCGGCGTACGCGGCTTCGACACCGCGGCGGCGCTGGCCCTGATGAAGAAGAGTTCCGCCGGCGGCACCACCCAGGGCAGCCCGATCCGCGGCCGGCAGAGCGGCTACGTCCAACGCCACTACATCGACGGCGACCCGTCGGACTCGCTGGAGTACTCCGCCAGCGACTTCGCGGTGGCCCAGTTCGCCCGGGCCCTGGGCGACACCGCCACCTACGACACGCACATGGCGCGGGCCCAGTGGTGGCGCAACACGTTCAACCCCGAGTCGGGCTACGTCCACCCGCGCAACGCCGACGGCACCTGGCCGTGGCCGCTCGACCCGGCCAGCCAGTCGAACTTCGTCGAGGGCAACGCCGCGCAGTACACCTGGATGGTCCCCTACAACCTCGGGGCCCTGATCGACCTCATGGGCGGGCGGCAGACCGCCGTGCAGCGCCTCGACCACCACTTCACCCAGACCAACGGCGGCCAGTCCCAGCCGTACTTCTACATCGGCAACGAGCCGGAGCACGGCGTCCCCTGGGCCTACCACTTCGCCGCCGCGCCGGCCGGCACCAGCGCCGCGGTCCGGCGGATCATGAACGAGTCGTTCACCACCGGCCCCGGCGGCCTGCCCGGCAACGACGACCTCGGGGCGACCTCCGCCTGGTACGTCTGGTCCGCCCTGGGCATGTATCCGCCCACCCCGGGGGCCGACACCCTCGCCCTGCACGGCCCGATGTTCCCGTCGATCCTCGTCGACCGGCCGGCCGGTGACGTCCAGATCACCGCCGCCAACGCCGGCCAGGGCAACCAGTACGTGCAGAGCCTCGCCGTCAACGGGGCCACCACCCAGCGCACCTGGCTGCGCTACGGCGACCTCGCGGGCGGCGCCACACTGGCGTACACGATGGGCGGCGCGCCGTCCTCGTGGGGCACCAGCCCCGCCGACGCGCCGCCGTCGTTCACCGACGGGGCCACCCCACCGGCCGCCGCGCCGGAACTGGGCGCCAACCTGGCCGCCGGCAAGCCGGCCAGCGGCTCGGCGGCGTGCAACTCGGCCGAGGGCCCGGAGAAGGCGTTCGACGGCCGCCTGGGCAGCGCCAGCAAGTGGTGCTCGCTCGCCTCCGGGACGAAGTTCCTCCAGGTCGACCTGGGCGCGACCCAGACCGTCCGCTCCGTCGTCGTCAAGCACGCCGGGCTGGGCGGGGAGAGCACCGGCTGGAACACCGGTGACTTCACCATCCAGACCAGCACCGACGGCAGCACCTGGACGACCCGGGCCACCGGCACCGGAAACCGCGCGGGCCGCACCTACCACCCCGTCCCGGCCGTGACGGCCCGGTACGTCCGGCTCACCATCACCACGCCGACCAACAACGGCAACACCGCCGCCCGCATCGACGAGTTCGAGGTGTACGGCGGCGCCGGCGCGACCAACCTGGCGCTGAACCGGCCCGCCACCGCCGACTCGCAGTGCGCGAGCACGGAGGGGCCCGAGAAGGCCGTCAACGGCAGCACCACCGGCGGCAACTCCGACAAGTGGTGCTCGACCGGCGCCACGAAGTTCCTCCGCGTCGACCTGGGCGCCGGCCACCACATCCAGTCCGTCACCGTCCACCACGCCGCCGCCGGTGGCGAGGACCCCGCCTGGAACACCCGGGACTTCGACCTGCAGGTCTCCCCCGACGGGTCGACGTGGACGACCGTCGCCCAGGTCCGCGGCAACACGGCGGGCGTGAGCAGCCACCCGATGTCCGTCGACGGCAGGTACGTGCAGGTCAGGGTGCTCACCCCCACCCAGACCAGCGACGCGGCCGCCCGCCTCTACGAGGTCGAGGTCTTCGGCACCTGACCCGGGGCCGACACCCGCTCGAACGGCGGCCGGTGCCCGCCGGCACCGGCCGCCGCCGGAGCGGAAAAGCGCGTGCGGATCAGGCGGTGACCGCTCTACCGTGCCCGGCGTGACCCTGGACATCGTGAGCCTGGCCGAACGCCCCGAGCTGGCGCCGCTGCTCGACAAGGATTTCGACGGCGCCTGGCCCCAGTTCATGCTCTGGGACCCGATGGGCTCGGTGTACTACAGCGTGGCCCACGACCTCTACCCGGAGTTCGTCTTCGCCGCCGTCGACCCGGCCGAGCCGGGCCGCGCCGTCGCCCGGGCGTACGCCGTGCCGTTGCGCTGGACGGAGGACGAGCTGCCCGACGGCGGCTGGGACCGGATGATCCAGCGGGCGGCCGTCGGCCGACTCACCGGCGCCACCCCGAACCTGGTCTCGGCGCTGGAGATCTGCGTGCGGCCGGACCGGCGTGGCGGCGGCGTGTCCGGGCTGATGCTGGCGGCGATGCGCGCGGCGGTCGCCCGGCTGGGCTTCGACACCCTGGTGGCGCCGGTGCGCCCGAACGGCAAGGCCGCCGTCCCCGACCTGCCGATGAGCGGGTACGCGGCGCGGGTGCGCCCCGACGGCCTGCCGGTCGACCCGTGGCTGCGGGTGCACGTGCGGGCCGGCGGGGTGATCGAGCGGGTGGCGCCCCGGTCGATGGCGGTCACCGGCACCCTCGCCGACTGGCGGCGGTGGACCGGGCTGCCCTTCGACACCAGCGGGCCGGTGCACGTGCCGGGCGCGCTGGCGCCCGTGCTGGTCGACGTGGCGCACGACCACGCCGCCTACGTCGAGCCGAACGTGTGGGTGCGGCACCGGCTGTGACAGCCGACGGTCAGGCCGGCCAGGCGTGACCGATCCCGTCGAGCAGGAGGACGACTCCCTCGGTGGCGGCCTCCCGGTCCCGGGAGATCTCCCGATATTCCGGCGAGGTGGACCATCGCTCGAAGTCCTCCCGGTTGTCGAAGGACATGAGCACGACCTTCTCGTGGGGCCAGCTCCCCTCGACCACCAGCGGGGACGGGTCGGCCGCGAGCAACCGGCCGCCGTGCCGGGCCAGGACCGGCAGGAAGGCGGCGACGTACCGGTCGTAGCGCTGCCGGTCGTGGACGGTGATCTGCGCGAGGGCGTAGACGGTCACCGGCCCAGGCTACTCACCGGTACGCGCCGTCGGTGTCCCCCGGCCCGGCGGCACGGGGCGGCCTACCGGCCGACGGTGCGGACGGTGAAGTTGCGGTACGAGCCGATCGCGCCCTGGCCGAAGGCCCGTTCCGCGGGCGGGATGGAGACGCTGTAGGGCGCGTACCGCGGGTCGCAGACGCCCGGGCCGGTGGCGTCCGGCGGGGTGCAGCCATACTGGAACGGGAACGCGTCGAGCAGGCTGAACAGGCCGTGCGCCAGGGAGAACGACCGGATCTTCCCGGCCAGGGGCTCGCCGGGGCCCAGCGACGGGTACGTGCCGGTGTAGGGGACGCCCTGCCGGTCCAGCGGCACGCCCACCTGCCCGACCCGGGCGACCACCACGCCGTCCAGCAGGTACGTCACGCTGGCGTGCCCGCCCGCCTCGCGGTAGCGGATCGCGGCCCGGTGCGGCACGCCCGGCGTGATCGGCACCTCGCGGATGATCTGCGTGTACGCCCGGTCCGGGCCGACCTCGGTGGCGCCCGGGCAGTCCGGGTCGGTGGTGTTGCCGGTGACCGTGCTGGGCAGCCGCTCGATCAGCGGGAACGCGCGGGTGCCGGAGACGAACCAGTCGAAGAGCTGCCCGGTGCAGAAGTCGATCATGTTGAGCACGACGGCCGCCTGCTGCCCCTCCAGCACCGCGCTGGCGTAGGGGCGGGCGGCGGGGCCGGCGGCGGCGGCCGAACCGGGCGGCCCGTACCGGCCGTGCACCACGTGCCCGCCGGTCGCGCCCGGGGTGCGCGCCGTGATGTCCACGGAGAACTCGACCGATCCCTGCCGGGGCACCGGGAAGGTCCGGTTGCTGACGGCCATGTACTTGAGGTGGTCGTAGACGTTGTAGTCCACACCGGTCTTGAACGGCACGTCGCTGACGGTGAGCACCCCGTCCTCGACGGCGCGGGTCGCCCCGTCCAGCGGGCCGTAGATGTTCGACCACTTCCGCTCGTACTCGGCCAGGTCGGCCGAGTCGTAGTGCACGACGACGGGCCGCGACCCCGGCGCCGCCGCGGCGGCCGGCGACGCCACTCCCGGACCCCCGACCACCACCACGACCGTCGCCGCCCATCACCCGCCGGAGCCTGTCCTGTCCGCGCACGCCGTCCTCCCCGCGCCGGTCGTCGCCGCTCCACCTCAGACCATCGTCCGAGGTGGATTTCTTCCCGACATCCACCGCCCGGCGCGCCCCGCCGACCCGGACGGCTCGGGAACCCCTGCGGCACGGAAGCTGTCAACTGCCCGAACCGCCCTGGCCATATCGCCTCTGACCTGCGGATACTGGACCGGAGGCCAGCCGCCGAGCTGTGCCGGTTTGGGGGGCAGTCACCATGATCGACCAGGAGACCCAACCCGGGACCACACCGGAGACACCACCGCCGGCGCCGCCCGGGTCCACCGTGCCCACCGCGGTCTGGCAGGTGCGGGTACGCACCAAGCTGGACGATCTGTACCAGCAGCTGAGCGCCCTGGAGGCCGGCAGCGCGAGCCCCGACCGGGTCGCCACGCTGCGCGCCCAGCTGTCCGGTGTGGAGTCCGTGCTCGGCCGCAGCGGGGTGGTCGAGTGGCTGCGCGGCGGCAACCTGGAGTACGCCTGGCAGACCATCCACTCGGTGGAACGGGCCATGGTGGGGCTGCGGACGCCGGAGGAGCTGCTCGGCCTGTTGCCGGCGTACCAGGGCGCGGCCGCGCAGTTCCTGAAGGCCGACGACAAGGTGCTGACCGACTTCGACGCGTCGGCGGACGCGGCGGCGCCGGCCCGGTTCCAGGCCAAGGTGCAGGCGTTGCTGCTGCGCTACCACGCGGCGTCGGACGAGTTCCACGAGTCGGTGCGCCGGTTGCGCAACCGGATGCTGGGGCTGTCGGTCTTCGCGCTGGTCGCCGAGGTGCTCATGGTGCTGGTGCAGTGGCGCAGCCGGGACGTGCAGCTGCTCAAGCCGCCGACCGACGCGCCCGGCGTGCCGGCCTGGCGGCTGCTGTTCTTCGTGCTCATCGCCGGGGCGCTCGGCGCGTTCATCAGCGCCCTGCCCTCGATGATCACCTCGCGCTCCGGCGGCCTGCCCTACAAGCTGCCCTTCCAGCAGGGTCTGCTGAAGCTGGCCATCGGTCCCCTCGTCGCGGTCGTCGGGATCATGCTGGTGATCGGTGGTCTGGTGGAGACCACGGTGAACAGCACCGCCGCCCTGCTGGGCGTCGCCATCGTCTTCGGCGCCGGACAGCAGGCGGTCACCGCGTTCGCCGACCGTCGGGCGTCGGAGCTGCTCACGCCGGTCACGAAGGGCTGACCGGCGACGGCCGCGCGCCGGCGACCGGCTTGGGTAGCCTGAAGCGCATGATCTTCATTACCGCGAAGTTCCGGGTCCGACCCGAGGACGCCGACCGCTGGCCGCAGATCGCCGCCGAGTTCACCGCGGCCACCCGGGCCGAGCCGGGCTGCCTCTGGTTCAACTGGTCCCGCAGCCTGGACGACCCGACGGAGTACGTGCTGGTCGAGGCCTTCCGCGACGACGACGCCGGCGCGGCGCACGTGGGGTCCGCGCATTTCCGCGAGGCGCAGCGCACCCTCCCGCCGCACCTGGCCGAGACGCCCCGGATCGTCAACACGACCGTGCCCCAGCAGGACTGGTCGCGGCTCGGCGAGATGGCCGTCCCCGAGGGCGACTGACCGGGGCCCGAGGGGTGTGGGGCCGGGATTAGCGGGAAAGGCACGCCGGCCTGTCGGTACCCGGCCCGCTCCCTCGACCGGTCGCCGACACCTTCTCGGACACGGGGTGACGACGGATGACACGAGAGACAACCATGGGGGTCCGCTCGGTGACCGACACTCTCGGGATCCAGCGGGCGACCGGGGACCAGGGGTCGGAGGGACTGGCCCGCCTCCTGGGCTGGTTCAGCCTGGGCCTCGGCGTGACCGCGCTCGCGGCGGGGTCGCGGGTGGCCCGGGCGGCCGGCGTGGACGACTCGCGCACGGCCCGGACGGTGCTGCGGGCCGCCGGGGTCCGGGAGATCGGCCACGCCGCGGTGCTGCTGGTGCCGCGCCGGGCGGGGCTGGGGCCCTGGACCCGGGTGGCGGGCGACGTGCTGGACCTGGTCGCGACCGGCCGCGCGTACCGCGACCGGTGCGGCGAGCGGCGCCGGCGGGCCGGTCTCACCCTCGCCGTCCTGGGCGGGATCACCGCCGTCGACCTGTACGCCTCGCTGCGTGCCATCCGCAACCGGCGGGTCAGCCCGGAGGGCTTCGCGCACGGCTCCGTGACGGTCAACCGCACCCGCGAGGAGGCCTACCGCTTCTGGCACGACTTCGAGAACCTGCCGCGGTTCATGTACCACCTGCAGTCGGTGACCAGCAGCGGCCCGCGGCGTTCCCGCTGGTCGGCGAAGGCGCCGGCCGGCCGCACCGTCGAGTGGGAGGCGGAGATCGTCGACGAGCGCCCCGGCGAGCTCATCCGGTGGCGCTCGGTCGACGGCGCCCGGGTGCCCAACTCCGGCACCGTCCGGTTCACCCCGGCCGCCGGCGGCAACGGCACCGAGGTGCGGGTGGAACTGGAGTACGCGGTGCCCGGCCGCCGGGTGGGCACGCTGGTCGCGAAGGCGTTCGGCGAGAACCCACAGCAGCAGATCTGCGACGACCTGCGGCGGTTCAAGCAGGTCATCGAGACCGGCGAGCTGACCCGGTCGGACGGGACACCCGACGGCACGAGCATCCAGAACCAGGCGAAGCAGCGTCCGGCGCGCCCGCTGGCGACCCACCGGACCGCGTGAGGGAGGCACCATGAAGGCCAACTGCTGGATGGCTCCGAACCGGGTGGCCGTGGAGGAGGTACCGGACCCGACGGTCCTCAACCCGCGCGACGCGGTCGTCAAGGTCACCTCGACGGCGATCTGCGGATCCGACCTGCACCTGCTCGACGGGTTCATCCCGGCCATGAAGCGCGGCGACGTGCTGGGCCACGAGTTCATGGGCGAGGTCGTCGAGCTGGGCCCGGGAGCGCGGGACGGGCTGCGCGTCGGCGACCGGGTGGTCGTCGGCTTCCCCATCGCCTGCGGGGACTGCGCCTCGTGCCAACGCGGCCTCTACTCGGTGTGCGAGAACTCCAACCCGAACGCGGCGATCGCGGAGACCGCCATGGGCCACACCCCGGCCGGCATCTTCGGCTACTCGCACCTGATGGGCGGGTACGCGGGCGGGCAGGCCGAATACGTCCGGGTCCCGTACGCCGACGTCGGCGCGCTCAAGGTCGGCGACGACCTGCCGGACGAGCAGGTGCTGTTCCTGTCCGACGTGCTGCCCACCGGTTACATGGCCGCCGAGATGGGCGACGTCAAGCCCGGCGACGTGGTGGCGGTCTGGGGCGCGGGGCCGGTCGGCCAGTTCGCCGCGGTGAGCGCCTTCCTGCTCGGCGCCGAGCAGGTGGTGGTCATCGACCGGTTCCCGTACCGGCTGCGGATCGCGCGGGACCGGGCCGGCGCGGACACCATCAACTACGAGGAGACCGACGTCCTGGACACGCTGCGCGAGATGACCGCCGGCCGCGGGCCGGACGTCTGCATCGACGCCGTCGGCATGGAGGGGCACCACCCCTCGGCGGCGCTGCAGGCGTACGACCGGGCGAAGCAGGCGGTGAAGGCGGAGACCGACCGGCCGCACGCGCTGCGCGAGGCGATCCTGGCCTGCCGCAACGGCGGCACCGTCTCGGCGATCGGGGCGTACGGCGGGTTCATCGACAAGTTCCCGATGGGCTCGTTCATGAACCGGTCGCTGACCTTGCGCTCCGGGCAGGCCCACGTGCAGCGCTACATGCGCCCGCTGCTGGAGCGCATCCGCAAGGGCGAGATCGACCCGAGCTTCATCATCACCCACACCATGGGCCTCGACGACGCGCCGCACGGCTTCGACATCTTCAAGAACAAGCAGGACGACTGCCTGAAGGTGGTGCTCAAGCCCTGAAAATTTCCACCAATCATCACGCTCAATATTGAAGCTTGTTTGCATCAGCGGATACCCTCCACGGAAGTGATCCACTATCCACCTTGGAGGGGTCGGACCATGCGCAAGCTGATGTCGGCGGTCGGTGCGGGGGCGTTGCTGACGGCGGGACTGTTCGTCGGCGCCGCACCGGCGCAGGCGGCGGCCTGCACCCTGGTGCAGTCCGAGATCTACAACGGGGCCAACATCATCGCCTGGGCCCGGGGCCTGGAGGGCTGCTCCGGCGACGTCTACTGGGAGATCCAGTCCGGCGACGGCGGCAGCTGGCAGGTCACCGAGAGCGGCACGACGCACTACGACAACCAGGTCGTCAGCTACTACGGCGACGTCGAGCTGCCGTGCTACCTGCGGCTGTACGCGAAGTTCGGCACGCAGGAGAAGCTCACCCAGCCGGCGCGCAACAACAACTGCGCCGGCTGACCGGACGGGCCGGGCGGGGGCCCTCTCGGCGCCCCCGCCCGGCGCGCTCAGGGAATGGTGAGGCCGAACCGCACCGCACGCCCGTGGTGGCGCCGCTGCGGCAGACCGCCCGGCCGACGTACGGCTGCCGAGCACGGTGGTGCGGGCGCTGTCGGCGTACCAGGTGCCGGCCAGGTTGGTGCAGTGCCCGGCCGTGACCAGGTGTAGGTGCTGCCGCTGCGCACGGTCGCGCCGAGCGAGCAGCGGCCTCCCCCGCCGTAGATCGCCCGGCCACCCGCGATCAGGGTGCGCAGCCGGCCGGGTTCGTGGCGGAGCACCGCACCGCACCGGCCCGGGCCGCGCGCCGCAGCGCGGCGAGGTCGACGCCCGTGACGGTGTCGCAACCGGGTCTGGAACTTTCGGGCCCTCCGTGCGCGCCGAGTCCGCACGCCACCGAGCCCGCACGGGCGAACACATCCCCATCGATGCGGTTAAGTTTTCGGAACCGTTCCGGTAGTCTCGCTCCAGAGATTCGCTTCGATCAACTCACGGTGGCGGGGAGCGCCCTCCCCACCCCGCGCGGCCTCCGGGCGGCCGCGCACCGAGCCGACCACCGTGGCGGGCAGTGGTCGGGGCGGGCTGTCCACACCGATACGGCTAGGAGAGGCTTCCAGATGGACAAGGTGCTCGCCCGCGGCAGCGGGAGCATGAGCGCGGCAGCCCGGTCGCGCCCGCGGACCGCGGTGGTGTCGATGATGGCCGGCGCCGCGATGATCGCCGCGACGGTGGCGGTGGCGACCAGCGCCAGCGCCGGAACCACGCTCGGCGCGTCGGCCGCCGAGAAGGGCCGCTACTTCGGCACCGCGGTCGCCGCGAACAAGCTGTCGGACGCCACGTACGTCGGCATCCTGAACCGCGAGTTCAACATGGTGACCCCCGAGAACGAGATGAAGTGGGACGCCACCGAGCCGTCCCAGGGCCAGTTCAACTACACCAACGCCGACCGGATCGTCAGCCACGCGCAGGCCAACGGCATGCGCGTCCGCGGCCACGCCCTGGCCTGGCACTCCCAGCAGCCGGGCTGGGCGCAGAACCTGTCCGGCACCGCCCTGCGGCAGGCGATGGTCAACCACATCACCCAGGCCGCCACCCACTACCAGGGCAAGATCTACGCCTGGGACGTCGTGAACGAGGCGTTCGCCGACAGCGGCGGCGGCCGCCGGGACTCCAACCTCCAGCGCACCGGCAACGACTGGATCGAGGTGGCGTTCCGCACCGCCCGCGCCGCCGACCCGGCCGCGAAGCTCTGCTACAACGACTACAACACCGACAACTGGACCTGGGAAAAGACGCAGGCCGTGTACAACATGGTCAAGGACTTCAAGGCACGTGGCGTGCCGATCGACTGCGTCGGCCTGCAGTCGCACTTCAACAGCGGCTCGCCGTACCCGAGCAACTACCGCACCACCCTGCAGAACTTCGCCGCCCTCGGCGTGGACGTGCAGATCACCGAGCTGGACATCGAGGGCTCCGGCAGCACCCAGGCCACCACCTACGGCAACGTCGTCCGGGACTGCCTGGCCGTGTCCCGCTGCACCGGCATCACGGTGTGGGGCATCCGGGACACCGACTCGTGGCGGGCCAGCGGCACCCCGCTGCTCTTCGACGGCAGCGGCAACAAGAAGCCGGCGTACACGGCGGTGCTCGACGCGCTCAACGCGGGCGGCACCACCCCGCCGCCCACCACCCCGACGACCCCGCCGCCCACCAGCAACCCGCCGACCACCCCGCCGCCGTCGGGCAACGGCTGCACCGCGTCGCTCACCACGAACCAGTGGCAGGGCGGCTTCGTCACCACCGTCCGGGTCACCGCCGGCGCCACCGCGCTCAACGGGTGGGCCGTCGGGCTGACGCTGCCGGGCGGCGCGAGCCTGACCAACACCTGGAACGCGCAGCCGAGCGGCACCAGCGGCGCGCTGACCTTCCGCAACGTGGCCTACAACGGCCAGGTCGGCGCGGGCGGCAGCACCGAGTTCGGTTTCCAGGGCACGGGCACCGCCCCCTCCGGCGCCCCGACCTGCACCGCGGGCTGACCGTCCGGGGCCCGGCGCGGCGCCGCCGCGCCGGGCCCCGCCGTCCGGCGGCCGGAGCTCAGTCCTCCGGTTCCGGGCCCAGCAGCCGGATCTCCTCGATGTCGATGGCCGACTGGATCTCCCGCAGGACCACGTCGTCGATCTGGTTGCTGTTGCGCAGCCGGGTGACCTCCTGCCGCTTGCGGTCCAGCACGCCCAGGCGCAACCGCCGGATCATCTCCCGCTGCTCGTCGGCCTCGTCGCTGCGCGGGGAGCGGACGTCCACGAGGTGGCCCTGGTAGTCGGCGCGGAGCCGGTCCACGGTGTCCGAGTCGGCGCCGAGTTCGGCGGCGACCTGGGGCAGCGCCGCCAGGGCGGCCTCGGTGGCCCGGATCCGGGCCCAGCGCACCTCGTGCTCCTTCTCCCGGTCCCCCATGAGGCGGGCCCAGGTGACCACGGCCGGCAGGGTGGTGCCCTGCACCAGCATGATCAGCACGATCACCACCACGGTGACGAAGATGATCAGGTCGCGTTCGTGCACCGGGGACCCGTCGCGCGCGGTGACCGGCACGGCGAGCGCGGCGGCGAGCGAGACCGCGCCGCGGAACCCGGCCCAGCCGGCGGCGGCGCGCACGCGGGCGTCGAAGCGGCGGGCCCGGCGGGACTCCCGGCGGTCGATGCCCTGCAACCCCGCCACCGCCACCTGCACCCAGATCATCCGGGTGGCCACCACGACCAGGACGACCAGCACCGCGATGCCGAACGACTCCAGCGGCGAGTGGCTCGTGATGCTGCGCAGCGACCGGGGCACCTGCATGCCGAGCAGCACGAAGAGGCTGCCGTTGATCATGAAGGTGGACAGGTCCCAGAACGCGTACGCGGTGACCCGGGAGCGGGCCCGGATCACCCGGGGTCCCGCGTACGAGAGCAGCAGGCCGGCCACCACGACCCCGAGCACCCCGCTGGCGTGCGCGGCGTCCGCCAGCAGGAAGGCGACGAAGGGGGTGAGGATGCTCAGCCCGCCCTCACGCATCGGATCGTCCACGTGCTTGCGGATCAGGACGACCACGCCGCCGACGAGCAGACCCGCGAGGACCCCGCCGAGCGCCTTGCCGACGAACTGGCCGCCCAGCTCGAGCGCGTCGGGCACCGTCCCGCCGGCGATCACCCCCACGGCCACCGAGAAGAGGACCAGCGCCGTGCCGTCGTTGACCAGGCTCTCCGCGCGCAGCGTGGTGAGGATGCCGCGCGGCATCCGCTTGGCCAGGCCGGCCACGGCGGCGGCGTCGGTGGGCGCGAGCACCGCGCCGAGCACCCAGGCGGCGGCCGGCTCGACGCCGAGCGCCTGGGCCGTGTACGCCACGGCGACCATCGTGAGGATCACCAGCGCCACGGCGAGCAGGGCGATCACGACGAGGTTGGCCCGGATCTCGCGGAGGCTGACGACCAGGCTCTCCCGGTAGAGGATCGCCGGGAGGAAGAGCAGCAGCACCACCTCGGGGTCGAGGATCACGTTGTCGAACATCGGCAGCAGGCCGAGCCCCGCGCCCATCGCGATGAGCAGCACGGGCGGCGCGACGCTGTACCGGCCGCCGATGGTGGTGCCGACGAGCACGGTGGCGCCGAGCACCGTGATCAGCACGAGTGCGCTCACGCCGTACCCCCGTCACCGTCCGCCGGATCCACGGTGCCGCACCACCGGGCCGCGACGGGCTGGAACGGCCGATCGCTACTCGAAGCGGGACGGGTCCCCGGCCCCGCGGCGCAGGATCTCCGGCTCCGACCCGGTCAGGTCGACCACGGTGGTCGGCTCCAGGCCGCAGTCCCCCGCGTCGACCACGGCGTCGACCAGGTGGTCGAGCCGCTCCTTGATCTCCCAGCCCTGGGTCAGCGGCTCCTCCTCGCCGGGGAGCAGCAGGGTGCTGGAGAGCAGCGGTTCGCCGAGCTCGGCCAGCAGCGCCTGGGTCACCGTGTGCTTCGGTACGCGGACCCCGACGGCCCGCCGCCGCGGGTCCTGGAGGCGCCGGGGCACCTCGGAGGTGGCCGGCAGGATGAACGTGTAACTGCCCGGGATGGCAGCCTTGACCTGGCGGAAGACCGCGTTGCTGAGCTTGACGAACTGGCCGAGCTGCGCGAAGTCGCGGCACACCAGGGTGAACGGGTGCCGCTCGTCGAGCCGGCGGATCTCACGGATCCGCTCGACACCGCCACGGTTGCCCAGCTGGCAGCCGAGGGCGTAGCAGGAGTCCGTCGGGTAGGCGATCAGACCGTCGCCGCGCAGCAGGTCCCCGACCTGCCGGAGCACCCGCGGCTGGGGATTGTCGGGGTGCAGGTCGTAGTACCTCGCCACGTCCGTCACCCTATGCCGCCGGGCCGGGCGCGGGCCAACGGAGAAGATTCGGCGTGACCAGGTTTGCCGTGCGGGCGTTCTGGAAACAGAGGGGCGGCTCAACGAGGGGGGACCTGACCATGTCCGAAACCACCACCGACCGCGCCGAGCGTCCGGCCGAGGTCACCGACCCGCTGCTGTGGGGCCTCTCCGCAGCGGTGGCCGACGCCCACCAGCCCGACGACGAGCAGGCCTGCGTCAGCCCGAGCTGCGTCGGCGCCGCCTGGCCGTGCGCCGCCTGGGAGAACGCGCAGGAGGGCCTGCGCGCCGCACAAATGCCGCGTCCCGCGCCGGCGCCCGCCGGCACGCCCGCCGAGCCGGGCCGGGACGCCGCGACCGGGTGGTCCACCGACGAGGGGCCGACCGGCGGCGCCGAGCGGCTCGCCGTCCGCGCCGCCTGACCGCACCGCCGGGGCGGCAGGGCGGTGATCAGGGCGAACGGCCGCCGGGCTCCGGGCACGGACCGTACCGTGAGGTGAGGCGACAGGCGCAGTTTCCGGTGCGCCGGTCGTGCCCTGCCCCGCGCGGTAGGCCGGCACGCGTCCGCCGCGCCGCGTGCCCGCCGCAACCGGAGGTGAGCCTGTGGCCCCCGTCCCGGCGGTCTGCACGCTTGGCGTGGAGGAGGAGTACCTGCTCCTGGACCCGGTGACCGGGCAGAGCCTGCCGGTGGCCGACCGCGTGCTCGCCGCGCTCTCCGGCCCGAGCCGGGAGCAGAGCCGGCAGGAGTTCCGGCACAGCATGGTCGAGATGGTGACACCGGTCTGCACCGACCTGGCCGCGCTGCGGGAGCACCTGGTGGTGCTCCGCCGGGCCGCGGCCCGGGCGGCGGAGGCGGCGGGGGCCCGGCTGGTGGCGGTCGCCGCGACGCCGGTGTGCGAACCGCACCGCTCGGTGCCGGACAAGGACCGCTACCGGGCCATGTCGCACCGGTACGGGCCGGTGGCGCACGACCCGGCGGTCTGCGGGTGTCACGTCCACGTCGGGGTGCCGGACCGGGAACTCGCCGTGCAGGTCTGCAACCACCTGCGGCCCTGGCTGCCCGTGGTGCAGGCGCTCACCGCCAACTCGCCCCTGCACGACGGGCGGGACACCGGGCACGCGAGCTGGCGTGCCATCCAGTTCGACCGCTGGCCGAGCGTCGGGCCGACGCCGCACTTCGAGTCCGCCGCCGACTACGACCGGACGGTGCGGGACCTCGTCGACGCCGGCATCATGCTGGACCCCCAGATGGTCTACTGGTACGCCCGCCCGTCCATCGCCTATCCCACCGTGGAGGTCCGGGTGGGCGACGTCTGCCCGACGGTGGATGACACCGTGCTGGTCGCCGCCCTGCTGCGGGCACTGGTCGCCACGTCGGTCGAGGAGGTCCGCGCGGGCCGGCCCGCGCCCCGGATCCGGGACTGCCTGGTGGCCGCGGCGCACTGGCGCGCCGCGCACGACGGGGTGGACGGAGACCTGGTGGACCTGCGCGCCGGCGGGTCCCGGCCGGCCTGGGAGCTGATCGACGACCTGGTCGCCACCGTGACTCCCGCGCTGGCCGGGTACGGGGACCTGGACCTGGTGACCCGGCAGCTCGACCGCCTGCGCCGCGAGGGCAACGGGGCGACCCGGCAGCGGCGGATCCTGGCCGACACCGACGGGGACGTCCGGGCGGTCCTGGACGAGCTGGCCGCCCGGACCCTGGACGCCTGAGCGCCCGGCGGTCAGACGGGCGGGATGCCGGACCGCCCGATCCGGGCCAGGTCGGGTTCCCCGTCGACCGTCCGACTCGGTGGCGTCGCCACCCGCTCGGCCGGCTCGGTCCGCTCCTCGATCTCGGCGTCGCCGATCTCGCGCATCATGTCCGCGACGACCGCGAGGGCGGCGGCCTTGTCGGGGTACTGCCGGCCGGTGGCGACGACCTGGCCGTCGTCGCCGAGCAGGGTGAACCCGTAGGTGCCGGTGTCGGCTGCGGCGATGAGGAACTTCATCCCGGGCGCTTACCCGGAGGACGGGCGCCGACACCCCCGCTCCCGGCCGTCAGTCCCACCGGGTGGCCGTCGCGGCGAACAGCTCCGGGTCGCTGGCCACCGGGATCACGCAGAGCAGGTGACCGCCCGGCGCCCGCAGCACGTGGCAGTCGAGCCAGCGGGAGACCGGGGTGGCGCCGAGGCGGACCAGCCGGTCCACCTCGGCGGTCACGTCGTCGGTCTCGATGTCCAGGTGGTGCCGGGGCGCGTCGTCCACCGACTGGACCGCGGTGACCAGGCCGGGCACCACCCCGGCCAGGCCGGTGAACTGCGGTTCGGCCGGGTCGGTGCGGGTCGGCGCGCCGAGCGCCGCGGACCAGAACTCGACCGCCGGAGCGGCGGCGTCGCGGGGCGCGTCGAGGATCAGGGCGTACAGCCGGGAGCGATGCATCCGCCGAGCCTAACCACGATCGGCGTCGATGACCGGCTCAGGCCGGCGGGCTGACCGCCCGCAGCCAGGCCTGGGCGATCAGCGCGTGACCGAACGGAGTCGGGTGCACCCCGTCGCGGGTCCAGACGCGGCCGTCCACGCCGGCGGCCTGGAACAGCTCGTCCACCGCCACCAGGGTCGCGCCGAACTCGGCGGCGAGCGTGCGGACCACCTCGACCTTCGGGTCCAGGTCCTCCCGCCACGCGCGCTGCGCGTCGTCCAGCGGGACCAGGAAGGGCTCGACGAGGACCAGCCGGGCGCCCAGTGGCCGGGTGGCCTCGAGCAGGTGCCGGTAGTCGCGGGCGAAGTCGGCCGCGCTGGTCGGGTCGTCGCGGGTGTAGCGCCGCCAGGTGTCGTTGATGCCGATCAGCACCGACACCACCTGCGGGGCGAGGGCCAGGCAGTCGGCCTCCCAGCGGGCCCGCAGGTCACGTACCCGGTCGCCGCTGATCCCGCGGTTGAGGAAGGTGGCCCGGTGGCCGGGGTGGCGGGCGGTGAACCAGGCGGAGGCCATCATGGCGTACCCGGTGCCGAGGTCGTCGCCGCAGGAGCGGTCCCGGCCGGCGTCGGTGATGCTGTCGCCGATGAAGAGCACCCGGCCGCCGCGTGGCAGCTCCACCGTCATCCGCCCGTCCCCTCCCGCGTCACGCCGTTTCCATGATCATGCCGTACGCCGGTCGCCGCCCCACGGCCGGCCGACCCGCCGGAAAAATCCGCCGTCCGGCTGTTGCGTTTCGTGGCCCGGGACCGATCACACCACCGTGACAGCGCGGCGACCGGAGTGTGAAAACCTCCCCAAGTTGCCCTCCAACGTTGCAACTGGCGCACATCGGATGGTTGACTGCTGCACCATGCCAGAGCCGAAAATCATGAACAGGTCGGTTCTTTCGTGAGAAGCATGGACATCACCCCACCGCGGGCCACCTGGCGGCAACGGGCGGCCCGCTGGCTCGATCCCACCGTCGCCCGGTGGGACGTCGCGCCGCCGGAGACACCCGAACCACCACCCCGGGAGGACCCGGGGCCCGGACCGTGGCCCGCCATCTGCGACCAGTTCGCCCTGCGGATCCTCGCCGCGGCGTACCAGATGGGCGCCCACCTGGAGGCCGTCGAGGCCGACGAGCAGGACCCCGAACGTCTGGAGCGGCTCTACCGCATCGACCACGCGAACACCCGGATCCGGCGGCACGCGGAGAACCTGCAGGTGCTGCTGGGCCGCCGGGTCGAGGACGCCGATCCCCAGACCGTCCCGCTGGTCGACGTGGTCCGCGCCGCCGCCTCCGCGGTCGAGCACTACCCGCGCATCCGGGTGGGGCACGTCGTCGAGCTGGCGGTGGTCGAGTTCGCCGCCGACGACGTGATCCGCGTGCTCACCGAGCTGCTCGACAACGCCACCCGCTTCTCCCCGCCCACCGCGGCCGTCACCGTGTCGGCGTTCGTCACCGAGGACGGCGGCGTCCTGCTGCGGATCGAGGACGCCGGCGTGGGCCTGCACCCCGACCACCTCAGCCAGCTCAACGCGCTGCTCAGCGGCCGGCCGGCCACCCCGGTCACCCTCGACCCCGCGGCCCACCTCGGGCTCGCCGTGGTGGCCCACCTGGCCGTCGCCCACCAGCTGCGGGTCACCCTCACCACCCGGCCCGCCGGCGGGACCACCGCCTCCGTGGCCGTCCCCGGCGCGCTGCTCTGCGAGATCCCCGCCCCGGAGCCGGCCACCGCCGCGCCCGCGCCGCCGCCGGCCTGGCCACCCGGCCGGCGCGGGACCGACCCCTGGAGTACGCCGATGGCCGCGACCCACGACGGCACCAACGGGCCGACCGTCCGGCTCACCACCCTCGACGGGCCCGCCGGCGACCCACGGGCCACCACCGGACTGCCCCGACGGGTGCCCGAGAGCGTCCGCGACCAGGTCCCGGCGCCCCGACCCCCCGCCGACCCCGGTGCGGGGGGCTCCCCGCCCGAGGCGTGGCCGGACGAGACGGCCGCCTTCGCGGCCGGCGTGAGCGACGCCCGCACCCCCACCGACCACGAAGGACGGCAGCCATGAACCACGCGTACCCGGGAACCGGCACGGGCAACGGGCTGCCCGACTGCGCCTGGCTGATCCGGCAGTTCGTCGAGGACGTGCCCGGGGTCAACCACGCCATGCTGGTGTCACTGGACGGCCTGCAGCTGGCCGCCTCCCACGGCGTCGGCCGCGACCTCGGCGACCAGCTCGCCGCGCTGACCGCCGGCCTGCTCAGCATGGCCGACCGCAGCGCCGCCCTGCTGGAGCTGGGCTCCGCCGAGTACCTGACCGTCCGGCTGCCCCGCGGGCACCTGCTCTTCATGCGGGTGGGCGAGTCCGCGGGCCTGGCGGTGGCCGCCGCGCCCGGCTGCGACCTGCGGGTCGTGTCGTACCGGATGACGCAGTTCGTCGGCGCCGTGTGGCACGCCCTCACGCCGGCCGTCCGGCACGAGCTGCACCGGATGACCGCCGCGCAGGCCCGCTGACGGCCGGAGGACGACGACCATGCAGATGAGGTACTGGAAGGTCCGGCCGTACGTGCTGACCGCCGGCCGCACCCGCACCCGGCAGCCGCTGCTGGTGCACACCCTGGTGTCGGTGCCCTACTACGACGCCGTGTTCGCCGCCGGGCTGCTGCCCGAGGCCCGCTCGCTCTACGAGCAGGCCCGCCGGTCGGCCCGCTCGGTGGCCGAACTCTCCGCGGTGTGCGGCATCTCGCTGGGGGTCACCCGGGTCGTCGTCGACGACCTGGCCGCCACCGACCGGCTGCTGGTGCACAACGACCACCACAACGTCGACTTCCGCCTCCTGGAGAGACTGCGCGATGGCCTCCGCGAACTTGCCTGACAGCCCCCTGCTGACCTCGGCGAAGATCGTCATCGCCGGCGGCTTCGGGGTCGGCAAGACCACCTGCGTCGGGTCCATCTCGGAGATCCCGCCGATCAACACCGAGGCGTGGATGACGGCGGCCAGCGAGACCGTCGACCGGCTGGACCCCGGCATCGACAAGACGACCACCACCGTGGCCATGGATTTCGGCCGGCTCACCATCGGCCCCGACCTGGTGCTCTACCTGTTCGGCACACCCGGCCAGCCCCGGTTCTGGCCCATGTGGGACGACCTGTGCCGCGGCGCGGTCGGCGCGCTGGTGCTCGCCGACACCCGCGACCTGGGCGCCTCGTTCCCGGCGGTCAACTACTTCGAGCAGGACAGCGACGTGCCCTTCGTGGTCTGCGTGAACCTCTTCGACGGGGTGCTGCACCACCCGCTCGACGACGTCCGCGCCGCGCTCGCGCTGCCGGCCCACGTACCCCTGACCGCCTGCGACGCCCGCGACCCGTCGTCGGTGGCGCGGGCGCTGCTCACGGTCGTGGAACACGCCATGTCCCGCACCCCCCGGCCCGCCGCCGGCGCGCTCGCGGCGCGGTAGCCCAACCCCTGGAGGAACCATGCGCAGAATCCTGATCGTCGGGGCCGGACAGTCCGGGCTCCAGCTCGCCCTGAGCCTGCAGGCCGAGGGGTACGACGTCACCGTGATGTCGGCCCGGACGCCCGACGAGATCCGGCGGGGCTGGGTGATGAGCACCCAGGCCATGTTCGGCCCCGCGCTCGCCACCGAACGCCGCTACGGGCTGGACCTGTGGCAGGACCGGGCGCCCCGGATCGAGGGGCTGCACGTGTCGCTCTCCGCGCCGCCCGGCGAGCGGGCGCTGCGCATCGTCGGCCCGCTGGACGAGCCGGCGCAGAGCACCGACCAGCGGATCAAGATGGCCGACTGGCTGGGGCTGTTCGAGCAGCGCGGCGGGACGGTGCTCTACCAGACGGTGACCACCAGCGACCTCGACGGACTGGCCCGGCTCGGCCGCTACGACCTGACCGTGGTGGCCGCCGGCAAGGGCGACCTGGTCGGCGTCTTCGACCGCGACCCGGCCCGCTCGGTGTACGACGCGCCGCAGCGCGGGCTGGCCGTGGCGTACGTGCACGGGATGACCCCCGACCCGCTGCTGCCGGTGCCGCACGTCAGCTTCAACGCCGTGCCCGGGCTGGGTGAGCTGTTCGTCATCCCCGCCCTGACCCACTCCGGACCCTGCGAGATCCTGTTCTGGGAGGCGGTGCCCGGTGGGCCGCTGGACCTGTGGACCGAGCGGCGCGACCCGGCCGAACACCTGAAGCTCACCCTCGACCTGGCCCGCCGCTACACGCCGTGGATCTACGAGCGGTGCGCCGAGGTGGAGCTGACCGACGGGCGGGCCACCCTGTCCGGGCGCTACACGCCGACCGTGCGCCACCCCGTCGCGGAGCTGCCCTCGGGCGGGCTGGTGCTGGGCATGGCCGACGTGGTGGTGGCCAACGACCCGATCACCGGCCAGGGCAGCAACACGGCCGCCAAGTGCGCGTACGCGTACCTGGGGTCGATCCTGGAGCACGGCGACCGGCCCTTCGACCGGGAGTGGATGACGCAGACCTTCGAGCGCTTCTGGGCCGGGACCGGCGAGGCCGTCACGGGCTGGACGAACGCCATGCTGCAACCGTTGCCGCCACACGTGCAGCAGCTGCTCGGAGCCGCCGCCGGCAACCCGGCGGTGGCCCGGCGGTTCGCCAACGGGTTCGGCGACCCGAACGACTTCCGGGACTGGTTCCTGACCCCGGACGCCGCCGAGCGCTACCTGGCCGCGGTCGCCGGCTGACCGCCCGACGGTCGGGGGCCGCTTCCCGGGCGGCTCCCGGCCCGCGCCGGCCGCTCAGGCGGTCACGTGGGCGCTGTCGCCGGCCGTGGCGGCGAAGGACGTGCCGCTGACCATCCGCGCGCCGTCCGAGGCGAGGAACACCACCAGCGGCGCCACGTCCTCCGGCTGGATCCACGGCACCCCCAGCGGGGTCTTCGCCCGCAGGGCCTCGACCGCGCTCCGCTCGTCGGCGGCGGGGTCACCGGACGGCGACTTCCCGCCCTCGACGAGGGCCTGCGCGTACCGGTCCTGGTGCCGGGTCAGGGCGGTGTCGACCAGGCCGGGGATCACCGCGTTCACCGTGATCCCGTGCGCTCCCAGCTCCAGCGCCGCCGACTTGACCAGCCCGATGAGCCCCCACTTCGACGCCGAGTAGGCCGCACCGTTCGTCGTGCCGTGCTGCCCCTGAGTGGAGGAGGTGACCACGATCCGGCCGCCGCCGCGGCGGACCAGCAGCGGGGCGAACACCCGCAGCACGTTCGCGGTCCCGGTCAGGTTGACGTCGATCTGGTCGTGCCAGTCGGCGTCGGTCATCTCCAGCAGCGGCTTGAACGCCTGGATGCCGGCGTTGGCGAAGAGCACGTCGACGCCGTCGTGGTCCCGCTCGACCGCCGCGGCCACCGCGCGCACCGCCCCGATGTCCCGCTGGTCGGCGACGTGCGCCGCCCAGCGCGCCCCGGCGGCGGTGACCCGCCGGCCGGTCTCCGCCAGGTCCTCCGGGGTGGCGGGCGGGAAGTCGAGGATCGGGCTGACCGGCCCGGCCACGTCCACCCCGGCCACCTCCGCGCCCGCCTCGGCGAGCGCCACGGCGGCGGCCCGGCCGATCCCGCGCGCCGCGCCCGTGACCACGGCGACCCGCCCGGACAGCGGCGCTGCGGACATCGAACCCACCCCCCGCTCCGCCGCCCGTCGACGGCGCCCTCTCGCACCGTAGACCGGACCGACCCACCCCGCCCGGGGATCGCCACCGCCACCCAGCCGCCCTCGCCGCGTCTCTCAAGAGGTTTGCGTCGGCTCCGGGCGTGTTCCTGACGCAAACCTCTTGATCAACCCCGCTGGTGGGGCGGGGGGGTCGGGTGGGTGGGTCAGAGGGGTTGGGTCAGGTTGCTGATGGTCTCGGCGGCGGGGGCGGCGCGGGCGGCACGCCAGCCCGTGCCGGCCCACAGGTGCAGGCGGTCGGCGTCCCCGGCCCCGGCGGCGGCCACCCGCAGCGGCCGGGTCAGGTGGTGCAGCGCCGGGTAGCCGAGCGGGGCGGCCGCCTCGTGCCGGTCGATGAAGTCGTTGCGCAGCCCGCGCGCCGGGCGGCCGGTGAAGGCGCGGGTGACCACCGTCCGGTCCCGCAGCGGGTCGGCCAGCGCGTCCCGGTGGGTCCGGCCGGTGCCGGCCTCGTCGGCCCGCAGCAGCAGCGTGCCGACCAGCGCGCCGACGGCGCCGGCGGCGAGGGCGGCCCGGACGTCACCGGGGCCGCCGATCCCGCCCGCGCCGAGCACCGGCAGTCCGGTGCGGCCGGCGACGAGCGCGACCAGTTCGGGCAGCGGTCGCGGCGGCGGTGGCGTGTCGGGGGTGAAGGTGCCGAGGTGCCCACCGGCGGCGCCGCTCTGCGCGACGAGCCCGTCCACCCCGAGGTCGGCCGCGGCGGCCGCCTCGGCCGGGTCGGTCACCGTGACCAGCACCCGGGTGCCGGCCCGTCGCAGGTCCCGGACCACGGGCGCCGGCGGCAGGCCGAAGGTGAAGCTGACCACCGGCACCGGCTCGGCGCGCAGCAGGTCGAGTTTCGCCGCCCAGTGGTCGTCGTCCTCGGTGCGCGCGGCGGCCGCCAGGTCGAGCCCGTAGGGCGTGCCCTCGGCGGCGATCCGGGTCGCGTAGCGGCGGAAGTCAGCCTCCGTCACCGGCACCGGGGTGGGCACGAAGACGTTCACCCCGAACGGCCGCCCGGCGGGGCGCAGTTCGGCGATCTCCCCCGCGACCGCCTCCGGCGTCTTGTAGCCGGCGGCCAGGAACGCGAAGGCGCCGGCCGCGCCCACCGCCGTCGCCAGCCCCGTGGTGGTCGGCCCACCGGCCATCGGCGCGGCCACCACCGGCAGGTCCACCCCGAGCAGTTCGCGAATCCCGTCCACGGCACCAGTCTGCCCGCCCACCGGCCGCCACACCCGCGCGCCCCGCGCCCGCACCGCGCGAGAGCCACCCCGGCTCGGCTGGGCGAGCCGTCGACCCGATCATCAGGCGACCCGGCGGGCAGCCTGCCGGTCAGGCCGGCAGGCGTTCGCGCAGCCAGGCCGGCTCCGGGTTCACCACGGCCTCGCCGGGCAGCACGACGGTCGGTACCGTCTCGTCGCCGCCGGTGACCGCCCGCACCGCCGCCGCCCCGTCCGGGTCGCGCCAGATGTTCACCCAGTACGCCCGCCCGGCCCGGCGGCCGAGCCGCCACCGCAGGCGCAGGCAGTAGCGGCAGCCGGGCCGCCAGTAGACGACCGGCCGTCCGTCGCGCGCGCTGCGCCGCCGCGCCTCGGCGGCGGGCAGCGACCGCGGGAACGCCAGCGGCGAGAAGAGCACCGCCAGCACGGCGAAGACCAGGAACTCGACGACGGCCACCGGCGTGGTGGCCGCGCCGACCGCGACGAACACCCCGCACACCAGCATCAGGCCGGCCATCCACCAACTACGCAGCACGGAGCGGGATGCTACCCGTCCCGGTCAGGCCGTCGCGTCGGCCAGCAGTTCGAGCAGGTGGCGGTAGGGCCGCCCGGTGGCCCGGGCCATGCCGATCTCGCAGGTGCGGTTCACCGAGGCGTACCCGTCGAAGGAGCGGTCGGTGACGGCGGCGGCCTCGGCGCGGGTGGCCGACGCGGTCAGCTCCGGGTGCAGCAGCCCCCGGTCGCCCGCGAAGCCGCAGCACTGCCAGCCCTCCGGCACCACCACCTCGTCGGCGATCGCCGAGGCCACGGTGAGCAGGGCCTCGTCCAGCCCGAGCCGGGTGGACGAGCAGGTCGGGTGCAGCGCGAGGGAGCCGAGCCGGCGGCGCACGGTCAGCCGGGGCAGCAGCTCGGTGGCCGCGTACCCGACGGCGTCGACCACCCGCAGGTCGCCGGCCCCGGCGAGCAGCTTCGTGAAGCCCTCGGTGCAGGAGGCGGCGTCGCTGACCACCGGCAGCGCGCCGTCGCCGCTGGCCGCGCGCAGCGCCGGCGGCACCCGGTCGCGTACCGCCTCGTAGCCGGCCGTGAGGCCCTTGGACGACCAGGGGGTGCCGCAGCACATGCTCGCGATCCCGTCGGGCACGAGCAGGCGCACGCCGGCCCGGTCGGCGAGAGTGAGCAGGGCGGCGGCCACGCCGGAGCCGCCCTGCGCCGGGGCGAACAGGGTGCCGAGGCAGGACGGCACGAAGACGGCGTCCGGCTCGCCGACCGGGTGGGGCCGGCGCGGCCGGCCGCCCCGGGGCAGGTCACGCCGCCACTGCGGGACCCGTTCGGCGCCGAGGACCGCCCGGGCGGCCTTGGTGGCCGCCTCGGGCAGCGCGGGCGGCAGCGCGCCGGCCAGGTCCAGCCCGCGGGCCATGCCCCGGGTGGTGGCGCCCCAGCGGCGTGCGGCGCCCCGCCAGCCGGCCTGCGCGGCCCCGCCGTTGCGCTCGGCCCGCAGCCGTTTCACGAGGTCGCCGGTGTTGATGAGGACCGGGCAGGCGGTGGCGCACATGCCGTCCACGGCGCAGGTGTCCACCGCGTCGTAGTCGTAGGCGTCCTCCAGTTCCCCGGCCAGGGCCGGGTCACCGGCGGCGCGGGCGGCGGCGATCTCCCGGCGCAGCACGATCCGCTGCCGGGGGGTGGTGGTGAGGTCGCGGCTCGGGCAGACCGGCTCGCAGTAGCCGCACTCGACGCAGCGGTCCACCTCCTCCTCCACGGTCGGCACGGTCTTGAGGTGCCGCATGTGGATCTCCGGGTCGTCGCTGAGCAGCACACCCGGGTTCAGCACGCCGTCCGGGTCGCAGAGCGCCTTGACCTCGCGCATCACCGCGTACAGTTCGTCGCCGAACTGGCGGCGCACGTAGGGGGCCATCACCCGGCCGGTGCCGTGCTCGGCCTTGAGCGTGCCGCCGTGGCCGAGCACCAGGTCGACCATCTCCTCGGTGAAGTCGGCGTAGCGCTCCGGGGCCGCCCCGCCGGCGAACCGCTCGTTCAGCATGAAGTGCAGGTTGCCGTCCTTGGCGTGGCCGAAGATGACGCTCTCCTCGTACCGGTGCCGGTCGAAGAGGACGGCGAGCGCGGCGCAGGTGTCGGCGAGGGCCCCGACCGGGACGGCGATGTCCTCCAGCAGCGCGGTGGTGCCGGACGGGCGCGCACCGGCCACCGCCGCGTACAAACCCTTGCGGATGTGCCAGAGCGCGGCGCGGGCGGCGGCCTCGCCGCTGAGCCGGGCGGGCGTGGTCAGCGGCAGGTCGGCCAGCACGGGCCGGGCGGCGGCGACGCGGTCGGCCAGCGCCTCCGGGTCGGACTCCTGCCACTCGACCAGCAGCGCCGCGTGGTCGCGGACGGCCAGGCCGCGCAGCGCCGCGTCCGCCCTCGGGTCCCCCTGGGCGACCCGCAGGGCGGCGGCGTCGAGCAGCTCGATCGCCGCCGGCCCTGCGGCCACCAGCGCCGGCATGGCGGCCATCGCCGCGGCCAGGGTGTCGAAGACCAGCAGGCCGGTCGCGGCGTGCCGGTGCACGGGTACGGTGCGGAAGGTCGCCGCCGCCACGAAGGCGAGGGTGCCCTCGCTGCCCACCGCCAGCCGGGTGAGCAGGTCGGCGGGGTCGTCGTGGTCGAGGAAGGCGTTCACCCCGTACCCCATGGTGTTCTTCATGGCGTACTGGGCGCGGACCCGGCGCACCGAGTCGGGGTTGCCGCGGACCCGGTCGCGCAGCCGCAGCAGGCCGGCGTGCAGGTCCGGCTCGGCGGTGCGCAGCCGGGCGTCGGCGTCCGGGGCGCCGGTGTCGAGCACGGTGCCGCTGGGCAGCACCAGCAGCAGCGACTCCAGCGTCCGGTAGGTGTTGAACTCGGTGCCGCAGGTCATCCCGCTGGAGTTGTTGGCGACCACGCCACCGACCGTGCAGGCGGACTCGCTGGCCGGGTCCGGGCCGAGCTTCCGTCCGTACGGGGCGAGGCGGGCGTTGACCTGCCGCAGCACCACGCCGGGCTGCACCCGCACCCGCCGGCCGTCGTCGAGGACGTCGAGGTCGCGGAAGTTCCGCCGGGTGTCGACGAGCAGCCGGTCGGTGACCGCCTGGCCGCTGAGGCTGGTGCCGCCGGAGCGGAACGTCAGCGGGGTGCCGGTGCTTCGGCTGTGCCGCAGCAGGGCGGCGACCTGGTCGGCGTCGGCCGGCGTGACCACCGCGCTCGGATGCAGCAGGTAGTGCGACGCGTCGTGGGCCAGCCGGAGCCGGTCCGCCGCCCGGGTGGCCACCCCGCCGGGCACCACCGCCTCCAGTCCGGCCCGCGCGTCGTCGCTCAGCTCCACCATGCTCGCCGCACCTCCCCGAGCCCACCCTAGTCAGCAGCGGACGACGCGCCGCCCACCCCTTGCGTCCACATCGACCCAGGTAGATACTCGCCGCTACAGCGTTCGTCGAGGTCACACCCCGAGCAGACCCCGTCGACACGGCATGGACGCCGACGCAACCGGCGGCCTTCACCGTCAGGGAGAAGACCGTGAGAATCCGCCGAAGCCGATTCACCCCCCTGCTCGCCGCGACCGTCGGCCTCGTGGCCGCCGGCGCCTTCGCCGTACCGGGCGCCGCCTCGGCCGCCGCCCCGGGTTTCACCGCCGACCAGCTGGCCCGGGTCGACGCCGCCGTCGCCGCCTCCGGCGTGCAGGGCATCGCCTGGCGCGTGGAGGCGGGCCGGGTCGTGGTGACCGCCGACGACAGCGTGTCCGCCGCCGAGGTCGCGGCGCTCAAGAAGAACGCCGGGGCCGCGGCGGGCGCGATCCGGGTCGACCGGGCCCGGGGCACGTTCCGTCCGCTGCTGTCCGCCGGCAACGCCATCTACGGCGGCGGCTACCGCTGCTCGCTCGGGTTCAACGTGGTGAAGTCGAACGCCTACTACTTCCTCACGGCCGGGCACTGCGGCAACGTCGCGAAGACCTGGTACACCGACTCCGGCCTCAAGACGCTGATCGGGCCGACCATCAGCTCCAGCTTCCCCGGCAACGACTATGCCCTGGTCCGCTACGACAACGCCGCGCTCAGCCACCCGGGCGGCTACACCGCCGCGAACGCGTTCGTCGGTGAGGCGGTCAAGCGCACCGGCTCGACCACCGGCACCCACAGCGGCACGGTGACCGCGTTGAACGTGACCGTCCGCTACCAGGGCGGCGGCACCGTCCGGGGCATGATCCAGACCACCGTCTGCGCCGAGCCGGGCGACTCCGGCGGCCCGCTCTACGACGGCACCAAGGCGATCGGCATCACCTCGGGAGGCAGCGGTGACTGCCGCCGGGGCGGCACCACCTTCTTCCAGCCGGTCACCGAGGCGGCGAGCGCGTACGGCGTGACCGTCTACTGAGTCCACCCGCCGGCCGCCGGCCGGCACCGGGAGACCCGCACCGGCCGCGCGCCGGTGCGGGTCTTCGCGCGTCCGACCGGGGCTCCGCCGCACCGCTGGTGCGGTATTCGCGAGTTCAAACTCCGCCGTTGTCACGAATTCGGGGTGTGAAAATCACGCCCGGCTCATGACTCAGCACACTTTGCTCCCCCCTCCGCCGTCCGAAGGATGGACCTCAACCGATCAGCCGGTGGAGGCAGACGACATGGACGAACGGTACGACTCGTACTGCGCGGTCGACCCGCTGTTCTACGACTCGCTCGCCAGCTCCGACGTCGAGACCCCGGGCTACGCGGCGGACCGCCCGCCGGCGCCCGGCTGGGAGTGTGAGGTCAAGGACGACTGGCTGGTGCACGGTCCGGTCGCCGGCTCCCTCCCGCCGCAGGGGTGGAAGATCCACGTGTCGGCCCGGCTGGACAACGCCGAGCGGGTGCTGGCCCGGGTGATGGACTACTGCGAGCCCCGCGGCATCCCGTTCAAGCACCTGCGCGGCCCGCGGATGCTGCTCATGCGCAACAGCAAGTACGCCCGCCGGGCCGCCAGCGGCAAGTTCATCACGGTCTACCCCCGCGACGACGCGGAACTGGAGCTGACCGCCAAGGAACTGGCCGCGCTGCTCGACGGCGAGACCGGGCCGTACATCCTGAGCGACCTGCGCTACGGCGACGGCCCGGTGTACCTGCGCTACGGCGGTTTCGCCGCCCGGTACTGCCTCTCCCCCGAGGGCCAGGTGGTGCCGGCCGTCGAGGACGCCACCGGCACCCTGGTGCCCGACCGGCGCGACCCGGTCTTCCACGTGCCCGACTGGGTCACCCTGCCCGACTTCCTCGCCCCGCACCTGGCCGCCCGGAATGCGGCCACCACCACCGACCTGCCCTACCGGATCGAGAAGGTCATCCACTTCTCCAACGGCGGCGGTCTCTACGAGGCCCGGGACACCCGCACCGGGGACCGGGTGGTGCTCAAGGAGGCCCGCCCGCACGCCGGGCTGGACGCCACCGGCGCGGACGCGGTGACCCGGCTGCGCCGGGAGGCCGAGACGCTGCGCCGGCTCGCCGGGGTGCCGCACCTGGTGCGGGTGCACGACGAGTTCAGCTTCGGCGGGCATGAGTTCCTGGCGCTGACATTCGTCGCCGGCCGCCCGCTGAACCAGCTGGTGGTGGAGCGCTACCCGCTGGTCCACCTCGACGCCGACCGGGAGGCGTACACGCGGTGGGCCCTCGACCTTCACCGGCAGGTCGCCGAGGCGGTGGACGCCATCCACGCCCATGGAGTGGTCTACGGCGACCTGCACATGTTCAACATCATGGTCGGCGACGACGGGGCCGTCACGCTTGTCGACTTCGAGGTCGCGACCCCCGCCGCGGCCGCCGCCCGGCCGGCCCTGCGCAACCAGGCCTTCGCCGCGCCCCGTGACCGGACCGGCTTCGACGTCGACCGGTACGCCCTGGCCTGCCTGCGGCTGGCCCTCTTCCTGCCGCTGACCGCGATGCTCCGGCTGGCGCCGGAGAAGGCGGCCCACCTGGCCGACGTGGTGGCGGAACAGTTCCCCGTCCCCCGGGAGCTGCTCGACGAGGCGGTCGCCGTGATCCTCGGCGAGACCGGGACCCGCCACACGCCCGGCCGCCCGGACGCGTCGCGGATCGACCCGGACGACTGGCCGGCACTGCGGGACCGGCTCGCCGCCGCGATCACCGCGAGCGCCACCCCGCACCGCGACGACCGCCTCTTCCCCGGCGACATCCGGCAGTTCGCCGGGGCCGACGGCGGGCTGAACCTGGCCCACGGCGCCGCCGGGGTGCTCTGGGCGCTGCACGCCGGCGGCGCCGGCACCGACCCCGACCACGAGCGGTGGCTGATCGACCGGGTACGGGAACCGGCGTCGGGCAGCCGGCTCGGCTTCTACGACGGGCTGCACGGCGTCGCGTACGTGCTGGACCTGCTCGGGCACCGCGCCGAGGCGCTGCGGCTGCTGGAGCGCTGCCTCGACGAGCCGTGGACCGAACTCGGCGACGACCTGATGAGCGGCCTGTCCGGCGTCGCGCTCAACCTGGCCCACTTCGCCGGGCGCACCGGCGACCGGCGGTACGCCGACGCCGCCCGGCGGGCCGTCGACCTGGTCGTCGGCCGGCTCGGCGACGTCGAATCGGTCGCCGAGGTCAGCGGTGGCCGCCACCCGTACGCGGGGCTGTTCCGGGGCGGCGCCGGCGTGGCGCTGATGCTGCTGCGGATGTACGAACTGGACCACGACCGGAGCCTGCTCGACCACGCCGCGACCGCGCTGCGGCAGGACCTGCGCCGGTGCGTCCGGCGCGACGCCGGCCACCTGGAGGTCAACGAGGGCTGGCGGACCATGCCCTACCTCGCCGAGGGCAGCGTGGGCATCGGCCTGGTGCTCGACCAGTACCTGCGCCACCGCGGCGACGAGACGTTGCGCACCGCCGCCACGGGGATCCGCCGCTGCGCCGACTTCCCGTTCTACGCCCAGTCCGGGCTGTTCGCCGGCCGCGCCGGGATCGTGACCTACCTGGCCGAGCGGGGTGAGCGCGAGCCCGCTCGCCGGCAGGCCCGGCTGCTGAGCTGGCACGCCCTGCCGTACCGGGGGCTGACCGCCTTTCCCGGCGACCAGCTGCTGCGGCTGTCCATGGACCTGGCCACCGGCACCGCCGGCGTGCTGAGCGCCCTCGCCGCGACCCGGCCGGCGGGCCCCGGCCTGCCGTTCCTCGCGCCCCTGCCCGGCGCCACGCCCGCCGGGCCCACCCCACCGGCCGGTGACTGACCGGCCCACCGAGCTCCCCGGGGGTCACTCCGGGGCGGTCCGACCCGACTCGTACGGAAGGAGGTGAACGACATGGCCCTGCTCGACCTCCAGGGGATGGAGCTGCCGGCCGCCGAGCGTCACGGCGGTGGCAGCCAGGCCAGCCTGCTGCTGTGCGGCGACAGCTCGCTGAGCGTCACCACCTGCAACTGACCCGATCGTCATCGACAGCGATGACCAGTCAACCAACCCGAGCGACACCTCATCACCAGCGAAAGGGGAACGTCATGGCACTGCTCGACCTCCAGGGGATGGAACTGCCGGCCGCCGAGCGTACCGGCGGTGGCAGCCAGGCCAGCCTGCTGCTCTGCGGCGACAGCTCGCTGAGCATCACCACCTGCAACTGACGATCGGTTCGCCTGGCCCCGGGCCGGCTCACGCCGGTCCGGGGCCGCGCCCGTGGAGGTGCCATGACCCCGGCCGACCGGCTCCTGTGGCGCGCCGTCGGGTCCGCCGGCTGGTGGACCCCGGTGCTGGCCCTGGTCACCGTGGCCGGGGCGGCGGCCGAGCTGGCGCTGCCCGCCGCGCTGGGGCGGGCGGTCGACGCCGCCGTCGGCGCCACCGCCGGGGAGTCCGCCGGCCGCTGGCTCGCCGCGGTGGGTGGCCTCGTCGCCCTGCTGGTCGTCGCGGGCGTGGTGCGGGACTACGGCACCGGTGCGGCGAGCGCGCGTTCGGTCGCCGGCCTGCGCCACACCCTGATCCGACACCTCCTCGCCCTCGATCCCCGGACCGCGGCCCGTCACCCGGTGGGTGACCTGGTCGGTCGCCTGGTGGGCCAGGTGGCCGACGCCGGGCAGGCGGCCCCGGCCGTCGTGCTGGCCGCCACCGTGCTGCTGCCGCCGGTGGGCAGCCTGGTGGCCCTCACCATGATCGATCCGTGGCTCGGCGCGACGTTCGTCGTCGGGCTGGTGCTGCTGGGCGTGCTGCTGCGCGGGTTCGTCGCTGACGCGTCCGCGGCGGTCGCCGGTTACCAGCGGGCCCAGGGACACCTCGCCGGGCTGCTGGTGGAGGCGCTGACCGGAGCGCGGACCATCGCCGCCGCCGGCACCACCGGGCGGGAGGTCGACCGGGTCCTGACCCCGGTGGCCGAGCTGCGACGGCACGGCACCCGGACGTGGACCGTGCTGGCCGGGGCGGCGACCCGGGGCGCGGTGCTCAGCCCCATGCTGCAACTGGCGGTCGTCGCCGTGGGCGGGCTCTCCCTTGCCGCCGGGCGGCTGACGCCGGGCGACCTGCTGGCCGCCCTCCAGTACGCCGCGCTCGGCGCTGGTCTGGGCACCGTGGTCAGCGCCCTCAACAAGGCCGTCCGGGTACGCGCCGGCTGTCGTCGCGCCGCCGAGGTGCTCACCGAACCGGCCCGCCGGTACGGCGACCGGGCCCTGCCGCCCGGCCCCGGCCACCTGGACCTTCGCGGGGTCAGCGTGCGGGCCGACGACGGCCGGCCGCTGCTCGACGGGGTGGACCTGCGGGTGCCGGGCGGCGCGCTGCTCGCCGTCGTCGGCCCGTCCGGCGCCGGCAAGTCGCTGCTCGCGGCCGTCGCCGGCCGGCTGCGCGACCCCGACGCCGGGGAGGTGCGGCTGGACGGGGTGCCGCTGCCCGACCTGTCGGCGGCGGCGCTGCACGCGGCGGTCGGCTACGGGTTCGAACGGCCCGTGCTGGTCGGCGAGACGGTCGGCGCCGCGGTCGGGTGCGGAGCCGACCCGGTGCCGCTGGCCCGGGCCGCCGCCATCGACGACTTCGTCGAGCGGCTGCCCGACCGGTACGGCACGCCGTTGGCCGAGGTCGCCATGTCGGGCGGGGAACGCCAACGACTCGGCCTCGCCCGCGCGCTGCGGGCCGAGCGGCTGCTCATTCTCGACGACGCGACGTCCAGCCTGGACACGGTGACCGAGTACCGGGTGAGCCGGGCGCTGACCGACCGGGCGGACCGGCGTACCCGGATCGTGGTGAGCCACCGGGTCGGCACCGCCGGCCGGGCCGACCTGGTGGCCTGGGTGGCGGGCGGACGGATCCGCGGGGTCGGCCCGCACGCCGTGCTGTGGGACGACCCCGACTACCGGGCGGTGTTCCGGTCGTGACCACGGTGGGTGCGGTGACCCGGGCCGCGCTGCGGGAGCGGCGGACCGCGCTCGCCCGGTTGGCGGCCTGGTCGGTGGCCGAGGCGCTGCCGGCGGCGCTGGCCGGGCTGCTGACCGCGCGGGCCGTGGACGCCGGTTTCCTGGCCGGCCGCCCGGCGGTCGGGCTGCTCTGGCTGGCACTGCTCGCGGCCGCCGTGCTCGTCGGCGCCGTGGGCACCAACCGGGCGTACGCGTGCCTCGGCGACGTGGTCGAGCCGTTCCGGGACGACCTGCTGCGCCGGGTGGTGGCCGGCGCGCTGGCCGGTGCGAACGACGGCCGGGTGGACGACGCGGCGGTGGGCCGCCTGACCCATCAGGTGGAGATCGTCCGGGACACCTGGGCCGGCCTGCTGACGGTGGTCCGCGGCTTCCTCTTCGCCGCCTGCGCCGCGATCGTCGGGTTGTGCTCCCTCGCCGCCCCGGTCGCCCTGCTCGTCACCGTGCCGGTGCTGGCCGGGCTCGTCCTGTTCGCGGCGGCCGTACCGGCGATGATCGCCCGCCAGCGGGAGTACGTGCTCGCCGACGAACGCCTCACCCGGGTCGCGGTCACGGCGATCGCCGGCCACCGCGACGTCTCGGTCAGCGGCGCGCGGGACCAGGTCACCCGGTGGCTGGGCCGGCACGTCGACGCGCAGGCGCGGGTGGAGAGGCGGCTGGCCGGCATGGCCGTCACCCGTGGCCTGAGCCTGGCCGTCGGCGGCTGGCTGCCGGTGCCGGTGGTCGTGCTCGCCACCCCCTGGCTGGTCCGGCAGGGCCTCGGGCCGGGCGCGGTGCTGGGCGCCCTGGTCTACGTCGTCCGCGGGGTGCAACCCGCCCTGCACACCCTCGTCCAGGGAGTGGCCGCCGGAGGCCTGCGGTTCACCGTCACCCTGGACCGGTTGCTGCGCACCGGCGTCCCGGTGGCCGGGGCGGCCACGCCCGCCGGCCCGGCGCGGCCCGCGCGACCCGGCCCGCCGGCGCTGTCCCTGCGCGGCGTGACGTTCCGGTACGGGCCGCACGCCGACCCGGTGCTCGACGGCTTCGACCTCGACGTGCCCGACGGCGACCACCTGGTGGTGGTGGGCGCCAGCGGGATCGGCAAGTCCACCCTGGCCGCGTTGATCGCCGGGGTGCTGCGTCCGCAGTCCGGCACGGTCGAGGTGGGCGGGACGCCAGTGGCCGGGGCGACGGCCGCCGAGCTGGCGCGGCGACGGGTGCTGATCCCGCAGGAGGCCTACGTCTTCACCGGCAGCCTCCGGGACAACCTCCGCTATCTGCGGCCCGACCTGGCGGACCCGGCGATCCTCCGGGCGGCGGCCCGGCTGGGCCTGTCCGGGCTGGTGGACCGCCTCGGCGGCCTGGACGCGGCCCTCCGCCCGGCCGGCCTGTCCGCCGGGGAGCGTCAGCAACTGGCCCTGCTGCGCGCCTGGCTCTCGCCCGCCCCGCTGGTCATCCTCGACGAGGCCACCTGCCACCTCGACCCGGCCGCCGAGGCGCGGCTGGAGACCGCGTTCGCCGAGCGGGCCGGCACGCTCGTGGTGGTGGCCCACCGGGTCAGTTCGGCGCTGCGCGCCCGCCGGGTGCTGCTGCTCGACGGCCACGACGCGCTGCTCGACGACCACCAGGGCCTGCTGGCCCGTTCGTCCGCCTACCGGGAGCTGGTGGGCTACTGGGAGGGCGGGGCGGAGCCGGTCAGATCCAGCCCGACTCCCGGGCGATCCGCACCGCTTCCAACCGGGTCCGCGCGCCGGTCTTCGCCATGATCCGGGACAGGTGGTTGCGCACCGTCCCCGCCGAGACGGTCAGCTTCTCGGCGATGTCCCGGACCGGATGTCCCTCGGCCGCCACGTCGAGCACCTCCCGCTCGCGGCGGGTCAGCGGGCTGTCGGCGACCTCCAGCGCCGCGACCACCAGGTCCGGGTCGAGCACCACCGCACCGCGGGCGAGCAGCCGTACGCCCTCGGCGATCCGCTGCGGCGGCACGTCCCGGCTCAGGAAGCCGATCCGTCGCCCGTGCTCCGCGAGCACCGGCCGGACCCGGGCGGCGCGGCGCTGTTCGACCAGGACCAGCAGCCGGCCCCCGCCGTCGGGCCCGGCCGCGGCGATCCGGGCGAGCTGGTGCAGCGGTACGAGGTCGGCGTCGACGACGGCCACGTCCGGCCGGTCACCCGCCAGCGCGTCCCGTAACGCGTGCGCCGTGGCCGCCTCGCCGACGACGTCGATGTCGTCCTCGGCCGCCAGCAGGTGGGCGAGGGCCCCTCGGATCAACCCACCCTTGAGCGCGAGCAGCGTGCGGACCATGGCGACTCCCGGACATGACCCCCCGATCCCTGACAACACGTGCGCGCCTGGTGACGCACCGTCAGGAATTTAATCGAAGGTGACCGCTACGCAACAGCCGTGCTCCGCGTGTCGTCAGATCCAGCACGCGTCCCGGGCCCGCTGGACCGCCTCCCAGCGGCTGCGGGCCCCGGTCTTGCGCAACAGGCTCGACACGTGGTTGCGCACGGTGCCCGGGGCCAGGTGGAGCCGCTTCGCGATCTCCCCGGTGCGCAAGCCCTCGGCCGCCGCCGCGGCCACCTCCCGCTCCCGTTCGCTGAGCGGGTTCACCACGGCGTCGAGGGCGGCGAGCGCGGTCAGCGGGTCGATCATCCGCTGCCCGCGGGCGACCGCCCGCAACAGCTCGACCAGTTCCTCCGGCGGGACGTCCGTGGCCACCACCCCGCGGACCCGGGCGCCGAGAGCGCGGCGCAGCGCCCGAGCGGTGCGCCGCGCGGTCAGCACGACGACCGCGCACCCGTCCGCACCGGGCGGTCCGGCGACGGCGCCGGGGTCATCCACCGCGTCGAGGTCCACCAGCAGCAGGTCCGGACGGCAGGCGGCGAGCAGCGCCGGCACGCTCCGGTCCGGCTCGGTCTCCCCGACCACCTCGAAGTCCGGCGTGGCGGCGAGGACCGCGACCACGACCGTCCGCAGCAGACCCGGCTCGGCGACCACCGCCACCCGCACCGGCGCGGCCACCGTTCCATCCCGTACGTCGCCCACCCGGGACACTGTGCCCGAAACGCCGGCGGATAGTCGAGTTCGGTCCGAGATGTCCAACGGCGGTCCTGGCGCCCCGGCCGTGGGTGACAGGTCCGGTCAGCTCTGCCGCAGCGCCGGCATCGGCACCGGCACGGCGAGCGCCGTGGCCCCGGCGCCCGCGCCCCCCTCGCAGGTGTTCGGCGGGACGGTGCCGATGCCCCGGGTGGCGGGCCGTTCTGCCGCCCAGAACATGAAACCGAGCATGCCGGCGGTGCTCCCCGCGCCGTGCGGGGCGACGCTCTGCACGTACGGGGCGGCGGCCTTCTGCACCGAGTTGGCGTAGTTGACGCACTCGGGCAGCGGCTTGCCGCCGTAGGCCAGGTAGACCGCGCCGGTGAACTTGGCCGGGGCGAGCGGGGGCACCGGCGGGCTGTACTGCGACTTGCCGTCGACGTGCTCCTGCCAGTCCGCCTGGGCGGTGCCGGCCGAGGCGGGCCGGGCGGTCACCATGGCGTTGGCGTAGTCGAGCACCGGGACGTCGGTGCGCAGCCACTCGGCGGTGGCCTTGCGGTTGAGGTCGATCAGCCAGCGGTCGCCGGCGGCCACGTCGATGGTGAGCCGGGCCGGCGGGCGGGCGCCGGTGGCGTCGTAGGGGTGGACCGCCCGGTAGGCGTCGATGAAGGACTGGAGGCCGGCCAGGTTGGGGCCGGTGTTCTGCTCGTAGTCGATCTCGATGCCGACGCCGAGCCGGGTGGCCACCGCGGCGGCCCGCTGCCCGAGCAGGGTGGGGTTCTCAGCGAGCGCCGCGTCCCAGTCGTCGGTGTAGGTGATGCCGCCGATCGACAGCATCACCCGGATGCCGCGGGCCGTGAAGTACTGCACGATCTCGCTGGTCATGCCGCGCGGCACCCCGTCCAGGGTGGTGGCGTCGGTGGTCTGGTGCAGCAGGTCGAGCGGGTTGACGAAGCTCAGCACCACCAGGTTGACCGAGGGACGGCCGTCGCCCCGGTCAACGAGCCAGTGGTTCTGGCTGTCGAACTGGGCGACGGTGCGGGCGGTGCCCCAGGTGCAGAAGTCGTTGCCGCAGTGCCAGGCGCCGTAGACCTGGACCGGCGTGGCCGCCAGCGGCGCGGGCGCGGGCCGGGGCGCGGCGACGGCCGGACCCGTGGTGGCGAGGACGAGCAGGAACGCGGCCAGGAGTACCGAGCGTCGCATGGGGACCTCCCCGACTGATCAGTACGCCTTGTTTACAGTAGACCGACGACCTGCGTCAATGCGTAGCGGCGATCCGGCCCAGCACCCGCTGCTGGAAGGCGCGGGCCTCGGGTCCGGCCGGCGGGGGCCCACCCCGGCGGGCCGCGATCGACCGGCGGATCAGCTCGGCGTCCGCGTCGTCGGCCGCGAGCCGCCGCCCGGCGTCCACCTTGCCCAGCCAGACGCCGTCGCGGCAGCGGACCAGCGCGCGGCAGGCACCGAGCACCGCGTCCTCGGCGCCGGGGGCGGGGGCGTCGCCGGGCGGGGTGGGCAGTGCCAGCCACCACCGCAGGGCCTCGACCAGCAGCCCCCGCAGCTCCGCCGGCCCCGGGTCGGCGAAGACCTCGGCGGCGGGCGGGCCGAGCAGGGCCAGCCCCGACTGGCGCAGGATGCTGCGGTCCAGCGCGTACCAGAACCGCCCGTCGGCGGCGGGCCGGTCGGCCGGGTCGTAGGTGGCGCGGAAGGGCATGGTGGCGCCGGTGTTCAGCTCGACCTCGAAGCCCGGCTCGGGAGTGCCGGAACCGGCCACGTCCCGCCGGTAGACCACCAGTTCGAGGCCGCGCGCCGGGCAGGGCAGCGCCTCGTGCCGCAGCCGGTCCACCAGCGCCCGCTTCGTGGGCCCGTCGACCGGCCGGTCGACCACGAGGGCCACGTCCACGTCGCTGCGTCCCGGCTGGTAGACGCCCAGCCCCACCGAGCCGGCCGCGTACGCGCCGACCAGGTCGTCACCGAGCACGGCCCGGGCCTGCCCGACCAGCTCGTCGAGGTAGCGGCGCACGTCGTCGTCCATGCCGGCATCCTGCCGGTCGGTGCCACGGCGACGCGGGCCGGGGTCACTCCGCCGGGTCGGGGCAGCAGACGGTCAGCGCGCCCGGGACCACCGTCACCTTCAGCTTCTTCGCCGTGCCCCGCGCGCCCCCGTCCAGCTCGTACGTCTTCGGCTCGGCGAACCGGACGCGCACCTTCCGCCCCCGGGTGATCCGCACGAATGGCGACTCGTCGGACCGGCCGGCGGCCATCCGGCCGAGCGTGCGGGCCCAGTCCACGGCGCCGCTGGCGGTGGAGACGCCGATCTCCAGCGCGCCGTCGTCGGGCCGGGCGTCGTCGAAGGCGGGGATGCCGCCGGTGATCGTGCCGACGTTGCCGAAGAGCACGCAGCTCGCGTCGCCGTCGAACCAGTCGGCGCCGTCGACCGTGATCCGGGTCCGGACGCACTCGCCGCGGACGTGCCGCAGCCCGGTCCAGACGTACGCGATCCGGCCGAGCCGGCCCTTGAGCTGGCGGTCGGCGTCGCGGATCAGGTCGCCGTCGAAACCGGCGCCGGCCATCACCGCGAAGTGCTCCCCGTTGAGCCGGCCCAGGTCCAGCTCGCGCCGCCGGCCGTGCAGGGCGATGCGGAGCGCCTCGGGCAGGTCGGCGGGGATGCCGAGGTTGGTGGCGAAGAGGTTGGCGGTGCCGGCGGGCAGGATGCCCATGGGCACGTCCGATCCGGCGAGGGTGTCGGCACACCGCTGCACCATGCCGTCGCCGCCCCAGACGAGGATCAGCTCGGCGCCCTTGTCGAGCGCCTTGCGGACCTTCTTCGGCGCCTTGCGGCTCTTCGGCACCTCGTACCAGAGGAGCCGCCCGACCCCGGCGGCGACCAGCCCGGCGCGCAGCTCGTCGAGGCCGCCGCCGAAGGTCTTCTTCCGGTGGGCGACGACCGCGACGACGCCGGCGGGCGGCGTGCCGGTGTCGGTGGCGGGGTGCTCGGCGGCGCGCGTGGTCATGACAGCCCTCGGTACCCCGCCGGCCGATCTCCCACGCCTGCCGGCCCGGCGACGCGCCCGATTTCGATCAGCAGCGTACTGTGATCGACCGATCTCGTTCGGTAGAGTACGGGCGATCGCCGGCGCTGCCCGGTGGTCGGAGGGATGCCCGGGATGACTCGACGCGGCGGACGGCTGACGCGGGTGGTGCTGCGCGTCGGCCTGCTGCTCGGCGGCGTCGTGGCGGCCTGGGGCGTGCACGAGGTCGCCACGGGCACCGCCGCGCAGGCCGCCGAACGGCCGCCCGCCGCCCCGCTCACCGCCGTCGTCGACCTGCTCACCGACACGCTGAGCCCGGTCCTCGGCGTGGTGACGCCGCCCTCCGACGACGCCACCTCCGAGCCGCCGCCCGTGACCGGCGACCGACCCGTTCCGGACGACCGGTCCGCGACCGGCGACCGGCCCACAACCGGCGGCCGGACCGCGACCGGCGGCCGGACCGCCTCCGGCGCCCGCGCCGACGGGACGGCCGGCCAGCGGGCGGCCACCCGGCCGGAGGGCCGCCGCGCCGCTCCCGCCACCCGCCCCGGGTCGGCCCCCGACCGCCGGGCCGCACCGGGCGCCCGCCCGGCCGGCCGGCACCCCGCTCCGGCGGCCCGCGACGACGCGCGGCGACCGGCGGACGCGCGGCGCACCCCGAGCGGGCCGGGCCGGCCGGCGGGCAGCGGGGGCGCGCTCGACGCGACCCTCGACCCGGTCCGCGCGGGGGTGCTCGACCCGCTGACCGAGGCGCTGCGGCCGGTCACCGACCCGCTGCGGGGCTCCGTGCTCGCGCCCGTCGCCGGCACGCTGCGCCCGGTCACCGACCCGCTGCGCGACGGCGTGCTCACCCCGGTGGCCGGCGTGCTCGCGCCGGTGACCCGGCCGCTCGGCCCGGTCCTCTCCCCGGTGTGGCGCGCCCTGGAGCCGGTGCGCCGGCCGCTGGGCCCGGCCCTGAGGCCACTGACCCCGGTGACCGACCTGCTGGACCCGCCCACCGGCCCGGTGACCACGCCGCCACCCGCGACGACCCCGCCCGGCACGTCGCCACCGGCCGCCGGCGGCCCCGCAGACCGCCCGGCGCCGGACCGGCCCGCCGACGTCCCGAGGACCCCGGCCGACGCCACCGGCCACACCGCGGGGTCGGACGCGCGCCCGGCGACCACCAGCGACGGACCGTCGGACACCGCCGGTGCCGCGCGGCCCGCCGACGGCGGTTCCGGCCCGTCCTCCCGGCCGCAGCCCGGTCGCTCGGACCGGGACCCGGTCCCGACCACCCCGGCCACCCCGGCCGCCCCGGCCGGCCCGGCGGGCAGCGGTGCGGCCGGATCGCCGGGCGGCGCCCACGGTGCGGCGGCCGTCACCGGCCCCACCCCCTGGGCCCCGCCGGCCCTGGTCGGCCACCGCAGCGGCCCGGCCGACGGCCCACCGCCGGCGTCGCGCTCGCCCCGCCCGGGCACCCGGCCCGCCTGACCGGCCCGCGGTGGCGGCCGCCGCCGCGCACCGCACCCGGCTTCCTCCTGCCACACGCTGCACGGCCGCTCACGGCCCGCGCCGGACGACGACCGCTCCTGGCGCCCTCCCACGTACGCGATCACCCTGGTGACCAGGAGTCTTCATGAGCACAGCCTCACCCGTCGTCCGGGCCCGGTGGTGCGACATCGGCCGCATCGCCGATCTCGTCGCCGAGGCCCTCTCCCCGACCGCGCTCGCCGCGTGGCTCGTCCCCGACACGCAACGCCGCACCGCCGTCCTGGGCGCCGTGGCCCGGATCTGGACCGAACACGCGATGCTCTTCGGCGACGCGTTCCTGCTCCGGGACGGCACGGCGGCGACCGTATGGTTCCACCGCTACCGGCCGATCCCGGCGCCGAACCGGTACGCCGACCGCCTCGCCGCGGCCGCCGGTCCGGACGAGGAGCGCTTCCTCCAGCTCGACGAGGCGCTCGCCGTCCGGCGACCGGCCGAGGCGCACAACCATCTCGCGTTGCTGGCCGCGCCCGGCCCGGCGGCCGCCCGCCGGGCCGCCGCGGTGCTCGTCGGCGCGCAGCGCTGGATGGACACGCTGAGCCTGCCGACGTACGCGGAGGTGTTCACCGAGGCCGACCGGGACCTGTTCCGGCAGCACGGGTACGCCGACCGGGAGGCCTTCGCGGGACCGGGTGACACCACCACCCACCCGATGTGGCGGCTCTCCCCGTTCTGGGCCAACCGGTCCGCCGGTAACGGCCGCTGGCCGACGCGCCGGATCACCAGGACCCGCAACGGCCGGGCCACCGGGTGGGCCCTGCGCTGAGCTGGATCCGGGCCGGGGCGGTCGACCGCCCCGGCCGGGTCGGTTCAGCGCAGCGGCGGGTTGGCGTACCGCACCAGTTCGAGGGCCTGCTCGGCGAACCAGGCGCCGGCGGGCGGGTCGGCGATGCCGCCGCGCGCCGGGTCCCGCCCGGTGCCGGTGCCCCGGTCGCACTGCCCGTCGGACTGGCCGGGCGTCTTCACCCAGAGGAACGCGTCCGCGAGCGGGTCACCGGTGGCCGTGGTGGGGCGCAGGCCCAGCCCTCGGTCCGGCGGGTTGCACCAGGTCTGCGGATCCGGCCAGGTCACCCCGGCCGGCGCGGTCCACGGCCCCTGCCCGTTGCGGCTGGTGTCCACCACGAAGTGGGCGAGCCGGTCGGCCGGCACGTCGCCGACGTTCTCGGCGTACCACTCGTCGGTGCGGACCCAGGTGCTGAAGTCGGCCGGGTCGGCCGGGTAGTACTGGCTGGCGCACCACTCGAAGTGGCCGCGCGCCCACTCGGGACCCGCCGTGCCGTAGTGGACGCACTTGGCGATCCAGTTGCCGTACTTGAGCTGACGCTCGGTGGTCTCGTAGTTGGAGACGTTGAGGAAGAAGCCGTCGGCCCGGCCGACGCCGGCCTTGACCAGCCGGTCGGCCGCGTCGCCGACGCCGAGCCAGGCGCTGTGCGTGCCGTCGAGGTAGACGCTGGTGCGGGGCAGCGCGCTCAGCTTGTCGACCGCGTAGGTGAGCATGGCGAACCGGTCGGCGGCGGCGGTCGCCGGGTCCGCCTCGGCGGGGCGGCACCAGTCCTGGCTTCCGTTGATCGTCGTGTACCAGGGGATGATGCCCAGGCCGTCCGGCTCCAGCATGACGGCCACCTCGTGGCCGCCGATGCCCCGGGCGAACGCGTCGATCCACTGCTCGTACTCGGCCACCGAGGTGGCGCCGCCGGCCGAGTACTGCGCGCAGTCGCGGAACGGGATGTTGTACGCCACGAGCACGGGCACGGACTTCTTGCCGGCCGCTCGGCGCACCTCGGCGTTGACCGTCCGGGTGACCGTGGCGGCGGAGCCGCCGGTCACCCAGACCGCCTGGGGCGTACGGATCATGGTGCGCAGCGCGGCGGCCTGCCGGTGGTGTCCGGTGGCGGTCAGCCGGGCGATCTGGGCCACCGCCCCGTGGTCCGGTCGGGGGGTGGAGAACCGCACGCCGTCGCGGATCTCGGCGCCGGCGGGCGCGGGCGAGAAGGGCACCGCCGCGGCGAGGGTCGCGGCGACGGCGGCGACAGCCGTCAGGGCGCGCCGCCGGAAGGGAGTCAGGGCCACGTCATGCTCCTGAAGGGACGGGGGAACGGGTGATGGGAGCGTTCCCGCAGCTCGTCAGAGCCTGCCTGGCGCAGCCGCGGCTGTCAATGTCTTCCGGCGGTGGGGCGCGGTGGCCGCAGCGGGAAAGAACGCCGGAGGCCGGTGCCGTCGCCGCAGCTCCGCTAGCCTGCGAGCCGGGCAGGGACACGATTCGGCCGAGCAGACGGAGGGTATCGGGTGCGGATGCGTCCAACCGGTGACCACGATGCCGACGGCTCCACGACCCCCACTCCGGGGCGGAGGCGCCGGCGGAACCGCCTGCTGATCTTCCTGGCGGTGTTCGCGCTGCTGGCAGGCTCCGGCCTGGTGGCCGGCGGCTACTACTTCGACAGCGTGCCGACCCCCACCGACCTCAAGCTGCCCGAGTCGACCACCGTCTACTACGCCGACGGGCGCACGCCGATGGCGAAGCTGGGCGCGGAGAACCGCACCATCGTCCCGTACGACCAGATGAACGACTCGGCCAAGCAGGCCATCGTGGCGGCCGAGGACCGGACCTTCTGGACCAACAAGGGCGTCGACTTCAAGGGCGTGCTCCGGGCGGCCTGGGCGAACGTCACCGGCGGGCAGCGGCAGGGCGCCTCCACCCTCACCCAGCAGTACGCGCGGGTCGCCGCCGACCTGCGCGGGGTGACCTACTCGCGGAAGCTGCGCGAGGCGGTCGTCGCCTGGAAGCTGGACGACACCTACTCCAAGGAGGAGATCCTCGGCTTCTACCTGAACACCGTCCCGTTCGGCCGGGGCGCGTACGGGATCGAGGCGGCCGCGCAGACCTTCTTCGGCAAGACGGTGCGCCGGGACGCCCCGCCGCAGCAACAGCTCACCCAGGCCGAGGCCATGGTGCTCTGCGCCATGGTGAAGCAGCCGGAGGCCGACCCGGCCGACCCCGAGGGCTCCCCCGGCTACGACCCCCGGCGCAACGCTCTGGCCAAGCAGAACTCGATCGACCGCTGGAACTACATCCGCGACGGCATGGTGAAGCTCGGCTACCTCACCTCCGAGCAGGCGGCGAACCTGGCGTACCCGGACTCGGTGCGGCCGATCGACCCCACGGCGGGCCGCTCGGGCCTGGACCGGCCCACCGGCCTGGTGGTCCACCACGTGCTCGGCGAGCTGCGGCAGACCGAACCGTTCCGCGGCAAGCCGGACGAGGTGATCCGCGACGGCGGTTACAAGATCGTCACCACGATCGACAAGCGCGTGCAGGACGCCGCGGAGGCCGCCGCCGACATCCGCCGGGACACCGCGCCCGAGGCGGTCCGCGGCCAGCCGAAGAACTGGCAGGCCGCGCTCGTCGCCGTCGAGCCCGGCACCGGCCGGGTGCTCGGCTACTACGGCGGGAGCAGCGGTTCCGGCGCCGACTACGCCGGCTGGTACCGCGACGAGAACGGCCAGGCCCGCGGGTTCGGCCAGCACCCGCCGGGCTCGTCGTTCAAGGTGTACGACCTGGCCGCCGCCGTCGAGGACGGCATCTCGGTGAAGCAGCGGTTCGACTCGCCGGACACCAAGGAGTTCCCCGAGTCGGGGCGGACCAAGGGCAGTGCGGCCGGCCCCATCCGCAACGCCGAACACGCCCCGTGCCAGCCGAACTGCGCGCTGTGGGAGGCGACCGTCGCGTCGCTGAACGTCACCTACTTCGAGCTGACCGAGAAGCTCGGCACCGCCAAGGTCATCGACATGGCGAAGCGGGCCGGCGTCGAGTCGATGTGGGAGACCGTCAAGGGCAACCCGCAGCCCCAGCGGGTGGACCTGCGCACCGAGCCGGCCGACGAGGTGGCCCGGCGGTTCTCCACCGAGGTCGGCATCGGCCAGTACGGCATCAGCGTGCAGGACCACGCCAACGGGATGGCCACCTTCGCGGCCGGCGGCAAGCGCGCCGAGGCGCACTTCGTGCGGTCGGTCACCAAGGGCGACGAGAAGGTGTGGGGCGAGCAGCTCAAGCAGACCGACCTGGGCCTCGACCAGGAGGCGATCAACCAGCTCGACTGGACGCTGCGCCGGGTCCGGGCGGCCAAGCTCGACAACGACTGGGACTCCGCCGGCAAGACCGGCACCTGGCAGGCCGGGCAGAGCACCACCCAGAACGTGCACACGTGGATGGTCGGCTGGACCGGGGCGCTCGCCTCCGCCGTCTGGCTGGGCACCACCGACGGCAAGCCGCTCAGGACGACCGGCGGCAGCTACGAGGTCTACGGCTCCACCGGGCCCGGGCCGATCTGGCGGCAGTTCATGGCCGACGCCACCGCGGCGTTGAAGCTCGACCCGGACAAGTACCGGTTCGCCGAACCGGCGTTCCCGGACGACGCCCCGGAGACCACCACCCCGACGCCGCCGCCGGCCACGTCCTCGCCCACCCCGTCGGCCCGGCCGACGCCGAGCACCACCCCGTCGCGCCCGAGCCCCAGCCCCAGCAGGCGGCCGACCACGCTGCCGACCATCTCCCCCTCGCTCAGCCCGCTGCCGAGCCTGACACCGTCGAAGACCCGCAAACCCCGGTGAGCGTCGGGCCGCCACCGGCGGTGCGATGATCGACCGGTGGTGAACTCGACGACGACGGCGGCGATCCGGTCGGCCTGGACGGCGCTGGGCGGGGACCCGGCTGCCGTCGCGGCGGTGCGGGCGGCCGGCCCGGACGGGGTGCTGCCGGCCCGGCTGCCGGTGACCGACCTGGCCGTCGCGTGCGTCGGCTGGGTGCGTACCCACGCCAACTACCCGCACCACCGGCGGCGGCTGCTGGCCGCGCTCGACCTGGACCCGGCGCGCCCCGACGACGAGGCCCTGGCGGCGGCGGTGGGCGAGCGGGTCGGCGCGCGACCGGCCGCCGAGGTCGAGGAGCGCGTCACCGCGGCCGGCGGGCTCGCCGTCGCCGCCCGCACGCCGGCGGAGTGGGACGCCCACCCGCAGGCCGCGGCGGTCGCGACGGAACCCCTGGTCCGGCTGGGCGCCGACGCTCCGACGGCGGCCCGCCCGACGCCACCCGCGCCGCCCGGGCTCCCGGCCGCCGGGGTACGCGTGCTCGACCTGACCCGGGTGATCGCCGGCCCGGTGGCGACCCGGTTCCTCGCCCTGCTCGGCGCCGACGTGCTGCGCGTCGACTCCCCCGGCCTGCCGGAGCTGGAGCCCCAGCACCTGGACACCGACGCCGGCAAGCGCTCCACCCTGCTCGACCTGGGCCGGGACGCCGACCGGGCCCGCTTCGCGGCGCTGCTGGCCGACGCCGACGTGGTGGTCACCGGCTACCGGCCGGGGGCGCTGGACCGGTGGGGCCTCTCGCCGGAGGCGCTGCGCCGGCACCGCCCGGACCTGGTGGTGGCGCGGCTGTCCGCGTGGGGCGGCACCGGCCCGTGGGCCGGGCGGCGCGGCTTCGACAGCCTGGTGCAGGCCGCCGCCGGCATCGCCGTGATCGAGCGGCGGCCGGACGGCGCACCGGGTGTGCTGCCCGCCCAGGCGCTCGACCACGGCACCGGCTACCTGCTCGCCGCGGCGGTGCTCCGGGCGCTGGCGCGGCGCGCCCACGAGGGGGGCGCCTGGACCGCCGACCTGTCGCTGGCCGGTACCGCCCGGTGGCTGCGGCACGACCTGCTGGCCGCGCCGGTCACTGCCGCCGCGCCGCCGGACCCCGACCCCTGGTGCGCCGAGCGGGACGCCCCCGCCGGCCGCCTCCGGTACGCCCTGCCGCCGGTCACGGTGCCCGGCGGCCGGCCGGACTGGGCGAGCCCGCCGACGCGGTGGGGCACCGACGCGGCGGCCTGGCTGGCCCGCTGAGCGCCGAGCGGCGGAGGAGAGCGATCGGTCAGCGCACCAGCACGAGCCTGGCCAGCTCGGTGTCGAGGGTGGCCGCGTCCACCCCGCCCGGCCAGCCGCGCAGCAGCGCGCCGCCCTTGGCTACGACCACCACGGCCGGGGGCTCGCGGACCGCGTACGACCGCCAGATCGTGCCGTCGGCATCGAGCACGACCGGGTACCCGACCCGGTGCTCCCGCAGGTAGCGCTGGACGTCCTCGGGCTTGTCCTCGGTGGCCACCCCGACGAGGACGACCTCGTCGGAGTGGCGGCGGGCCAGCTCGCTCAGAGCGGCCTGCCGGTCGGCGCAGAGCGTGCACCAGGAGGTGAAGAAGACCAGCACGACCGGGCGCTCGGCCCACAGCTCGGCGAGGGCGACCGGACTGCCGTCGGTGAGCGCGCCGGTGACGGCCGGCGCGCCGGGCGCCCCGGACGGCGCCGGGCGCAGCGCCAGGTCCGCCGGCGCCGGCCCGGGCAGCGCCGCAGCCCCACCGGCCACCGGAGCGGGCGCCTCGTCGCCGCCGGAGCAGCCGGTCACCGCGAGCGCCGCCGCCAGCGCGACGGCGGCCAGCCGCACCGCGTACCCCCGGGTCACGACGGCACCACGGCGACCAGCGCCGGCCCCTCGCTGTCGTTCGGGGTGAGGTCGACCGGCGGGTGGCCGTCCACGACCAGCCGGTAGGCGTCCCGCGCGGCCAGGTCGACCGGCACGGCGAACTCGCAGTACGTCGGCACGCGCGTCACCTCCAGGTCCTCGGCGAAGGTCGCCACCGACCGGCCCGGGGACAGCGACCCCTCGGCGAGCGTCCGGCCGCCGGTGTCGACCACCTGGAACCGGGCCCGGTTGTGGAAGTGCGTGTAGGGGCCGGTGCCGGCGCACTCGACGCCCGCCGGCCGGATGTTGATGTCCCGGACGAGCACCCGCACGGTCATCGCCTTCCGGGCCTCCTCGGCGTCACCGCACGCGGCCAGCGCGCCGGTGAGCAGCGACGGCAGCACGAGCGCTGCCAGCAGGCGCCGCATCTGTCCTCCTGGGCGTTCGGGGGTGGTGCCGAGGCGGTGCGGCACGCGGGCCGCACCGCCCCGGACGTGGTCAGCCGAGCTGCGCGCGGGGCCGCTCGACCCGGCACTGGCTGGTCACCGTCCTGCTCGGGTCGCTCTCCGAGGTGGCGGTGAGCGTCACCAGGGTGGTCGCGGTCGCGTCGGAGCCGGCGCCGACCGAGACGGCCACCGGGGTGCGGGCCCCGAACTCGGCCGTGGCCAGCTCGTTCGGCAGCTCCACCCGCCAGCCCCGGCCGCCGACGGTCGCCGAGAGCCGGTAGACGTCGGAGCGCAGGTACGCCCCGGCGTCCTCCGGGTGCGGCTGTCCGCCGGCCACGTACGTCCCCGTGTTGGTCAGGTCGAACGTGCAGGTGGCGCCCTTGCCGGTGGGCTTGCCCTGGGTCACCAGGTGGCCCTTGGACAGCGCCACCCCGTGCACGCTCGGCCCGGCGCCGTCCAGCGACCGCACGGCCACCGTGTACGACAGCACCCCGTCGCCGTCCCGGCGCAGGTTGAGCACGTAGAAGTGCAGCCGGTTGGCCTCGTCCACGTACTCGTACTCGCTGCCGGAGTTGGCCCCGGCGTGGAACAGCGCGTCGGACAGCTGCCGGTAGTCACCCATGGTGATCTTCTGCGGGGTGCCGTTCGGCTGGTAGAAGTCGACCATGTCGATGTCCTGCGGGTTGGCGTCGACCACCCACACGAACGGCGCACTGTCGGCGTTCTTGGTCTTGCTGATCAGCACGCCGTTGTCCGGGGTGAACGAGTCCGCGCCCAGCCGGTCGACGACCTCGACGGTGTAGTTGTTGTACCGGCCGCCGTCGCAGAGCGGGTCGGTGGTGGCGCTGCACGCCGGCGCGCGGTCGGCGTTCATGGCGATGTTGAGACCGGTCAGCCCGCCCGGTCCGGCGTCCACGGCACGGGCGGTCACGTCGGCGACCACCATCCCCGAGGTGGCCAGGCCCTCCCGGGACAGCCGCAGCACGTGCTCCTCACCGAGCAGCCCGATCTTCAGCTTGTCCCGCAGCATGTGCAGCGACCCCATGGAGCCGCCGTTGACCGGCGGGATCTGCCAGCGGGTGTGCGGCCCGCCCGGCCCGTTGAACGACCCGCGCGACATCATGCTCCAGATGCCGGTGTACGCGCGGCGCAACGGTGTGCCGTACGGGTTGTTGTAGTTGTCCCCGATACTCAGCAGGTGACTCAGCTCGTGGGCGTACACGCCCTGGCCGGAGCTCTCCGCCTGGGTGGACGAGCCGCCCCCGGCGTTCGGCCAGATGGTGGCGGCCGCCTTCCATGACGTCCACTCGACGTACCGGGTCTTCGCATAGTTGGGCAGGGCGGGGTCCGGCGGGCCCCACGCGTCCGGCACGTCCTCCTTGGTCTGGAACATCATCTGCCCGAACTCCTGCCAGGTGGACGACTCGTCCTGGCCGGCCGAGAGGATGAAGACCAGCTCGAAGCTGTCGGCCACGGCGTCGCCGACCGCCGCGCGCCAGGCGCCCAGCCCGTCGGTGCGGATGTTCTTGGCGCAGGTCTCCCCGGCCGGGCAGGCCCCGGGGTTGAAGCCGTTGTCGATGCCGTACTGGTAGGACTTCGCCGGCATCTCGTACGGGCCGAAGCCGCTGAGGTCCACCCCGTACCGGCCGTTGGAGTCCTGCATCCAGTACTCGTGCAGGGTGTGCCCGCGGTTCAGGTCACCGGGCTTGTTGAGGAAGTCGGTGTAGAACCCCGCGACCTGGTTCCGGGGCACGTTCGCGGCGGTCGCCTGCGGGTTGCCGAAGACCGTCGAGCCGGCCGGCTGGGTGATGACGAACGGCTGGTCCACGTAGTCCAGCGTGACCAGCGCGATCTTGAAGTTGCGGACCGACCCGCGCACGGTCGGGTCGGCCCAGTTCCGGTTCGGCACCTGCCGGTAGTCGTCCCAGGTCATCGTGTCCGGGTTCTGCCAGCGCTGGGGGTCGAGCGGCTGGAACGGGGCGGGCCCGCCCGGCGGGCCGTCCGGTGCGGCGGCGGCCGGCCCGGCGGAGCCGGTCGCGACCAGGACGGTCGTGACGGCGGCGGCCAGCACCGAGCGCCACGCCGCACGCCTGGTGAGCAGAAGGCGCATGGAGTCACCTCTCAGGTCCGGGCGGAGGGGGCGGGGTGCTCAGGGGGCGTTCACCCGTCCGCATCGATCACGCCCGATCTCGACCCTAGGAGCCGGCCGGCGCGACGGTCACCGTGCAGATGTCGGCAGGTGGCCCGGCGACTTCCGACACGTGCAGGACGGTCACGCCGCGGGCACCGGACCGGCGTCGGCCCGCTCGGCCCGTCGCAGGTCCCGGCACAGCCGCTCCTCCAGCTCGGGCGGCAGCGCGCCGCGCGGCGGCCGGCACGGGCCGCCGTACCGGCCGGCCAGGCCCATGGCCAGCTTCACCGCCTGCACCGCCTCGGTCCGGGCGCCCCAGCCGAGCAGGGGATGCAACCGGGCGTAGAGCGGCAACGCGGCGGCCAGGTCCCGGGCCGCGCAGAGCCGGTGCAGGCGCAGGCAGAGCCGGGGCAGGGCGTTGGGGCAGCGGGCGAGCCACCCGGTGGCGCCGCACACGGTCAGCTCCAGCAGCACGTCGTCGGCGCCGGCCAGCACGTCCAGGTGCGGGCAGAGGTCCCGGATCCGGTGCAGCCGGCGGACGTCGTCCTCCCGTACCGCCACCACGCCGTCGGTCTCGGCGACCCGGGCCAGCAGGTCGGGCGTGAGGTCCACGGTGGTCTCGGCCGGATCGCGGCACACCACCACCGGCAGCCCGACGGCGGCCACCTCGCGGTAGTGGGCGACCACCTCGGCGGGGCCACCCGGGTAGCCGACCGGCGGCGGGGCGAGCACCGCCTGCGCCCCGGCGGCCCGCGCCTGCTCGGCCCAGTGGCGCGCCTGCCGGCTGCCGTACCCCCCGACGGCCGGCAGCACCGCGCAGCCGGGCGGCGCGGCCTCCACGGCGGCGCGGACCGCGTCGGCGCGCTCCCCCTCGGACAGGGCCGGGTACTCCCCCAGCGGGCCGCACGGGGTGACGCCCCGGCAGCCGGCGTCGCCGAGCCAGCGCACGTGCTCCTGGAGCCGGTCGTAGTCGACGGAGAGGTCGTTCCGGAACGGCGTGGGGAGGGCGACGACGACACCCTGCCAGGGCCTGGTTGCGGCCACGACGGTGTTCCCTTCTCGGCGGGACCCGGCCTCGCACACGTTAGGGGCGCGCCGGCCGGCGGTCTTCCGACAGATGCCGGAACCCCGCCGCCGGTGGAAGGTACGGCTGTCGCGGGGTATTGCGCGCCCGCCAACATCATCGGAAGGTAGGCCGAGGGTCCTACCAGCACACGTCCGGCCCGCGCCGTGCGGGGACCCCGCCGGGACCCGGGCCGGTCCGGGGGAAGCGCATGCGCATGGAGCTGCAACGCATCGTCGATCGGGTCGCGGCGCGGGTGAAGCGTCCGGCACTCATCGAGGACCGGCGCCAGCGCGTCGTCGTCTACAGCGAACACACCGGGGTGATCGACGGGGTGCGCCGCAGTTCGATCCTGCGCCGGCACACCACGCCCGAGGTGATCGCCTGGGCCCGGGAGATCGGCATCATGGAGGCCCGGCAGCCCGTGCGTACCCCGGCCCGCCCCGACCTGGACCTGCTCCCCCGGGTCTGCGTGCCGATCCGGCACCAGGACCTGCTGCTGGGCTTCGTCTGGTTCATCGACGCGGTCGACGGGATGAGCGACGAGGACATCTCCGTGGTGACCGAGGCGATGCCGGACCTGTCGCTGGCCCTCTACCGGGAGAACCTGCTCGGCGAGCTGACCTCGCAGCGGGAGGCGGAGGCGACCCGGACGCTGCTGGTCGAGTCCCCGGAGGCCCGCCGGGAGGCCGTCCGGTCGCTGCTGACCGACGGCGTGGTGGCCCGCGACGGCCAGGTCACGGCGCTGGTCGCCCAGCTCGCGGTGGCCCGGGACGAGGTGCTCGACGACGCGGCCCGGGTGGCCCTGGAGCACGCGCTGGTCGCCACCCGGCAGTGGGTGGGGTCGCGCGAGACCCTGCACCTGGTCCGGCACGACCACGGGGTGCTGCTGCTGTGCGGTGGCCGGGCCACCGGCCGGGTGGCGGCGGAGGACGCGGCCGCGCACCTCGACCAGGCCCTGCGGGCGGCGACCCGGGGGCTGGCGTCGGTGAGCCGTACGGTGCTGGGGGTCGGCGACGGCCGCCCCCGGCTGTACGACAGCCTGCTGTCCTACCAGGAGGCGTTCCAGGCGGCCCGGGTCGGCCTGCAACTGCCCGTCCTCGGCCCGGTGGTGCCCTGGGCCGACCTGGGCATCTACCGGCTGTTGTCCGGGGTGGACGCCGGGCACCAGGACGTCGCGCGGGTGCACCCGGGGCTGGGCCGGCTGCTCGGCGACGAGGCGCACCAGGTGCTGCTGGAGACCCTGGAGGCGTACCTGGACCTGGCCGGCAACGCCCACGCCACCGCCGAGCGGCTGCGCCTGCACCGGACGACGCTGTACTACCGGCTGCAACGGGTGGAGCTGCTCGCCGGCACCGACCTCAAGGACGGCAACGAACGGCTCTGCCTGCACCTGGCGCTGAAGCTGGGCCGGCTCACCGGCCGGTACCAGCCGGCCCGGTAGCCGGGGCGGGGCGACGCCGTCGGCGCCCCGCCCCGGACTCTCCTACAGGCCGGCGGCCGCCGCGGCGGCCCGGCCGCCGACCACCGGCAGGGTGATCCGGCTGCGATCGAAGTGGACGGTGATGTGGGCCCGGTTCTGCTTGGCCCGGCTGCTGTAGCCGGAGTAGGAGCTGAGCAGGACCACGCCGATCTGGTGACCGGCGGCGAAGACGTAGTCCTCGGGGAGCAGGTTCAGGTCGACCGCGGTCTTCCGCCCGAGCACCAGCGGCGTCGACACCGACCGGGAGTCGAGGTTGAGGCCGTCGATGATCCCCTTGGTGACCAGCTCCTGCGGGTTCGTCGCGACGGTCTTCTCCGTCTTCCGGTAGCAGGCGTCCTCGGCGAAGCCGCCCCAGGTCGCCGTCGCGCCCCAGCAGTCCTCCTCGGTCAGCGTCCGGATGCCGTCGCCGCTGGTGCTGAACCGGGGGCGGGTGCCGTAGTCGACGAGGAGTCCGGCGAAGCTGGTGTCCTCCCCGTCGACGGTGGCGTTGATCTTCACGACCGGGGTGCCCGAGAGGTGCAGCGGCGCCGCCAGCGGCCCGGAGAGGAACACCAGCCGGTTCGCGGTGTTGGCCGCCGGGTCCGACGGGTGCCGGATAGCGTTGGCCGCGCTCATGGTGGGGGTGTCCTGGAAGGTCGCCGACGCGTTGCCGGGGCCGGAGCGGAGGGCGAGCCCACCGGCGTTCCCGTCCGCCGGCGCGCGGAGGAACACCTGGGTCGGCCGGGCGTCCGGCAGCGGCCAGGCGCGCGCGGTCTCCCAGACGTCCGGGGCCCGCTCGATGTCGACGGCCGGCTCCCGCATGATGCCGTTGTCGAGACCCTGGAGCCACTGGTCGAACCAGCGGTGCAGGGTGTCCACCCAGGCGCCCCGCCGGAAGTCGAACGGGTCGACGTGGCCGGTGCCGGTCAGCCAGAGCTTGCGGGGCACGCCCTGCTCGCCCAGCGCGGCCCACCACTTGCTGAAGTGGTCCGGCCGGACGTTGTCGTCGTTGATGCCGTGCACCACGAAGACGCTGGCCCGGACCCGGTCGGCGTGCGGCACGTAGTCCCGCTCCGCCCAGAAGTCGTTGTAGTCACCGGTGACGTCGTCACCGCCCTCCCCGAGGGCGGTCCGCACCGGCGCGCAGTGCGCCCGGCGGGCCGGATCGGTGACCGTGTTCGCGAGGCTGCCCGAGTAGTTGTTCGCCCGGGTGACGAGACCGTTGCTCCGGGAGTAGTCGTACCAGCTGGAGATGGCCGAGATGGGCACGATCGTGGTCAGCCCCCGTACGCCGCTGGCGGCGGCGGCGTTGGCCAGGGTCCCGTCGTACGACTTGCCGATCATGCCGGTCCGGCCGTTGTGCCAGTTCGCCACGACCGTCCGGCCGGCGGCGTCGACGCCCGGCCGGCGCCCGTTGAGCCAGTCGATGGCGGTCGGCGCGCTGATGTTGTCGGCCCGGCCGCCGGTCACCGGGCAGCCGGTCGAGTTGTTCGTGCCGATCATGTCGAGCAGGACCACCGCGTAGCCGCGCGGCACGAAGTAGTTGTCGTAGAACAGCGGCCAGGTGTCGTTCAGCCCGTCGCCGTCGACGTCGGCCTTGCACTCGCTCTCGTTGCCCCGGCAGACCGTCGAGTAGTACGGGCTGGCGTCCATCACCACCGGCACCTTGAGGCCGTTCTCGCTGGCCCGGGGACGGATGATGTCCATGGCCACGACGTCGCGCGCGCCGTCGTCGTCGGTGTCCACGTCCGAGGTGACGAAGACCCGTTCCCGGACGGCGTCGGCGTAGCCGAACACCGGTTGGGTGACGCCGTCCTCGACCACCAGCTGGGGGCGCTCGTTCGCGCCCGGCCGGGCCAGCGCGCCGGTCGCCGGCAGGCCGGTGACCGCTATCGCCAGGGCCACCACCGAGGCCCGCCAGGCATGTCTTCCGCTTCGCATCCGCGTGCTCCTCCTCCCCGCGCCGTCCGCCGAGCGGTCGGCGCGCACAGGGGACACGCCGCCGCGACGGTCGCCCCGAACCTACGGATCGACGGACGTCCACGTCTTCGGACACCTGTGGAAGAAGGTCGCCCCCGGCTCCTACGCCTGTCGCACGGGTCGACCGCAGCACATAGTCAGGGGTCAATGTGCGCCTTGTGCGCACAGCGGCAATAGGTGCAGAGCGGATAGGCCCCGTGCGCCACCGAGAACATTCGGCCTGATCAGGGGCTATTGAAGATCATGGCTTCCTGAATTCCGGCGACGGAGCGGCGACCGCCCGGCGTCGGTTGCCCGGGTCACCCATTGATCCCGGCCCGGGCCCGTGTGATTGTGCCCCCAGCGAGTCGCCGACCCGGCGACTCACGACGGTCGATCTGTCGAACCGGGGCCACGCCGGCAGCCTCGGAGAACGGCCGTCACCCCGCCTCACCACACCGCGCCGCCCGTCCCCACCGGGCTCCGTGCGGCGCGCCTAGGAACAGGAGCGAACCCCCTTGAAGCTCTCACCTCGCCTCGTCGCGCTCTCCGGCGCGGCGGCGGCCGGTCTGCTCGCCGCCGGCACCGCCGCGGCCGTCCAGGCCGCGCCGCCCGGCCCCGCCGCACCCGACGCCGCCCAGGCCCGCGCGATCGCCGCCGACTCGGCGCGCGCGCTGGTCGCCGGCCGGCCCGCCTACCTCCACGCCAGCTCGGACGACGCGTTCGTGCAGAAGGCGGTCATCTCCTCCGAGGGCACCCAGTACGTGCCCTACGAGCGCACCTACAAGGGCCTGCCGGTGGTCGGCGGTGACTTCGTGCTGGCCACCGACACGGCCGGCAACCTGAAGTACGCCTCCGTCGCCCAGCAGCAGGCCATCGGCAGCCTCGCCACCACGCCGAAGCTGACCTCGGCAGCCGCGACGAAGACCGCGCGCGCCCAGCTCAAGACGGTCAGCACCGTCGAGGGCACCAACCTGGTCGTCTACACCCTCGGCGCCCGGCCGGCGCTGGCCTGGGAGACCACGGTGCGGGGCACCGGCGCCGAGGGCCCGAGCCGGCTCACGGTCGACGTCGACGCCGTCACCGGCGCGGTGCTGCGCACGCAGGAGCACGTCGTGCACGGCACCGGCACCGGGGCGTGGAACGGGCCCAACCCGCTGACCTTGAACACCACGCAGTCGGGCGGCACGTACTCCATGAAGGACCCGACCGTCACCAACCTGAGCTGCCAGGACGCCGCGAACAACACGACGTTCAGCGGCTCCGACGACGTCTGGGGCAACGGCACCGCCACCAACAAGGAGACCGGCTGCGTCGACGCGCTGTTCGCCGCGCAGACCGAGCACAAGATGCTCGCGCAGTGGCTGGGCCGCAACGGCGCCAACGGCAGCGGCGGCTACTGGCCGATCCGGGTGGGCCTGAACGACCAGAACGCCTACTACGACGGCAGCCAGGTCCAGATCGGCAAGAACACCTCGGGCCAGTGGATCGGCTCGCTCGACGTGGTGGCCCACGAGATCGGCCACGGCATCGACGACCACACGCCGGGCGGCATCTCCGGGGGCGGCACGCAGGAGTTCGTCGCCGACACCTTCGGCGCGGCCACCGAGTGGTTCGCCAACGAGCCGTCCAGCTACGACGCTCCCGACTTCCTGGTCGGCGAGAAGGTCAACCTGGTGGGCAGCGGCCCGATCCGCAACATGTACAACCCGTCGGCGCTCGGCGACCCGAACTGCTACTCCAGCAGCATCCCGGGCACCGAGGTGCACGCCGCGGCGGGCCCCGGCAACCACTGGTTCTACCTGCTGGCCAACGGCAGCAGCCCGACCAACGGCCAGCCGGCCAGCTCCACCTGCAACGGCAGCAGCGTCACCGGCCTGGGCATCCAGAAGGCCATGAAGATCATGTACAACGCGATGCTGCTGAAGACCTCGTCCTCGTCGTACCTGAAGTACCGGGTCTGGACGCTGCAGGCCGCGAAGAACCTCTACCCGACCAGCTGCACCGAGTTCAACGCGGTCAAGGCCGCCTGGAACGCGATCAGCGTGCCGGCGCAGACCGGTGAGGCGACGTGCACGGGCAGCACCCCGACGCCGACCGCCACGACCACCCCGCCGTCGGGCAGCTGCACCGGCCAGAAGCTGGCCAACCCCGGCTTCGAGTCGGGCAACGTGAGCTGGAGCGCCAGCTCCGGCGTCATCACGAACGACACCGGCCAGGCGGCGCACGGCGGCTCGTACAAGGCCTGGCTCGACGGCTACGGCTCGACGCACACCGACACCCTCACCCAGTCGGTGTCGATCCCCGCCGGCTGCCGGGCGACGTTGAGCTTCTGGCTGCACATCGACAGCGCGGAGTCGACCACGACCACCGCCTACGACAAGCTGACCGTGAAGGCGGGCAGCACCACGCTGGCCACCTACTCCAACCTCAACCGGGCCACCGGCTACGTGCAGCGGTCCTTCGACGTCTCGTCGCTGGCCGGCACCACCGCCACCATCTCGTTCAGCGGCGTGGAGGACAGCTCCCTGCAGACCTCCTTCGTCGTCGACGACACCTCGCTCACCCTGAGCTGAGCCACCGGAGCGGCCGGCCGTCGTCCTCCCGACGGCCGGCCGCTTCGTCGTCTCCGCCCGCGGGACGTGGCCGGTCGATCGCGACCGCGGTCAGACCGGGTGGGTCGCGCGGGGGCCGGCTGCGCCGTCGCGGCGGATCCGGGCCGCGACGCCCTCCATGGCCCGGCTGAACCGCTCCATGTCCCGCGCGGACTGCTCCGGCAGGCCGCCGAGCCGAGCGGCGAGGGCGTCCACGTCCGCCCGGGCCGAGGCGCCGACCCGCGCGTCCAGCTCGGTGAGCGCGGCGTTCACGGCCACCACGAGGTGCCCGCACAGGGTCTCCAGGGGCTCCCCGGCCAGCTCCGGGTCGACGGTGAGGGACTCCAGCCGGCCACCCTGGACGGCGACGGCGCGAACCCGGCCGCCGGCCGCATCGCCCTCGGCGCGGAGCAGCTGGGCCGGCGCGCCGTCGGCGTGCTCTACGGCCCGGGACCGCATCGCGGAGAGCGCCTGTTGCGTCCTGGTCAGCAGCTCGTCGAGGCTCGCGGCCGCGGAGAACGAGTCGTTGGTCATATCCGCGCTTTCTTCACGTCTTTCCGAGCACCGTGACGATAGCAACCGGCCCCGGCGTGGAACGCCCGGCCGGGAAACCCCGGCCGGGCGTTCGTGGTGCGGTGGACCGGCCCGCGCGGGCCGGGTCCGGTGGGGCTCAGCGCAGGCGCAGCTTCTGGCCCGGGAAGATCAGACCCGGGTCGTGGCCGACCACGCCCCTGTTGCGCTCGTAGAGGGCGCGCCAACCGCCGGCGACGTCCTTCGCGTCGGCGATCTCGGAGAGGGTGTCTCCGGGCCGGACGAGGTAACTGCCGGCGCCGCCGGTGCTCGGCGTGGTGCGCCGCTCGCCGTGGGCGGCCGGCCGGTCGCCCCGCGACGACCGCTCCGAGGTGGCCTTCTTCGTCGTGGCCTTCTTCGTCGTGGCCTTCTTCGTCGCGGCCTTCTTCGTCGCGGCCTTCTTCGAGCCCGAGTCGCTGGCCGAGTACCTCTTGGTCGAGCCACCCTTCTTGCCGCACACCGGCCAGGCGCCGATGCCCTGTCCGTCGAGGACCTTCTCGGCGATGGCGATCTGCTCGCCGCGGCTGGCCAGGTCGGCCCGGCTGGCGTACCTCTGGCCGCCGTAGCCGTTCCAGGTGCTCCGGGTGAACTGGAGCCCGCCGTAGTAGCCGTTGCCGGTGTTGATGTGCCAGTTGCCGCCGGACTCGCACTGGGCGACGGCGTCCCAGTTGACGCCGGCGGCGCTGGCCGGTGCGGCCGGACCGAGGAGGGCGGCGGCGCCGGTGGCGGCGCCGACGACGAGCGCCCCGACGGCGGTGCGACGCTGCGCGACTCGTCGATGACGGGCGACGTGTTCAGTTGCCATGTGGGTTTCCTCCACGCCGACGAGGTGAGCTGTCGGGTTCGGGCCGAGGAGCCCGGCCGCCGCAGGCGGCTTCACCCCGAGGTGTCGTGCACCGAGGAACGTATGGGTCCCCCGCTCCCGCCCGAGTTCAGGTACCACCGGGCCGGCGGCGGGATTAGGCGTTGCCGGCCCGTGGTGTCCGCGATCGCGAACGGACTCGACGTTAGGAACGGTTTGTCCCGAACGCCCACTTCTTGTGAAGTTCTTCACCCGGCCGAGCGACGACCCCGTCCGTCGGCTTGCGGAACCGTCGAATCTGTCGTAGCGGCGCGGCCGTGGGCGAATTTTCCCAGCTCACAGCAGTTTTCTCGCGTTCCGGCCGAAGAGGACGCCGAGCGGCGCCGGGTCCACCGTGGCGAGTGGCCGCGCCGGGCGTCGTGGACCCCGGAGCCGGTGGGTTCCCCGGCCGCCGGGCAACACGGGGGGCTACCGTGGGCAGGTTCGCGCAAGATCGGCACGAGGCGGCGAGGCATGAGCGACCACGGACACGAGCTGGCCTTCGGCGGCTTCCTCACCCCGAGCGCCGGGCGGCCGGAGCAGGTGGTGGCGCGAGCCAAGCTGTGCGAGCAGGCCGGCCTGGACCTGGTGACCTTCCAGGACCACCCGTACCAGCCCGGGTTCCTGGACACGTGGACGCTGATGTCCTTCGTGGCCGCGGCCACCAGTCGCATCACCCTCGCGGGCAACGTGCTCAACCTGCCGCTGCGCCAGCCGGTGGTGCTGGCCCGCAGCGTGGCCAGCCTGGACCTGCTCACCGGCGGCCGGGTGGAGCTGGGGCTCGGCGCCGGCGCCTTCTGGGAGGCGATCGAGGCGGTCGGGGGCCGGCGGCTCTCCCCGGGCGCGGCCGTGGACGCCCTCGACGAGGCGATCCGGGTGATCCGCGAGGTCTGGGACACCGAGCGGCGCGGCATGGTCCGGGTCGAGGGCGAGCACTACCGGGTGGTCGGGGCGAAGCGCGGGCCGGCCCCGGCCCACCCCGTGCGGGTCTGGGTCGGCGCGTACAAGCCGCGGATGCTGCGGCTGGTCGGCCGCCTGGCGGACGGCTGGCTGCCGTCGCTGGCGTACCTGCCGAAGGGGGCGGCGGAGCTGCCGGCGCTGAACGCGCTGATCGACGAGGCCGCCGCGGAGGCCGGGCGGGAGCCCGGCGCGGTGCGCCGGCTGCTCAACGTCACCGGCACCTTCGCCCGGTCCTCCGGCGGCTTCCTGGACGGCCCGCCGGAGCAGTGGGTCGAGGAACTGGCCGGGCTCGCCCTGGACCACGGCGTCGCCACGTTCATCCTCGGCAGCGACGAGCCGCGCGCCGTGCAGCTCTTCGCCCAGGAGGTGGCGCCCGCGGTCCGCGAGCTGGTCGCCGCCGAACGCACCACGCCGGGCAGCCGCGCCCGCGCGGTCGAGGAGCAGCAGGCCGCCGTCGCGGCCGGCGGGTCGACCGCGCTCGCGGTCACCCCCACCCCCGACCCGGGGGTACGCCTGAGCGCGCGCCGGCTGTGGGACGAGGCCACCCGGCCGGCCGCGCCGCCCGCACCGGCCGGGCACGTCTACACGCCGCACGGGCAGGCCGCCGGGCAGCACCTGGTGGACGTGCACGACCACCTGCGCCAGGAGCTCGCGCAGGTGCGCGACCTGCTGGAACAGGTCAAACGCGGCGCCGTGGCCCCGGGCGCCGCCCGCGCCGTGCTCAACGAGATGACCATGCGGCAGAACAACTGGACGCTGGGCGCCTACTGCGCGGCGTACTGCACCGTGGTGACCCAGCACCACGGTCTGGAGGACAACTCCATCTTCCCGCACCTGCGCCGCGCCGACGCGGGGCTGGCGGCGGTGCTGGACCGCCTCGAGGAGGAGCACGTGGTGATCCACGGGGTGGTGGAGAGCGTGGACCGGGCGCTCGTGGACCTGATCCGCGAGCCGGGCGACTTCACCCAGCTCCAAGCGGCCGTGGACCTGCTCACCGACACCCTGCTGTCCCACCTGTCGTACGAGGAGCGGGAGATCGTCGAGCCCCTCGCGCGGCACGGCTTCTACGCCGGCCAGCTCTGAGGGCGGCTATTCCCGGGTCCGGCGTGAGATAGCTGGCTTTTGTTTTCCTAAGTCAGCCGGGTAGCGTCGCCCCCATGACGGACTTCCTCGCGCGGCGGGACTCCTGGTCCACCGCCAACTGCTCGATCGCCGGCGCGCTCGACGTGGTCGGCAACCGCACCACGCTGCTCCTGCTGCGCGAGGCGTCGTTCGGCACCCGGCGCTTCGACGAGTTCGCCCGCCGGGTCGGCGTCAGCGAGCCGGTGGCCGCCGCCCGGCTGAAGCAGCTCGTCGCCGACGGGCTGCTCGACCGGCGGCCCTACCGGGAGCCCGGGCAGCGCACCCGCGACGAGTACGTGCTCACCGCCAAGGGGCGGGACCTGCTGCCCGTGCTCGCCGCCCTGCGTGAGTGGGGCGACACGTACGCCGTCGAGGAGCCGTCGGTCCGGCTGGCCCACCACGACTGCGGCGCGGCGGTGCACGTGGCGCTGCGCTGCGCGGCCGGGCACGACGTGCCCGCCGACCAGGTGGACCTGCTGCCCGGGCCCGGCCTGCTGCCGTCCTGACGACCCACCCTTCCCACCCTCAGGAGCACCGCATGAAGATCGCTGGAAGCACCGCCCTGGTCACCGGGGCCAACCGGGGCTTCGGCCGGCACCTGGCCGCCGAGCTGCTGGCCCGCGGCGCCACCGTCTACGCAGGCGCGCGCAACCCGGACACCGTCGACCTGCCGGGCGTCACCCCGGTGCGGCTCGACATCACCGACCCGGCCTCGGTGGCCGCCGCCGCGGAACTGGCCGGCGACGTCACCCTGCTGGTCAACAACGCCGGGGTGAGCACCGGGGCCGACCTGCTCGACGGCGACCTGGCGGAGATCCGCCTGGAGCTGGAGACCCACTACCTCGGCACGCTGTCCGTGGTGCGGGCCTTCGCGCCGAGGATCGCCGCCAACGGCGGCGGGACGGTCCTGAACATCCTCTCCGCCCTGTCCTGGATCACGTTCCCCGAGGTGGGCGCCTACGGCGCGGCCAAGGCCGCCGAGTGGTCGATGACCAACGCGCTCCGCGCGCAGCTCGCCGGCCGGGGCGTGCGCGTGGCCGGCCTGCACGTCGGCTACATGGACACCGACATGACCGCGCGGGTGACCGCGCCGAAGTCCGACCCGGCAGAGATCGCCCGGCTCGCCGTCGACGGGATCGAGACCGACCGGTACGAGATCGTCGCCGACGAGACCTCCCGCCAGGTCCTCGCCGGCCTCTCCGGCGGCGTGGCCGCCCTCTACCCGGCCCTGCCGTAAGGAGGGGCCCCTGTTAACGACTGGCGTTAACAGGGGGCCCCTCCTTACACACAGTGGCTAGAGGTTCCGGGCGAGCCGGTCGGCCAGGATCCGGGTGAACCGGGCCGGGTCGGCCAGCTCGCCGCCCTCGGCGAGCAGCGCCATGCCGTACAGCAGCTCGGCGGTCTCGGTCAGCGCGGTGCTGTCGCCGCCCTGCTCGTGCGCCTTGCGCAGCCCGGTGACGAGGGCGTGGGCCGGGTTGAGCTCCAGGATCCGCTTGACCCGGGGCACCTCCTGACCCATGGCCCGGTACATCTTCTCCAGGGTGGGCGTCATGTCGTGCGCGTCGCCCACCACGCAGGCCGGTGAGGTGGTGAGCCGGGTGGAGAGCCGGACCTCCTTGACGCTGTCGGCGAGCGCGCCGCTCATCCAGGTGAGCAGGTCGGCGTACTCCTGCCGCTCGGCCTCGGCCCGCTCCTTCTCCTCGTCGGTCTCCAGGTCCACCTGGCCCTTGGCGACCGAGCGCAGGGTCTTCCCGTCGTACGCGCCGACGCGCTCGACCCATACCTCGTCGACCGGGTCGGTCAGGATCAGCACCTCGTAGCCCTTGGCGCGGAACGCCTCCAGGTGCGGGCTGTTCTCGATGGTGGCCCGGTTCTCGCCGGTGGCGTAGTAGATCTCGGTCTGGCCGTCGCGCATCCGCTCGACGTAGTCGCGCAGCGTCGTCAGCTCGGCCGGGTCGTGGGTGCTGGCCGCGCGGACCAGGTCGAGCAGGGCCTCGGTGTTGTCCGGGTCCTCCAGCAGGCCCTCCTTGACCACCGCGCCGAACTCGCCCCAGAAGGTCCGGTACGCCTCGGAAGAGAGGTCCTTGAGCGTGGCGAGGACCTTCTTGACCAGGCGGCGGCGCACGGCGCGGATCTGCCGGTCCTGCTGGAGGATCTCCCGGGAGATGTTCAGCGACAGGCCGTGCGCGTCCACCACGCCCTTGACGAAGCGCAGGTAGTTGGGCATCAGCGCGTCGCAGTCGTCCATGATGAACACGCGCTTGACGTAGAGCTGCACGCCCCGGCGGCCCTGCGGGGCGAACAGGTCGAGCGGGGCGTGCGACGGCAGGAACAGCAGCGCCTCGTACTCGAAGGTGCCCTCGCCGCGCATGTGGATGGTTTCGAGGGGGTCGGCCCAGTCGTGCGCGACGTGCCGGTAGAACTCCTTGTACTCGGCCTCGTCGACCTCGTCCTTGGCGCGCGCCCAGAGCGCCTTCATCGAGTTGAGCGTCTGCTCCTCGCGCGTGGTGGCGCCGTCCTCGCCCGACTTCTCGACGGTCATCCGGATCGGCCAGGCGATGAAGTCGGAGTAGCGCTTGACGATCTCGCGGATGGTCCACTCGGCCGTGTAGTCGTGCAGGTTGTCCTCGGCATCGGCCGGCTTGAGGTGCAGGGTCACCGAGGTGCCCTGCGGGGCGTCGTCGACGGCCTCGACCGAGTAGGTGCCCTCGCCGGTGGACTCCCAGCGGGTGCCGCCGGCCTGCCCGGCGCGGCGGGTCAGCAGGGTCACCTTGTCGGCGACCATGAAGGTGGCGTAGAAGCCGACGCCGAACTGGCCGATCAGCTCCTGCGAGGCGGCGGCGTCCTTCGTCTCGCGCAGCGTGCGCAGCAGCTCGGCGGTGCCGGACTTGGCGATGGTGCCGATGAGCCCGACCACCTCGTCGCGGGACATGCCGATCCCGTTGTCCCGCACGGTCAGCGTGCGGGCCTCCCGGTCGACCTCGATCTCGATGTGCAGATCGGTGGTGTCGACCTGGAGGTCCTTGTCGACCAGCGACTCCAGGCGCACCTTGTCCAGCGCGTCGGAGGCGTTCGAGATCAGTTCGCGCAGGAAGACGTCCTTGTTGGAGTAGATCGAGTGCACCATCAGCTGGAGCAGCTGACGGGCCTCGGCCTGGAACTCCAACGTCTCGACCCGATCGCTCACACCGACTCCCTTCCAGTTCGCGGGCTTCCGGCGGAAAGGATACGAGGCGTGCGCGCGGGGGCACCGGAGGGTGGTCGAATCGGGTCTGGTCCAACCAGTTGACGTGTTGATGTGTGCGGGGCCACACTGCTGCCCATGGCCTTCGCTCCCGTGCCCCGCGCCTCGGTCTCGGACCACGTCTTCGGTCAGCTCCGCGACGCGATCGTCAGCGGCCGCTACCGGCCGGAGGAGACGCTGCCCGGCGAGCGGGAGCTGGCCGCCGTGTTCGCCGTGAACCGGCACGCCGTCCGCGAGGCGCTGCGCCGGCTCCAGCAACTCGGGCTGGTCCGGGTCAGCCAGGGCGGCGCCACGCGGGTGCTCGACTGGCGGGTCCACGCCGGCCTTGACCTGGCGCTGTCGCTGGCCCGCTCGGCCGACGTGCTCCCGGTCGAGAACCTGGTCCGCGACATGCTGGAGATGCGGTCCTGCGTCGGGATCGACGCGGCCCGGCTCTGCGCCGAGCGCGGCGACCCGGAGGTCACCGACGCGCTGGTCCGGGCCGCCGAGGAGTACGGCTCCCTCGCTCCCGACCTGGACCGGATGAACGAGGCCAACATCGCGATCTGGTGGCTGATCGTCCGGGGCAGCGGCAACACCGCCTACCTGCTGGCGTTCAACAGCCTGGTGGCCGGCACCTTCGCCGTGGGCGACGTCCCCCCGGACGCCCGGGCCGCCGAGCTGCTCGACGTCGCCGGCCACCGCCGGCTCGCCGCCGCGATCGCGGCCGGTCAGGGCGCCGCGGCCGCCCGGCACGCCCGGGCCCTGCTGACCGCCCCGGTCACCACCCCCGCCACCCCCGCCACCCGAAGGGAAGCCCGAGCATGATTCCCGCCGTGCTCTACGCCGTCCCGGCGTTCCTGCTGCTCATCATCATCGAGGCGGTCTCCTACCGGTTCCTCCCCGACGACGAGGAACGCGGCTACGAGCTGCGCGACACCACCACCAGCCTCTCCATGGGCCTGGGCAGCCAGATCATCGGCTTCCCCTGGAAGCTGCTCACCGTCGGCATCTACGCCGCGCTGTGGGTGGTCGCGCCCGTGCACCTCTCCCCCGGCGACTGGTGGACCTGGGTGATCGTCTTCTTCGCCGACGACGTCGCCTACTACTGGTTCCACCGGCTGCACCACGAGGTCCGCGTGCTGTGGGCCAGCCACGTCGTGCACCACTCCAGCGTCTACTACAACCTCTCCACGGCGCTGCGGCAGAGCTGGACGCCGATGACGTCGCTGCCGTTCTGGCTGCCCCTGGCGCTGCTCGGCATCCCGCCGTGGATGATCTTCCTGCAGCAGTCGGTCAGCCTGCTCTACCAGTTCTTCCTGCACACCGAGCGGGTGGGCGTGCTGCCGCGGCCGATCGAGCTCATCTTCAACACGCCCTCGCACCACCGGGTGCACCACGGCTCGAACGCCGAATACCTCGACCGCAACTACGGCGGCATCCTCATCGTCTGGGATCGGCTCTTCGGCTCCTTCGAGCCCGAGCGGGCCCCGGCCCGGTACGGGCTGACCAAGAACATCCAGACCTACAACCCGCTGCGGGTGGCCACCCACGAGTTCGCCGCGATCTGGTCCGACGTCCGGCACGCCACCTCGTGGCGCGCCCGGCTCGGCTACGTCTTCGGCCGGCCGGGCTGGCAGCCGGCCCGGTGAGGCGACCCTGGCTGGGCCTGTTCGGGGCCGTCGCCCTGGTCGAGCTGGTCGGGGTCGCGCTCGACTCGACGCCGACGCAGTGGCTGGCCAAGCCGCTGCTGGCGCCGCTGCTGCTGGCGTACCTCTGGACGGCCCGCCGCAGGCTCGACGGCGTCGCGGTCGGGCTCGTGTCCGCAACCGCCGGGGACGTGGCCCTGCTCCTGTCCGGGCAGGCCGCGTTCCTGGCCGGCATGGGGTGCTTCCTCGTCACCCAGGTCGCGTTCCTCACGGCCTTCCTGCGCCGCCGCCGGCCGCCGGTGCCGGCGGTGGCCGGCTACCTGCTCGCCTGGGCCGGCGCGAACGCGCTGCTCTGGGGCGCGCTGGGTCCGCTGCGGCTGCCGGTGCTCGGCTACAGCCTGGCGCTGTCCCTGATGGCCGCCGCCGCGACCGGGGTGTCCCGGCGCGCGGCGGCCGGCGGGGCGCTCTTCCTCGTGTCCGACCTGCTGATCGGGGTGGGCGCGGCGGGCAGTGACTTTCCCGGCCGGGACCTCGTCGTCATGACCACCTACGCGGCGGCGCTCCTCCTGATCACCACCGGCTGGGCCGCCGCCACGGAAGCGCGACCGGCCCGCCCGCCGTCGCCCGCCGAGGCCACCCAACCCGTCCCCTGATCCCGGGACGGCGGTGGGTCAGCGGGCGAGGGCCCGCGTCACGACCGTGAGATCGTCACCGCCGAGGCCCTGTTCGACCGCGTGTCGCCACTCGCCGGCCAGGGCCTCGGCGGCCGGGAACCGGCCGGACGGCACCTCGCGCAATGCGAGGTCCACGTCCTTGAGGGCCAGGGCCAGGGAGTACTGCGTCGTGTAGTCGTCCCCGGCGATCCGGTCCAGCTTCTCGGCCGCCCACGGCGACACCAGCGGGCTGCCCCGCAGGGCCCCCTGCACGGTGGCGCGGTCCAGGCCCAGCGCGTCGCCGAGGGCGACCGCCGCGGCGAGCCCCTCGTTCACGAAGGCCAGCAGCAGGTTGTTGACCAGCTTCAGCCGCGACCCGGCGCCGACCGGCCCCACCCAGACGGTCCGCTGCCCGACCGCGTCGAAGACGGGCGCGACCCGGTCGCGCACCTGCTCCGGGCCGGAGGCGAGGACGACGAGACGGCCCTGTTCGGCCGGGCCCCGGCTCCCGGCCACCGGCGCGTCCACCAGGGTCACCCCGGGTCGCTCGGCGCCGACCAGCTCGGCCAGGCGCGCGGTCTCGGTCACCCCGATGGTGCTCATCTGCGCCCAGACCGCCCCGTCGGGCAGCGCGGCCAGCATGCCCTGGTCGACGGCGATCGCGCGCACCGCGTCCGCGTCGGTCACCATGGTCACCGCCACGTCGGCCCCGCGTACCGCCTCGGCCGGGTCCGCGGCGATCTCGGCGCCCCGGTCGCCGAGCGCACGCGCCGGCTCCGGATGCCGGTTCCACACCACCGTCGTCAAGCCGGCCCGGACGAGGTTCGCCGCCATCGGCGCACCCATGCCGCCGAGCCCGAGCACCGCCACCCTCGTCATCCGCCGCTCCCCCGCCTCGCCTACCCGGCAGCCTAGGCGCACGGACAGGGGGCGGCATCCCGATCGCGGACACGCCCTCGTCGGTTCAACCGGGAACCGCCGCCGTCCCGGACCGGATAGAGTCCCGGAAGCAGACGGCCCGCCCCCCGGGAAGACTGGTGGAAAGCGGTGTGGGCATGCGTCGACGGCCCGGCGGGGAGCTGCGGGACCGGCTGCGCCGGCGCGACCCGGGCTACCGCCTCATCCGTCGGGCGGCCCGGCTGACCGTGGTCGCGTCCCTCACCTTCTACGGCTGCCGCTACGGCCTCGGCAGCGTCACCCTCGCCACGTACGCGCTGTTCGCCACGGTCGCCACGGGCAGTTTCGCCCAGCTGCCGGGGCGGGCCGCCGTGCGGGCGCGCACCCTGCTGGCGGCCCTACCGGTGGCCTGGGCGCTCGTGGCGGTCGGCACGGTCCTGGCGGTCAACACCGCGGCCGCGGCCGCCGGGATGCTCGTCATCGGGTTCGCCGTGGCGTTCGCGGGCGTCGGCGGGCCACGCCTCGTCGGGCTGGCCAACGCGCTCCAGCTGTTCTACATCCTGGCCTGCTTCCCGCCGTACCAGCCGGACACCCTCCCGGCCCGGCTGGCCGGCGTCACCCTGGGCGTCGCCTTGGTCGCGCTCGCCGAGGTGACGCTCTGGCCGGACCCGGCGCCGGTCTCCTTCCCGCAGCGCCTCGACGCCGCCGCGGGCGGCCTCGCGGACCTCCTCGACGCGCTCGCGGACGTGCTGGTCGGGCGGCCGGGCGCGGCCGGGGCGGCGGCGCGCCGGCACGCCCGGGCCGCACAGCTGCTCGACCAGGTGCGGATGTCGCGACTGCCGGTGACGGCACGCCCCACGTCGGCCGGTCGCCACGACCGGGCCTGGCGGGACGCGGCCGCCGCCGCCCAGGAGATGCTCGCGGTCGCCGAGTCCCTCGCGTCCCGGCCGGACGTCCCGGGCAGCGGGGACCCCGACCTGGCCGGCGCGCTCCGGCGGTGCGCGGCCGCGCTCCGGCGGTCCGCCGACCGCACGGTCCGTCGACCCGGCACGCCGGCCGCCGGCGGGCCGGAGCCGGCCACCCCGCCGCCGTCGTGGCGGGCCGCCGGTCCGGTCCGGCTGCGCGTGGACGCGGCGGTCCGCACGCTCGCCGACCAGGCCGGGACGTACGCGACGGCGATCGGGATCGCCACCGGTCCGCGCGGTCGCCGCGCCGCGCGGCCCGTCGAGGCGGGCGCGGACCGGTTCTGGTACGCGGGGCGCAGCACCTGGTCGCTGTACCGGCGACAGTTCCGGGCACACCTCACCCCGCGGTCGGTGTACCTCGAGGGAGCCGTCCGGCTCGCCGTGGCCCTGTCCGCCGCGCGGGTGATCGCCGGGATCGTCAATCTGCAGCACGGGTTCTGGGTGCTCCTGGCGACGCTCAGCCTGATGCGGGCCTCGGCGTCGGACACCCGGACCACGCTGCGTCCGGCGCTGGTCGGCACCGTCGCGGGAGGCGCCGCCGGCGGCCTGCTGCTGCTCGTGTCGCCCGAACGGCAGGCGTACGCCGCCCTGCTGCCGCTGGCACTCGTGCTGGCCTTCGGCGTCGGCCCGCTGCTCGGCCTGGGCTGGGCCCAGGCGCTGCTCACCCTGCTGCTCATCGTCGTGTTCGCCCAGCTCAACCCCGCGTCCTGGCAACTGGCCGGCGCCCGGGTGGTGGACGTGGCGATCGGCGCCGTGGTGGGCGTCCTGGCCGGCCTGCTGCTCTGGCCGCGCGGCAGCGGCGCCGAACTGTGCCGCAACGCGGGCGCCTACCTGGCGGCGAGCGGGCGGGCCGCCGAGAGGATCGCCGAGGCGTTCGCGGGTACGGCGGACGCGCGCGCCGCGGTCACCGCCGCCCGGCGCGCGGAGGCGCTCGCCACCGCGTCCTTCGTCCAGTACCACGGGGAGCGCCACGACCCCCGGCTGTCGCACATCGACTGGGACGCGGTGCTGGCGGCCGCGCACCGGGCCACCTATGGCGGGCAGGCGCTGCTCGCCGACCGCCGGCCCGGGGTGCTGGCCCGGTGGCCCGGCCCGGCGGCGGCGCTGGTCGCGTGGGCCGGGCGGCTGCGCGACGGCTACGCCGGCCTCGGCCGCCAGGTGACGCGGGGCCGGGTCGACCGGCCGCCGGCGCCGACGGACCCGCCCGGGGACGTCGCGCGGCAGGTGCACGGGATGGTGCGCGACGGCGAGGACCGGCCGGAGGTGCTGGCCCTCGTGGAGGTCGACGGCTGGCTCGGCGACCTCGACGCTCACCTCCGCCGCGCCGGCACGGCGGTTCCCGAGGAGCCGCCTCAGCCGATCCGGCCGCCGGCGGTGACCAACCACTCGCCGGTCTCCCAGTCCGACGGCCCGCCCACCACCCGGTAGCACAGGTCGAACCGGATCCCCAGCTCCGGCCACCAGGGGTGGCGGACCGGGACCACACGGAAGATGTCGTCCAACCCGGGAAACGTGAGCCCCTCGGGCTCGGGGAACAGCTCCGCCAGCTCCGTCCGCGTCAGGTCGGTCCAGAGCGCGAACTGCCACTCGGTGCGGTTGCGCCACGCGTCGTGGACCAGCTCGAACCGTGGTTCCCGGCCGACGACGAAGCTCCGGATGTCGGCGCGCAGCTCGGCCGGCGTCGACGGCAGGATGAACGGCCACTCCTCGCCGGTCGGGTAGCGGTACATGGTCGACGTCGCGGCGAGCGCCCGCAGGAGGCCGCGCCACGCCTCGGCTGACGTCGTGCCGGCGGGCAGGTTCACGCCGGTGTGGTCGACGCGCCGCACGTGCCCGGCGAGGCGGCGGGCCAGCTCCGCCACGTCGACCGTGGGCGCGGGCCCGGCGGGCGGCCCGGCGCCCTCGACGCCGAGGGACGGCCCGGGGTCGAACGTGACCACCGGCGCGGGCACGTCGGCCAGCCCGATGGTGGTCACCGGGCGGGCGCCGTCCGGCCGCGGCGGGGTGAGGACCAGGCGCTCCACCGGCCCGCGGACGGCGTCCGGCTCGGCGTACGGCACGTCGGCGAGCAGGGTGCGGACCTGGTCGAGGAAGGTCCGCGCGGCGGGCGTCCGGGGCAGGCGGAAGGCGATCTCGTCGAGTCGGTCCATTCCCCGACGCTAGGGGGCGCGGCGCCGGCCCGGCACCCGCGGCCGGGCCGAATTTCGCTCCGGGATCCCGGCGGGCACCGGGTATCGTGCTCCGCGTCGACGGGCGAGGAGGTGGGGCGTGACCAGGGAGACGGGGCGCAAGCTCGTCGCCTCGAACAAGAAGGCGCGGCACGACTACACGATCCTGAAGACGTACGAGGCCGGGATCGTGCTGGCCGGAACCGAGGTGAAGTCGCTGCGGGAGGGGCGGGTGTCGCTGGTCGACGCGTTCGCCCAGGAGCGCGACGGCGAGATCATGCTGTACGGCCTGCACATCGCCGAGTACGGCTTCGGCACCTGGACCAACCACCAGCCCCGGCGCACCCGGAAGCTGCTGCTGAACCGCGTCGAGATCGCCCGGATCCTGGAGAAGCTGCGCGACGGCGGGGTCACCCTGGTGCCGCTGTCGATGTACTTCTCGAACGGCTGGGCCAAGGTCGAGCTGGGCCTGGCCCGGGGCCGCCGGTCGTACGACAAGCGCCAGGCGCTCGCCGAGCGGGACGCCAACCGGGAGATCGCCCGCGAGCTGGGCCGCCGCCTCAAGGGCCGCCGCCCCGCCTGATCCACCGCCCCTCCTGACCGGCCCGCGCCGGGCGCATATATACAAGGCTTCTTGTACATCATTCGTTGTGGGTCTAACCTCAGCAGCATGGCGGATGAGCCGAAGACCCTGCACCTCACCGATCCGAAGGCCATGCGGGCGCTGGCCCACGAGACCCGGATCCGGCTCCTGGGCGAGCTGCGCATCCGCGGCCCGCAGACCGTGGGCATCCTCAGCGACGTCACCGGCGAGGCGGTCGGCTCGGTCAGCTACCACCTGGGCAAGCTGGCCGAGCACGGCTTCGTCGTGGAGGCGCCCGAGCTGGCCCGCAACCGCCGGGAGCGGTGGTGGCGGGCGGCACACGCGCGCACCAACTGGGAGCCGGTGGAGCTGCTCGACGACCCGGAGCGGCGGCTCGCCTCCGACCTGCTGCGCCGGGCCTTCCTCCAGCGCTACGTGGCCCGGTTCGAGGCGTACCTCGACGCCGAGGCGTCCCTCGACCCAGCCTGGGTCCGGGGCACCACCAGCAGCGACAACTTCCTCCACCTCACCCCGGACGAGCTCGTGGAGCTGCGGCGGGAGCTGTCCGAGCTGGGCGAGCGCTGGCAGGCCCGCAGCAACCCCGACCGGCCGGACGCGCGCACCGTCACGCTGATCTGGCAGGCCTACCGGGGGCCGCAGTGAGCCGCCGGCGGGCACCCCTCGCCGGGCTGCTGGCCGCGCACACGGTCTCGCTCACCGGCAACATGCTCACCCTCATCGCGCTGCCGCTCTACGTGCTCGCCGAGACGGGCTCCCCCGCCGCCACCGGGCTGGCCGGCGCGTTCGCCACCGCCCCCGTGGTGCTCGGCGGCGCCTTCGGCGGCGTGCTCGTCGATCGGATCGGCTACCGCCGGGCCAGCGTGCTGGCCGACCTGGTCTCCGGCGTGACGGTCGCCGCCGTGCCGCTGCTGCACGCCACGGTGGGGCTGCCGTTCCCGGCGCTGCTCGGGCTGGTCTTCGTCAGCGGCCTGCTCGACACCCCGGGCCAGACCGCCCGGACGGCGCTGCTGCCCGAGGCGGCGACCGAGGCCGGGGTGCCGATCGAGCGCGCGATCGGCTGGTTGGGGGCCACCGAGCGCGGTGCCCGCCTGATCGGCGCGCCGGTGGCCGGCCTGCTGGTCGGCATGCTCGGCGCGCTCCCGGTGCTGGCCGTGGACGCGGCCACGTTCGCCGTCTCGGCGCTGGTGGTGGCGGTGCTGGTGCCGGCGAGCCTGCGGCCGCCCGCCGACCACGACGCCCCCTCGGCCGGCTACTGGCGCGACTTCGCCGCCGGGCTGCGCTTCCTGGTCCGCGAGCCGCTGCTGCGCGCCATGGTGCTGCTGGTGCTGGTCACCAACCTCTTCGACGCCACCAAGAGCAACGTGCTCATGCCGATCGTCGCCACCCGGGACCTCGGCGGGGCGGCCGCGTTCGGCCTGCTGGTCGGCGCCATGGGCGGCGGCGCGCTGGTCGGCTCGCTGATCTTCAGCGCCATCGGGCACCGGCTGCCCCGCCGCGCCACCTTCGTCACGGCGTTCGCCGTGGCCGGCGCGCCGCCCTTCTGGGCGCTCGCCGCCGCCCCGCCGCTGCCGGTGGTGGCCGCGGTCTGCGCGGTGGCCGGTCTCGCCGCCGGTGCGATCAACCCGCTCATCGGCGCGGTCGAGCTGGAACGCGTCCCGGCGACCATGCGCGCCCGGGTCTACGGCGTGATCGGGGCGGGCGCCTGGGCGGCCATGCCGGTGGGCGCGTTCGGCGCCGGACTGGCCGCCGACCACCTGGGCACCACCACGACCCTGGTCGCCATCGGCGCCGGCTACCTGCTGGTGGTGCTCACCCCGCTGCTCGGCGGCCCGTGGCGGGACCTGCGCCGACCGGTGGCCACGGAACCGGCCCGCCCGGACCGCGCGCCGGCGGCCGCCGCCGCCACGACGGAGTGACGACCGGCCGGTCGGCCTCCCCGGGTGAGCCGGGGAGGCCGACCGGCGCGGGTCAGGCGGCGACGCGGGCCAGCAGGGCGAACGCCCGGACCGGGTCGCCGGTGAGCTGGGCGTGGTCGGCGTCGGCGATCAGCGCGGCCCAGTTGTCCGGCGCGCTCCCCCGCACCACGGCCGCCTGGGCGGCGTCCCGGACCACCCCGAGGATGGCCTCGACCAGCGCGCCGTCCCGGTGGTCGGCGCCGAGCTGCCGCCCGAGCCGGTCCAGCACCCGGGGGGCGTCACGCAGGGAGCCGTCGGCGTTCCAGCTGGCCGGCGCGAGGGCCGCCCGCACCTGCGGCCGGTCGGCGGCGACGGCGGCCAGGTCGCCCCGGCCCGGGACGGTCCGCAGGCCCCAACCGAACGGGTACAGCGGCCGGTAGTCGGCATCGCCCACGTTGACCGGCACCTGCGCCTCGTCCCGCGGCCAGCTCACCGGCAGCCGGCCGGTGAACGGACGGCGGCCGAAGAGCACGTCGGCCACCCCGGCGCCCTCGCTGCCGGGCAGCCACGACGCCACCAGGGCGTCGATCTCGCCGAGCTGGTCGGTGAGCACCTGCGGCCGGCCGGAGACCACCAGCACCACGCAGGTGGGCAGCGCCGCGCAGACCTTGTCGACGACCGCCCGGTCGGCGGGCTGGAGCCGGAGCGACTTCTCCTCCTGCTGCGGCACGCTGCACCACCCGCACTCCGGGCCGCCGACGTCGCCGTAGCCCTCCGCGTACGGGGTCTCGCCGACCACCACGACACCGACCTCCGCGCCGTCGGTGGGGGCGGAGGCGTCGGCACTGTAGGTGACCTGGGCGCCCGGGGCGACCTGACGGATGCCGTCCAGGATGGACGTGCCGGGTACCGCGTCGGCGCCGGAGACGCCCTGCCAGGTGACGGTCCAGCCGCCGGCCTGGTTGCCGAGGTCGTCGGCGTTGCGCCCGGCCACGTAGAGCTTGGCGTCCCGGCGCAGCGGCAGGGCCCGCCCGCTGTTCTTCAGCAGCACCTGGGACTTCGCCACGGCCTCCCGGCCGACGGCCCGGTGCGCCGCGCTGCCGACCTGGTCGAGGTTGTCGGCCGAGGCGTACGGGTGCTCGAAGAGGCCGAGCTCGAACTTCTTGGTGAGGATCCGCCGGACCGCGTCGTCGATCCGGGCGGTGGGCACCTGGCCGGCGGTCACCTCGGCGAGGAGCAGCTGCTCGAACTGCTCGGCGCTGTTCGGCTCCATGAACATGTCGGTGCCGGCGTTGACCCCGACGCGGACCTTGTAGGCGGTCAGCCCGCCGTTGGTCGGCTCGGCCGGGTCGGGGATCTGGTGGATGCCCTCCCAGTCGGAGATCAGGAACCCGTCGAAGCCCAGCCGGCCCTTGAGCACATCGGTGATCAGCTCGCGGTGGGCGTGCATCTTGGTCGGGTTGCCGAGCCCGTCCTCGGTCCAGTCCACGCTGGAGAAGGAGGGCATCACGCTGCCCACCCCGTGGGCCCGCACGGCCGGCAGGTACGGGGCCAGGTCGACGCGGGCGAAGTGCGCCCGGTCGGTGACGGTCACTCCCTGGTCGATCGGGTACTTCTGCTCCCACCAGGGCTTGCCCTCGTTCGCGGCGGCGACCGCCTCGTCGTAGTCGGTGTCGCCGTCGCCCGCGTAGTGCTTCGCGGTGGCGAGCACCCGGTCGGCGTCGTCGAGCCGGCCGGGCCGGCCCTGCAGGCCGTCGATGACCGTCTCCATCGACACCACCAGCGCCGGGTCCTCGCCGAAGCTCTCGTAGCTGCGGCCCCACCGCTCGTCCCGGGACACGCACAGGCAGGGCGCGAAGTTCCACGGGATGCCGGTGGCGCGTACCTCGGCGGCGGTGGCGTGGCCGACCCGCTCCACCAGCTTCGGATCGCGGGTGGCGCCGAGCCCGACGTTGTGCGGGAAGACGGTGGCGCCCACGACGTTGCCGTGGCCGTGCACGGCGTCGATCCCGTAGATCAGCGGGATCTGGAGGCGGGTGCTCAGCGCCTGCGCCTGGAGCCCGTTGACCATCTCGACCCAGGCGGCCGGGGTGTTGCTGGCGGGGGTCGAGCCGCCGCCGGAGAGCACCGAGCCGAGCTGCCAGCGGGCGACGGCGGCCGGGTCGTCGGCGACGGCCGCCCGCTCGGCCTGGGTCATCTGGCCGACCTTCTCGGCGAGGGTCATCCGGCCCAGCAGGTCGGCGACGCGCCGCCGCACCGGCAGCCGCCGATCGAGGTACGGCAGGCCGTGCGCGTCGACCACCACGGTGGGCCGGGCCGCGACCGTGGCCCCGTCGGCGGCGAGGGTCAGCGGCACGGTCTCGGCGGTCTCCGCCACGCCGTCCGCGCGCAGCGCGACCGTGACCGAGCGGGTGGCGCCGGACGGGCTGCCCGCCGGGAAGGTGAGCGTGCCGGACGCGGCGGTGTAGTCGGCGCCGGGCGTGGCCGTGCCGGAGCCGGTGGCCCAGCGCACGGTGACCGCGGCGGCGAGGGGGCGTCCGTCGGAGGTGGACACCGCGAGGTCGACCGGCACCCGGCTCCCCTCGGCCGCCGCGTAGACCGGCCGGCCGGCGGTGACGGTGACCGTGCCGGCGTCGGCAGCCGCCGCGGGCGGGGCCGGCGTCAGGGCCACCACCAGGGCGCCGACCGCGCCGAGCGTGGCGTGTCTGGGCAGTCTCATCTCGCGCCTCCCACGGGACCGGTCGCCCGGTGCCCCGTCGGCCCGGGTCCGCCCACGTCCCGGTTCCGGATCCTTCCGAACCGCATCGCGTCACGTCAATGTTTCCGGCCGGTTCCGGAACCGTCACGCCAGCTCAGGGAGCGCTCTCTTGACAGCTCCGCACTTCGTTCATAACTTCATCGAAGCTTATCTTTATGTCTTGTTAACAGCAGGGAGGCACCGTGCGCAGGATCCGCACCATCGCCGCCGTGGCCCTCGCGGCCGTGGGCCTCACGGCCGCGCTCACCACCGTCACCGACACCCCCGCCGTGGCCGCGCCCGGCGCGGTGACCTGGTCCGACGACTTCAACGGCGCCGCCGGGACGCCGCCGGACGCCAGCCGATGGCGGTACGACATCGGCGGCAGCGGCTGGGGCAACAACGAGCTGCAGTACTACACCAACAGCACCCGCAACGCCGCCCTCGACGGCAACGGCAACATGGTCATCACCGCCCGCCGGGAGAACCCGTCCGGCTTCTCCTGCTGGTACGGCAGCTGCCAGTACACCTCGGCCCGGTTGCTCACCAACGGCACGTTCAGCCAGGCGTACGGCCGCTTCGAGGCGCGCATCAAGATCCCGCGCGGGCAAGGGATCTGGCCGGCGTTCTGGATGCTCGGCAACGACATCGCCACCAACCCGTGGCCCAACAGCGGCGAGATCGACATCATGGAGAACATCGGCCGTGAACCGTCCACCGTGCACGGCAGCCTGCACGGGCCGGGCTACTCCGGCGGCAACCCGCTGACCGGGCAGACCTCGCTGCCCGGCGGCCAGGCGCTCGCCGACGCCTTCCACACCTACACGGTCGACTGGGCGCCCGACTCGATCACCTGGTACCTGGACGGCGTCGCGTACTCCCGCAAGACGCCGGCCGACGCGGGCGGCAACCGGTGGGTCTTCGACCACCCGTTCTTCATGATCATGAACGTGGCGGTCGGCGGCAACTGGCCGGGCTCGCCGGACGGCAGCACCACCTTCCCGCAGACCATGACCATCGACTACGTCCGGGTGCAGGCCTGGGACAACGGTGGCGGCGGGGGCGGTGGCACCGGCGGGCAGATCGTCGGGGTCGGCAACAAGTGCGTGGACGTGGCCGGCGCCAACACCGCCAACGGCACGGCCGTCCAGCTCTGGACCTGCAACGGCACCGCCGCCCAGCGGTGGGCCTGGAACACCGACGGCTCGGTCCGCGCCCTGGGCAAGTGCCTCGACGTGAGCGGCGGGTCGACCGCCAACGGTGCGAAGGTGCAGCTCTGGGACTGCAACGGCAGCGGCGCCCAGCGGTGGGTCTTCAGCGCCACCGGCGACATCGTGAACCCGCAGGCCAACAAGTGCCTGGACGCGACGGGCGCCAGCTCCGCCGACGGCACCCGCCTCCAGATCTGGGACTGCACCGGCGGCGCCAACCAGAAATGGCGCCGCTGACCGCCCCGCACCTGCCGGCCGGATTGACACCGGGGCGGACGGTCGGGACCGTCCGCCCCGGCATCACCGGCGACCACCGCGGCAAAGTAGTTTGACGATCGTGGCGGACTGGGAGATTCGGCCGGCTTCGGCGGCGGACGTCGAGGCGGCGGTCGAGTTGCGGGCCGTGGTGCTGCGGGCGGACCTGGAGCGACTCGGGCGGTACGACGAGCAGCGGGTGCGGCAGCGACTGCGGAACGGGTTCGCCCCGGCGCACACCTGGGTGGTCGAGGTGGGCGGCGCGTTCGCCGGCTGCGTGTCGCTGCGGCCGGCCGAGGACGCCCATTGGCTGGAGCACTTCTACCTCACTCCGCACGTGCAGGGCAGCGGCATCGGTACGGCCGTGCTGCGCGGGCTGCTGGCGCGGTGTGACCGCGAGGGCGCCGTGGTCCGGCTGAACGTGTTGCAGGGCAGTCCGGCCCGGCGGCTGTACGAACGGCACGGGTTCACCCTCGAGGCCGAGGATCCGGTGGACGTGTTCATGGTGCGCGAGCCGGCCTCGCCCGTGCGCGAGCAATGATCATCCGCGGATTCGCGCCGCCGGACGTTTCGCATGGTCACAGGTCGAGCGGTTCGATGACCTGCTTTCGGGCGTGCCGGTAGATGACCGAGCTGCGGAACCCGACGATCTCGCGGCGTCCGCTGAACTTGTCCATGAGGAAGGCGTGCAGGCTGTCCACGCTGGGCACGGCCACCTGGACGAGGAAGTCGTCGCCGCCCGCCACGACGAACACCGCCACCACCTCGGGCAGGCTCATGGCGTACTTCTTGAAGCCGTCGATGACGGTGCGGCTCAGCGGGCGGACCTGCACATGCAACAGGGCTTGCACCCCGCGGTTGAGCGCGGACAGGTTGATCTCGGCGTGGTAGCCGGTGATCACGCCGCGTTCCCGTAGCGCACGCACGCGCTCGAGGCAGGTTGACGGCGCGATGCCCACGGCACGGGCCAGCTCGCGGTTGGTCTGCCGCGCATGTGTCTGCAGATGCCGGATGATCGCCGTATCAAGTTCGTCCACGGTCGACATCATGGCACGTTCCCCGAACGATGTTCGCTGGGAGCCGGACAGCACCGGTCAGATGGCTACTGTCTGCCCTGTTCGAGCAAGCCAACGACAGGAGCAGCGATCATCATGACAGTCGACTCCGACAGCGAGTCACCACACGAACACGTCGTCGTCAGGCGGGGCACCCGATCCGGCCTGCCGATCATCGTCGCGGTGCACTCGACCGCGCTCGGGCAGGCCATCGGTGGTTGCCGGCTGGCGAACTACCCGCACTGGCGGGACGGGCTCACCGACGCACTGCGACTCTCCGCCGCGATGTCGGACAAGTGCGCGCTGGCCGGGCTGCCCAACGGCGGCGGCAAGACCGTCGTCGCCCTTCCGCCGGGCCGGAAGCCCGACCGGATCACCCGCCGGGCCGTCCTGCACGACGTGGGCGATGTCATCGCTGGTCTGGCGGGCGCCTACGCCACCGGCCCGGACGTGGGAACCGGACCGGACGACATGGTCACGATCGCCGAGCGGACCGCGCACGCGTTCTGCCGGCCGGTTGACGCCGGCGGCAGCGGCGACTCCTCCGGGCACACTGCCGTCGGCGTCCTGGCCGCGCTGCGCGCGTTGTGCGCCGAGCGGTTCGGTTCGGCCGACCTGTCCGCGCGCAGCTTTGCCGTGCTCGGCCTCGGCCGCGTCGGCAGCCACGTGCTACGGATGCTCGCCGGCACCGGCGCGACGCTGGTGGCCAGCGACCTCGACGACAGCCGGCGCGCGCTCGCTGACGCCGCCGGTGCCGCCTGGGTCGGCCCGCGGGACTGCCTCACCGCCGACGTGGACGTCCTCGTCCCCGCCGCTCTCGGCGGCCTGCTGACCGGGCACTCGGTGCCGAGGCTGCGCTGCGCCGCGATCGCCGGGCCGGCCAACAACCAACTCGACACCCCGGCCACCGCGGACCTGCTGCACCAGCGGCGCATCCTCTGGGCGCCGGACATCGTGGTCAGCGCCGGGGGCATCATCCATGCCACCGCGGTCGAACTGCACGGCGAGACCTCCGACCAAGCCGCCGTCCGGGTCCGCGGCATCGCCGACACCCTCACCGGCGTCCTGCGTACCGCCCGGGCCACCGGCTCGACCCCGGCCGCCGCCGCCCGCCTCCGGGCCGGCCAGCGCATCCGGGACGGCCAGCGCATCCGGGACGGCCACCGATGACCCGTGCCCGCCATCGAGCGCCGACGCATCCGCGGCCCCAACCTCCGACCGATCGGGAGACAGCGGCATGACCTTGAGCACCAAACTCGTGATCGTCATCCGTGCCGACCTGCCGGCCGCGCTGGCGGCCAACGCCGCGGCGGTGCTCGCGTTGAGCCTCGGCGGACGGCTACCCGACCCACCGGCTGGGGACGCCAAGGACGGCTCCGGCGAGCGGCACGCCGGGCTGAACCCCCATCCCGTGCCCATTCTGAGCGCCACCGCCGACCAGCTCCGCGACCTGCACCGCAGCGCTCGTGCCGACGACGATCTGATCACTGTGGGCTTCAATGAGGTCGCCCGGCAGGCCCGCAGCTACGACGGCTACCTGGCCGCGCTCGCCACGACGCCCGCCAACGAGATCGACTACGTCGCCGTCGCGGCGTACGGCCCGCGCAGCCGGATCACCGCGCTGACGAAGCGACTCCCGCTCTACGCCGCCGAGGCCCCGGTCAGCGCAGAGGCCGGCAGAACGCACCGGAAGGCAGGGCTGTTCCCCACCGTCGAGGACCACCGGTTCAGCAGCCCCGCCAACGTCGGTGAACGGCAGCTGCTGCACGACATGCTCCGGGCCCAACGCGACACGCTCGCACTGAAGTGCGCCGGCGTCGCGGAAGCCCTGGCCCGGCGCGCGGTGCCGCCGTCGACGCTGTCGCTGCTCGGCCTCATCCGACACCTCGCCGACGTGGAGCGCCGCTGGTTCCGCCAGGTGCTGGCCGGGCAACCCGCGCCTCCGCGGTTCTCGTCCGCGACGAACCCGGACGGCGACTTCGACGACGCGGTTCCCGAGCCGACCGTCATCGCCGCCGCGCACCGCGCCTGGCACGACGAGATCGCGTTCGCCGACACGTTCATCGCCGACGCCCGCGACCTCGACATCGAAGGTCACGACACCTGGCGCGGCAGCGTCTCGCTGCGGTGGGTCCTCGTGCACCTGATCGAGGAGTACGCCCGCCACAACGGGCACGCCGACCTGCTCCGCGAACGAATCGACGGGACTGTCGGCATGTAGCACCGTCATGATCAGGCGTATGAAGCCCATTACCCCGGACACCATCCGCACCGAGCGGTTGCTCCTCCTGCCGCTGCTCGTCGAGCATGCCAAGGAGATGGCGGCCGTGTTGGCCGACCCGGAGCTACACACCTACATCGGTGGTGCTCCGGTCGATCCGCCGGCTCTGCGGGCCCGCTACGAGCGGCTCGTCGCCGGCTCGCCCGACCCGGCCGTCGCCTGGTGCAACTGGGTGATCCGGCTCCGCGACGAGGCGCGCCTGGTGGGGACCGTCCAGGCGACCGTCACCGGGCCGGACCACGAACGGGTCGCGGAGATCGCCTGGGTGGTGGGCACACAGTGGCAGGGACGGGGCATCGCCGGCGAGGCGGCCCGGGGGCTGGTGGCCTGGCTCGGGCGGCAGGGGGTGCGGAACGTCGTCGCCCACATCCACCCGGAGCACCGGGCCTCCGCGGCCGTCGCCACCGCCGCCGGCCTGGCGCCCACCGACGTCCGGCACGAGGGCGAGATCCGGTGGATGGGGCCCGCCGGGCGTTGACGCGTACGGTGGCGCCATGACGCAGGTCCTGCGGTACGCCGCCTTCACCACCGACCCGGCGGCCGGCAACCCCGCCGGCGTGGTCCTCGACGCCGGTGCCCTCACCGACCCGGAGATGCAGGCCATCGCCGCCGACGTCGGATACTCCGAGACGGCGTTCCTCACCGCCGCCGGCCCGGGCGAGTTCGACGTCCGCTACTTCAGCCCGCAGGCCGAGGTGCCGTTCTGCGGCCACGCGACCATCGCCTCCGCGGTGGCCGTCGCCGAACGCGCCGGCACCGGCGAGCTGGTCTTCCGGACCCGGGCCGGCGTGGTCCGGGTGGCGACCGCCCGGGACGCCGACGGACGGCCCACCGCGACCCTGACCAGCGTGGCGCCCTCGGACGCGCCGGTGGCGCCGGACGATCTCGCCGAGGCGCTCGCCGCCCTGGACTGGGCCGCGACGGATCTCGACCCGTCGCTGCCACCCCGCGTCGCGTACGCCGGGGCGTACCACCTGATTCTGGGCGCGGGGACCCGGGAGCGGCTGGCCGCGCTCGACTACGACTTCGACCGGCTGCGCGACCTGATGCGGCGGCGGGACTGGACCACCGTGGCGCTGGTGTGGCGCGCCTCCGGCACGCGGTTCGACGTCCGCAATCCCTTCCCGGTCGGCGGCGTCGTCGAGGACCCGGCGACCGGGGCGGCCGCCGCGGCGCTGGGCGGCTACCTGCGTACCCACGGTCTGGTCGAGCCGCCGACCACGCTGCACCTGCACCAAGGGGCGGACCTGGGCCGGCCCGGTCTGCTGGTGGTCGACGTGCCGGCCACCGGCGGCATCCGGGTGGCCGGGAACGCCGTGGTCATGCCGGGAAGCTGACCGACGCCGGGGCCCGGCTCCCCGAAGGAGAGCCGGGCCCCGGACGCGTCGCTCAGTCGGTGCAGGACGGTGTGTCGAAGTGCCCCGGGGTGCTCGGGAACGCCGCCCCCGCCCCCTGGTCCTTGTTGTCGCGCGGGTACACGTAGGACAACTCCAGGAAGGCGGAGGTGCCCGCCGTGGTCACGTCGCCGGCGCTGCGTCCGGCGCCCGTCGCCCAGGCCAGCCGGGTCAGGAAGTCCTGCATGGCCGGGCTGTGCTGGCGGATGTCGTTGAACCCGCCGTACGCCGAGTTGCAGTGGGTGAACAGGTTGTAGGCGCCGTTCCAGTCGAACAGCCGGTCACCGTTGTTCGGCCCGTTCTGGGTCACGTTGCCCTGGAGCACGTCCCGGTCCCAGCCGCCGTAGATCCAGTCGGTGCCGTGGTGGTGCTGGTTGTCGGCGAGGACGTCGTTGTCCAGGTTGGTCGCCTCGAACCAGCGGCACGGGTCGACCGTGCCGGCCGCCAGGTCCACCGGCCAGGCTCCCGCCGCACAGTTGTCCGGGTAGGAGCCGCGCGGCCGGAAGTCCAGCAGGTCGGAGCCGAGCACCGCGGTGACCGCCGGGCCGCTGGTCGCCCCGGCCCCGCCGAACAGGTGGTCGACGTACTGGTCCTGGTCGCCCCGGGCGGCGGCGCTGAACACGCCGTTCACCAGGCACTGCGGGTTGGCCGCGTCGAGCGCCGGGTCGCAGCCCCTGCCGCCCCAGAGCACGTCCGAGCCCTCGCCGCCGAACACCTCGTCGCCGCCGCTGTCACCGTTGGCCACGTCGTCGCCGAAGCCGCCGTGGATGTTGTCCGCGCCGGCCCCGCCCCGGATGAGGTCGCCCGCCCCGGCCGTCAGCCCGGCGTACGGCATGGGCGCCGAGGTGGCGCTGCCGATCCAGGCGTCCCCGTCGGTGTCGTGCAACAGGTCCACCCGGCGGTCGTAGCCGCCGGCCCGGAACCCGGTGTACGTCTCCTGCGGCACCGAGGAGAGCGTCGCGGTGAAGCCCAGCGCCGCCACGTCGTCGGCGTTGAGGAACTGGTTCACCACGCCGCCCCGGTCGCCGAGGATGGCGTCCCGGCCGTCCTCGCCGTAGAGGCTGTCGGCGCCCAGCTCACCGAAGAGGTCGTCGTCACCGGCGCCGCCCCGGATCTGGTCGTCGCCGTCCTGACCCCAGGCCCCGTCGTTGCCGCCGTCGCCGTAGAGCTGGTCGTTACCGTAGGCGCCGGCCGGCTCGCAGGTGGACTGGGCGGTGGTGCAGAACCGGGTGGACGGGCCGGGCAGCGCCGGGTCGTGCGTCCGGGCCACCGTGGCGTCGGCCGGCACCGCGCCGGTCGGGTACCGCTCCGAGTAGACCCGCTCGACCGCCGTGCCGCCGGCCGTGGTCACCGTGCGCAGCAGCGAGCCGTTGTCGCCGAGCAGCACGTCGTCGGCGCCGTTGCCCTCGACGACGTCCCCGGTGTCCCGGAACCCGGCGGCCGCGCTGCCGCCGATCAGGTCGTCCTGCCCGGCGGGCGCGCCGGCGCCGACCAGGTCGGCGGTGGCCGCCGGGTCACCCGGCCAGCCCGGGTCGGGCAGCGGGGTGACCGCGGTCCGGCCCGCCGCGCCGAGAGCGGTGTCGCCGCGCAGCGCGTCCGCGCCGCCGTTGCCCTCCAGGTAGTCGCCGTCGCCGTCGCCGGTCAGCGCGTCGTCGCCGTCCTGACCCCAGAGGGTGTCGACGCCGTCGCCGCCGCTGATCCGGTCGGCGCCGAACCGGTTGGCGGTGGCCGCCGCCCGGTCCAGCAGCACCACGATCCGCGGGCCGAACGGGTTGCCGTCCGCCCCGAGCCGGACCGTCACGGCCGTGGGCTGCTCACCGGGCAGCGGGCGGAGCATCGCGCCGTTGTCCCCGATGACCGCGTCGGAACCGGGTCCGCCGAACAGGGCGTCCGCGGTGTCCGGCTGGCCCGTCGTGGCCGCGCCGGTCCCGTCGTACGCGGTGCTGGAGCCACCGACCACGTCGTCGTCGCCGGCGTCGCCCTCGACCCAGTCGGAATCGGGGCCCCCCTCGGCGAAGTCGGCGCCCGCGTCGGCGTGCACCCGGTCCGGGCCGCCCTGGCCGAAGATGACGTCGTCGGCGTCGCCGCCGGAGATGAGGTCACCGCCGCCGGTGCCGGCCGCCGGGGTGAACCCGAGGTCGAGCAGGGTGACCTTGCGCGACGGCACGGTCCGCGCCTGGGTGACCCGGGTCGCGTCGGCGGTGGCCGGCGTGAACCGGGCGTTGTCCCCGGCGATCAGGTCGGCGTCGCCGTCACCGAAGAGCTGGTCCCCGGTGTCCGGGCGGCCGGTTCCGGCGACGGGCTCCTGGGCGGAGCCGCCGACGATCTCGTCCTTCCCGATGCCGCCGTGGACCACGTCGGCGCCGTTGTTGCCCTCCAGCTGGTCGTCCCCGCCGTCACCGTCGACCCGGTCGGCACCGAGCCCGCCGTACGCGACGTCGCCCTCCGGCCCGCCGGAGAGCACGTCCCCGGCGCCGGCGGCCGGCACGTCCCCGGCCAGGTCCAGCGGGTACGGTCCGACGTCACCGATGCGCGGGGTGCCGTTGTCGCCGACGATCCGGTCGGCGCCCTCCTCGCCGTAGACGAAGTCCCGGCCGTCGGTCACGCCGGCCACCCGCCCGCCGCCGTAGAGCACGTCGTCGTCGGGGCCGCCGAGCACCTGGTCGTCGCCCTCGTCGCCCTCGGCGGTGTCCACGCCGGTGCCGCCGTACAGGCCGTCGTCGCCGATGTTGCCGAAGAGCAGGTCGACCCCGTCGTCGCCGTGCAGCTGGTCGACGCCCGGGCCGCCCCAGGCCCGGTCGGCGCCGCCGCCCAGGTGCAGGGTGTCGTCGCCGAGCTGGCCGCAGGCCCGGTCGTCGCCGCCGCCGAGGTCGGCCCGGTCGTCGCCGCTGCCGGCGGTGACCACCTCGACCCCGGCCCCGCCGAGGATGAGGTCGGCCGAGCCCTGGTCGGTGGGGGCCGGCTGGTCGCCGGCGAGCGTGGCGTCGGCGCAGGTCTCGGCGGTCAGTCGCCGGTCGCCGAAGACGGTGGCCCCGCCGTCGCCGCCGACCACGTGGTCGCTGCCCAGGCCGCCGACGAGCAGCTTGGTCTGCGACTCGGTGCCGCCCGGCAGCGGCTGGTGGACGACCTGACGCGCCGGGCCGTACCCGTCGGTGCCGTCCGGGTCGCCCACGCTGGACGGCTCGGCGATCACGTAGTCCTCGTCCGGGCCACCGAACAGCTCGTCGGTGCCGTAGCCGCCGACCAGCACGTCGTCCCCGCCGTAGCCGTACACGTGGCCGGTCTGGCCGTTGGCCGAGTGGGACACGACCAGGTCCGCGCCGGCGCTGCCGTGCACGGTGTCCTGGCCGGCGCCGGTGTCGACCCGGTTGGTCAGCCCGGCGTCGCCGCTGCCGGGCGCGTCCGCGTCTGCCGGGACGGTGCTGCCGGCGGTGTGGATGGTGTCGTCGGCCTTGCCGCCGTTGAGGATGTCCGCGCCGGGGCCGCCGACGATGACGTTCGTCCCGTTCGGCCGGTCGTCGAGCACCACGCCGACGACGTCGTCGCCGCCGTTGCCGTAGACCGTGCTGGCGCCGTGCCCGACGGTGACGTGGTCGTCGGAGCCGGTGGTCTCCTCGGTCGGGTCCTTGAGCTTCGTCCAGTCGACCAGGCCGGTCAGGCTCTTGTCCCCGACCGAGGTGTGCACGGTCGTGGCGCCCGGGCGGTCGACCGCGCCGAGGTCGCTGTCGCCGGCCACCACGTCGTTGCCGTCGCCGGTGGTGACGGTGTCCTTGCCGGCGCCGCCCGCCACCCGGCTGACCTGGCCGGCCGCCTCGGCGGTGACGATCACGTCCTCGCCGCCGCGCCCGTCCACCCAGGCCGGGCCGGTGCCGGTGCGGATCTGGTCCTTGCCGTCCGAGCCGATGACCACGGCCGCCTTGTCGAAGGCGGAGGTCTTCGTGCCGTCGCCGCCGGTGTCACCGTCGCCCAGCAGCAGCACGGACATGGCGACCTTGTCCGCGTCGGCGACGCTGTAGCCCCGCCCGTCGACCACGACCCGGGTCAGGTTCGGGTCGAGGAACTCCTGCTTGCGACCGAGCGCCTCGACCGCGAAGCCGTCGAAGTCGGCGTTGTCGTCCGCGAAGTGCACCGCGTACACCTTGATCACGTCACCGGCGTAGGTGGGCTTGGTGTTGTCCCACGCGGTCTCGCCACGCTCGTCGTCCGTGCCGAACTTACCGGCGAAGACGACCAGGGTGTCCCCGACCGTGCCACCCAGCTCGGGTGGCTTCGGTGTGCAGTCGGGTTGCGCACGGAAGTCGAGCAGGGTGGCGTCGACAAGGGTGAAGTCAAAGGTCTTCGAGAACAGGAACAGGTCGATGGTGATGTAGACCTTGAGGAAGACCGAGAGCTGCCCGCTGGTGGTGAAGAGGCAGACCGGGTTCACCAGCAGCGCCTGGAGGAACTCGCTGGTGCGGAACTTCCCGTCGTTGTTCGGGTCGTTCCAGCTGAACCCGACGGTCAGCCGGATGCCTCCCTCGATGCCCGCCTTGACGATGAGCACGCTGACCTCGGCCCCCGCGGCGATCTCGCCGCGCAGGGTGACCACCGGGACGGCCTTGCCGGTGCTGTCGGCGGTCTTGAAGTAGAGGCCGTCGAGGAGGCTGACCGCGTCGAGGCCGGTGCCGTCGGTGGCGGCCTCCACGGCGTGCCGGATGCCCGCGGTGTCCAGGCCGGCGATGAACCGGGCGGTCACCGAGGCGCTGCCGGAGAGGGTGACCAGCACCGGCGGCGGGGCGTACACCGGGCCGAAGGACTGCCGCCAGCTGAAGCCGAGCGACAGCGGCCCGGAGTCGAAGCCGACCAGCTCGACGTCCTGCCCCATGAGCAGGCCGAACAGCGAGCCCGGGTTGTCGAAGATCGGGAAGCTGAAGCCGGTCTTCTGGGCGTTGGACTTCCCGTCGGAGCCCGCGGCGAACAGCTTCTCCCCGTCGTTGCCGGCGGCGCCGTCCACCGCGGACTTCACCTCGGCGGCGGTCTTCGCCTTCGTGAACGGGTCGTCCCGCTTGATCAGGCTCTCCGCGGACGCCGGCGACGCCTCGGTGGTGAGCGCCTTCGCCGGGTCGACGAGGAACTGGCCGAGCGGGATCGAGCAGCCGTCCTCGTCGTCGCAGTCCGGTATCCGGTTCACGAACGTCACCACGGCGCGGACGGTGTCGACGAAGTCGAGCTTCGGCCCGCCGGTGAGGGTGCTGAACGTCTTGGCGAGCCAGACCAGGGTGATGTCCGGCCCGCCGGTGGCCTTCGACAGGTCCGACAGCACCGGGATCGGCGCGTACAGGGTGTCGAGGACCGGCTGGAGCGGGCCGGTGACGGCCTTGAGCTTCTCCACCACCGGCTTGAGGATCTTGCTGAAGAAGGCGCCGGCGTCCAGCGCGATGTCGGTGAACGTCACCTGTAGGGGCGTGTTGACCCCGCCGCCGGTGGCGCTCAGCCCGCCCTGCTTGTGCTCCAGGCCCCACTTCAGGCCGAAGCGGGCGCTGATGCCGGGGAGGGCGGAGCCCACCTCGTCGCCGGCGTTGACCGCCGCCGCCAGCTTCCAGTCGATGTTCACCTGGGCGGTGAGGTCGGTGGCGAGCAGGGAGCCCAGGTCGGCGAACTCGGCGAGGGTGAGCTTGGCGTCCGGGTCGGCGGCGCAGTCCCCGGCCACCGCCGGGTCGAAGCAGCTCTTCTCCCCCGTCGAACCCTTCAGGTCGACCCCGAAGTACGCCCGCACGAGCGGCGCGGTGCCCTGTTTGGTGGCGTTCACCTGGATGAAGGCGAGCTGGGCGGCCAGGTCGCCGGTCATGTCGAAGGTGGCGCCGATCTGCACCTCGGGCGCGGTGTCCCCGTCGTGGGTGGGGACGTAGAAGCCCTCGTCCCGGTCGAGGACCAGGTCCAGGTGCAGCTTCCAGCCGAGCCTGGCCTGGATGCCGTCCGGGGCGCCCTTCTTGGCCTTCAGCGACAGGCCGGGGATGCCCAGGTCGAGCGGGACGTTCACGCCGAGGCACGTGTCGCTGTCGCTCGCGTTGGCGCAGCCGGCCGCGGCCGAGGGCGCGCCGCGCGAGGCGGTCAGCTTGATCCGGATGGACTGGAAGTCCTCCGGCTGGCAGGGGGTGGCCACCCCGCTGCGGCAGCCGACCACCGCGCTCACGCCCGGGTCGAGGTCGGCCAGCACGTCGTTGAGCCCGCTCTGCACGCCGGCGCTGTCGAGCGTGGCGTTCGCCAGCACCGGGCCGATGGCGGCCTTGACGTCCGCGCGCAGTTGGGCCACGAAGCGCTGGCCCTGTTGCAGGTCGTCGCCGACCAGGGGCAGCTTGCCGTCGAAGCTGGCCAGCCGCAGCGCGTCCTCCACCTTGGCCAGGTAGCCGTCGATGCCGACGTTGAAGTCGGTGAGCTTCAGCGACAGGTTGGCGAAGCAGGAGGTGAGGTCCGGGGTCTGCGCGTGCGGCGCCAGGTCCAGCCCCATGGTGAAGGTGAGCAGGTTCGTGGCGTCGGCGGGTTCGCAGTTGTCGACGAACAGTGGCGCGCGGGCGCAGACGGGGGTGGTCGCGCTGCCGACCCCGCCGCCGCAGTCCACGCCGGCGGTGGTGAACGTCGGCGTCAGGCCGAGCAGGTCGGTGACCGGCCCGTCGGCGGTGAGCCCGCCCAGGCCCACGCTGAGGTTCGCCTTGACGGTCGCGAAGTCGGGGTCCTTGCCGAGGTTGAGGGCGAGCGGGCCGACCCGGGCGGCCAGCGCCGCGTCGTCCACGCCACCCTTCACCGTCACCTTGGCCGAGGAGTTCTTGTCCAGCAGGGGCGCCGCGTTCAGCTTCAGCGGCAGCAGCAGGCCCAGCTTGGCCTGGGCGTCCACGTCGACGGCGAAGGTGCCGGAGCTGTCCAGGCTGACCAGGTCGCGCGCGCCGTCCCAGGCGAAGGCGAGCGGCCCGGCGGCGCGGACGTTGCGCTTCCAGTCCAGGCCTACCCGCAGGTACGGGCCACCGGCCCGCTCGTCCAGCGTGAACTGGATCCCGCTGTCCGCGCCGATCGCACCGTTGAGCTGGTCGAGGGCGTCCTGGAGGGTGTCCGGGGGCGCGGCGAGCAGCTTGTCCAGCGCGTCGGCAAGCTCGGGCCGCAGCGCGTACGCCGTACCGTCCGCGGGCTTCGGCGTGCCGGCCGCGTCGACCCGCAGGGTCTGGCCGTCCACCCGGTCCAGCACCCGGTACGCCTTGCTGCCGATCACCAGGGTCCGCCCGGCGAGCCGGGGGTCGAAGGCCGCGTCTCCGCTGCGGTTGGCGTCCTTGAGCCGGAAGTTCGTTCCGTCGGCGGCGAACGTGACGCCCTTGCCGACGCCGCTCTCGTCGGCGCCGAGGAGCTCGCGGGCCGAGCGGCCGAGCAGCGGGATCTCGGTGCTCAACGGCCCGCTGCCGCCGCCGGGCTGGGTGAGCGCGGCGTTGACCAGCCGCAGCGCCTCGATCACAACCGCGAAGAGGGCCTTCGGGTCGTCCGGGTTGAAGTCGACGGCGAAGATCCCGTCGAGGCTGCTGGTGTCCACCACCGGCTGCTCGCCGGCCTTCCAGCTCACGTCCACGCCGACGCCCTGGCCGAGGGCGCCGGTGGCGCCCGGCACGCTGACGGTGACCCGGCCGGTGGTCTTCACCGAGGAGGAGACGGCGAGCAGGTTGCCCGGCTCGGCCTGCAACCGGCGGAACAGCTCGCCGAGGCTGACGTCCTGCGCCTGCTTGAAGCTGACCTGGACCATCCGCTGGCCGGCGGCGGCCGGCCCGACGGCGAGGTCGCCGCCGAGCCGGACCTTGAGGAAACCGGCGGTGGCGAAGAAGTCGACAGCGGTGGCGATCGGGAAGTCGGCGGCGAACAGCGGCGTGGCCGGGTCGGTGCGCAGCAGCACCCGGTCGGCGTTGGCCTCCGGGCTGCCGAGGTCGTCGCGCAGGTCGAGCACGAGGGTGACCGCCGCGCTGTAGCGGGGCTTGACGGTGGCGAAGCTGGCCTGGGCGTTGGCGGCCCGCAGGCCGACCTTCTTGTCGCCGCCGGCCGGCTTGGTGAGCGTGCCGGCCAGTTCGACGGCGCCGATGTTCGGGCTGGAGCCGCTGATCACCCAGACGCTGTCCGGGCCGGGCTGGCCGCCGATCCAGTTCTCCGCCAGGGTGACCGTTGTGGCGGTGTTCGCCGCGATGGTCCCGGCCGAGGTGCCCGCCACGACCCGCTGGCCGACCAGCTCGTCGGGGGTGAACCGGTTCTGGCCGACGCTGAAGCCCTTGGCCGTGAAGGTGGCGCCGCGGCCGGAGACGGAGGCGGCGCCCGGGTCCAGCGGCACCGCCACGGTGGACTCCCGCTCCAGCTTCACCCGGAACACCAGCTTCTCGCCGGCGAAGGAGAGGTTGTCGACCGGCAGCCCTTCGGCGGCGAGCAGCGCGACGAGCTGCTGGATCGAGCTGAACCTCGGCTGGCCCGCCTTGGCCGGGTCGTCGGTGGCCGGGTCGAACTCCGGGTCGTCCGGCTTCGGGTGCACGTACTTCTTGAGGAAGCCGGTGAGCTTCTCGTTGACCTTCACAGCGTCGGCGAAGGTGCCCCGCAGGAAGGGCAGGCTCAGGTTGCCGGCCGGCCCGCTCTGCTGCACCCCGCCGAGCAGGGTGGCAAGCTGGGCCAGACCGGAGGCCAGGTCCAGCGGGCTCATGTTCCGGAACTTGGCGATGGTCTCGTCGAGGCCGGTGGTGGTGACGGTCGGGCTGCCCACGCTGATGTCGTTCCAGTCGACCTTCACGGTGGCGGCGACGGCGGGCAGGTCGAACGGGGCGCCGGCGGTGGCCGCGCCGAGGTTCACCTGGCCGTGCACGGAGCCGGGGCCCGGCTCACTCTCGGTGTCGGAGATCCGGCCACCACCGGAGTTGTCCAGGGCGACCTGGACGAGCCCGCCGAGGGAGCCGGCCGCGCCCAGCTCACCGGTCCCGGCCCCGGCACCGGTGTCGAAGGCGAGCCGGCCGTCGCCGTTGGGGTCGGTCACGGTGACCTTGACATGGGTACGGGCCGTGAGGGTGCTTCCGGCGGTGAGCGTGACGCCGAGGATGCCGACCGAGGCGGTGGCCTGGTCCAGGTCGGTGCGGAGGGTCGCCGCGGCGTCGACGTCGAGGCGCGGGGTGTCCCCGTCGCGGACCAGGTAGGTCTCCCCCGCGGCGGTGTGCCGGGCGCGCAGGTGCAGGGTGGCCCAGCCGGTGACGTCGACCGCCTTGGCGACGGTCACCCCGCCGACCGCCAGGTCCTTCGCGGTGGCCTGCCGCTTGGTGGTCACCAGCACGTCGAGCAGGTGGTCACCGCCGCTGGTGGTGACCGTGCTGGTCAACCGGGTGCCCCCGCCGAGGTCCACATCGTCCTTGGTGAGGCCGCCGGCCAGGGCGTCGGACGCCTTGCGGGTGAGCTTGTCGGTGTCCACGAGCGAGCCCGGGCTGACGCCGAGCAGCGGCAGCGGCTGGCCGAGCAGGCCGACCCGGGACAGCCCGCCCTCGGCCCAGGTGGCCGTGCGGGACATCAGGGCCTTGAGCGCGGTTTCCCAGGCCTCGTCCGCCTGGGCCGGCGCCGCCGTCCACACCAGGGCGAGCGCGGCGGTCACCACCGCCGCCGTCAGGCTGGCGAGCAGCCGTCGTAGAGCCACCATGAGCCACCTCTTCCTCGATGGCCGTCACCGACGGCGCTGGTCCCGCGCCAGCACATCGATCGCGGAGGAGACCCACAACTTCTGTGTCGAGATCGTGACAGAGCGTCAGGATGATCGGCTCACACCGTTTCGCCGACCGTCGTGACCGGACTGAGCAGTCAGCCAGAACCCCTCGGGGCGTGTAACGAAACGGCCGGCACCGACGCTGGTGATGGTCCCCGCACGCGGGCGCCGGCCGCCGGCCGGGGTCAGAACGGCGCGTCGACCGACAGCCGCCGCACCTGCGTCAGGTACGGGTCCAGCTCGCCCACCTCGAACCGGCAGGTGCCGATGACGTGCCAGAACTGGCCGCCCGGGTCGCCGTCCAGCTTGTAGCGGCCGTCCGGGCTCACCGCCGCCCAGCCGTCGGGCAGCCCGATCAGGGTGGCCCGCAGCTGGGCGTGCTCCGGGTCGGCGACGTCCCACAGCCGCACGGTCCCGTCGTCGCCGGCGCTGGCCAGCAGGCTGCTGTCCGGGCTGAACGCCACCGACCAGACCCGCCGGGTGTGTGCCGCCAGAGTGCCGTGCAGCCGGCTGGTGCCCGGATCCCAGAGCCGGATGACGAGGTCGTCGCCGGCGGTGGCGAGCAGGTTGCCGCTGGGGCTGAACGCGCAGGACCAGAGCCGGCCGGTGTGCTCGGTGAGCACCGTGCGCCGCTCACCGGTGAGCGCGTCCCAGACCACGGCGACGCCGTCGTTGCTGGCGCTGGCGAGCAGCGTCCCGTCGGTGTTGAAGGACACCGCGTAGACCCGGTCGGTGTGGTGTTCGAGGGTGAGCCGGCAGGTCGCGGTGGCCGCGTCCCAGAGCCGGACGAGCTGGTCGTCGCAGCCGGTGGCGATGGTCTCGCCGTCCGGGCTGAACGCCATGGCGCGCACCCGGCCCCGGTGCGGCGTGAGGGTGGCGAAGTGCCGGCCGGTACGCCGGTACCACAGCCGCACGGTGTCGTCGTCGTTGGCGGTGGCGAGGGCGTCGCCGTCGGGGCTGAACGCGGTCGCCCACACGTGGTCGGTGTCCACGTTGAGTTCCCGCTCGTCGAGGCCCGTCTCGGTGTTCCACAGGTGCACGCCGCCGTCGCCGCTCGGCGCGGCGACCAGCGACTCGCCCGGGCAGAAGACGACGGAGAGCAGCCGGTCGGCCGGGCTGGCGAGCTGCCGGACCAGCCGGCCGGTGCGCGGCTCCCAGAGCCGGACCACGCCGTCGTTGCCGCAGGCGGCCAGGACCTCGCCGTCGTCCCGGAAGGACAGCGCGGTGACCCGCCGGCCGTGCCCCCGCAGGGTGTGCTGGAGCTGCCCGGAGCGCACGTCCCACAGCCGGGTGGTGCCGTCGTTGCTGCTGGTCGCCACCTGGGCCTGGTCGGGCCGCCAGACCACCGGCCAGACCGAGCCGCGGTGCCGGGTCAGCTCGTGCCGGAGCTGGCCGTCGGCGCTGTCCCAGAGCTGGATCGCCCCGTCGCTGGCGGCGGTGGCCAGGACGCTTCCGTCGGCGTTGAACCGGACGCTGTAGATCGCGCCGCGCTGCCGGCCGAGCACCCGGACCGGGCGGCCGGTCTCCAGCTCCCAGAGCCGCAGCGCGCCGTGGGTGTCGCCGGTCGCCATCAGGGTGCCGTCGGGGTGGATGTCGAGGGCGTACACGTCGGCCTCGTGGCCGCGCGGCTGGCGCAGCAGCTCCCCGTCGGTGGCCCGGCGGATCCACACCCGCCCGTGCTGGCCGACCGCGGCCAGCAGCCGGCCGTCGGGGCTGTGCACCACCCGGTAGACCACCTCCGGCTCGCGCACCTCGAAGGCGAGCCGGCCGGAGGGGATGTCCCAGCCCCGCACCACGCCGGCGCTGTCGACCACCACGACCCGCCGGCCGTCCGGGCTGAACGAGGTGCCCCAGATCGGCGCGGCGTGGCCGGGCCACTCCTGCCGCAGCCGGGCCGTCCGGGTGTCGTAGAGGCGGACCACGCCGGCCGCGTCGCCGACCACCAGCCGGCCGCGCGCGCCGTCGGTGAGCATCGGCCACACCCAGCCGTCGAAGACGTCCTCGATGACGTGCCGCACGTCGCCGTGGTCGGCGTCCCAGAGCCGCACCGTGAGGTCGGCCGCTCCGGTCACCAGCTGGTGCGAGGCGGCGTCGAAGCGGACCGCGTAGACCCGGCCCCGGTGGCCCTGGAGGGTCCGCACCGGCAGCCCGGCGGCGGTGTCGCAGATGAGCACACCGCCGTCGTCGCTGCCCACCGCGAGCACCGACCCGTCCGGGCTGTACGCCACGGGCACGGGCAGCCGGCCCACCTCGAAGCCGTACGCGACGCCCACGGCGGGCGGGGCCAGGCCCGGCGCGACCGGACGACCCGGGGCAACCACGGCGCCGCGCAGCTCCGGCGCGCGCAGCAGCGCCGCGTCGGCGCTCACGTCGATCAGCGCCGTCCGGTGCCACCTGCTGCCGGTGATCCGGGCGCCGCGCAGGTCGGCGCGGAACAGCCGGGCGCCGGCCAGCTCCGCGTCGCGCAGGTCCGCCCCGGCGAGGCGGGCCTGGTCCAGGCGGGCGCCGCGCAGCCGGGCGTGCTCCAGCCGCGCTTCGGTGAGGTTGGTGGCGACCAGCCGGGTGTCGGTCAGGTCGGCGCCGGTCAGGTCCGCCCCGGCGAGTTCCCGGTGGGACAGGTCCTCGCCGCGCAGCACCGCGCCGCGCAGGTCGGCCCGGTCGGGCAGCCGCAGCCGGGCGCTGAGCCGCAGCGCGTTGGCCCGGACGGTCTCCCCGGCCGCCTCGTCACCGAGCACCCGGGCGGTCCAGGCCGTGCAGCGGGCCGGGTCGGCGAGGTCGCCGAGGAACTCGACGGTCAGCGCGGACAGCGGACGCACCGCCAGCGCGGCCGGCTCCTCCCCCCGGTTGAGCTGCTCGGCCACCCCCTCGGCGACCAGCCACTCCATCACCGAGGTGTGGATGAACCCGAACAGCCCGTCGTCGGTGCGGACCAGCAGGCTGCCGGCGCCCACCGCGTGGATCGCCTGCGGCCCGGACAGCCGGGAGTCGGCCAGCCCGGCGAGCTGGCCGGCGGCCTCGGCCAGCTCGGCCAGCCGCAGGTAGGACTCGCCGCTCTCCCAGAGCTGGAAAGCCAGCCGGCTCACCGCGTGCCACAGCTCGGGCCGGCGCAGGCTCACCGGCGCGCCCGGGATGCCCTGGGTGCGGCGCTCCTCGAAGTCCAGCCAGGACTCCAGGATCTCCCGGTAGAGCGCCGCCGCGCTGAACGTGCCGCCCGCACCGGCCACGGCGGCCAGCCGCCCCTCGTCGAGGTTGGCGATGAAGCCGAGCATCCGCGGGTTGCGGGAGAGGCCGAGCAGGTCCTTCACGCCGGCCAGCAGGTCCAGCCGCTCGCGGGCGGCCCGCTCGTCGCCGCCGTAGCGGTGCCGCAGGAACGTCTCGATCTGGCCGGGGGTGAAGTCCTCGATGGCCAGCACCCGGCGGTGCGGCAGCAGGCCCACCCGCTCGCCCAGGGCGGTCAGCACCTGCGAGTTGGTCTTGAAGTGCTGGGTCCGGCTGCTCACCACGATCTTCGCGTGGCCCTCGGCCGCCTGGAGCAGCGTCTCCAGGTGGTCGGCGGCCCGGTCGTAGGTCACCCGGGCGACCAGCTCGTCGAAGCCGTCGAAGAGCAGCACGATCCGGCCCTGCCGGAGCATGTAGCGGAACGCCTTGAGGTCGATCACCTGCTCGCCGTGGTTGGCCAGGTGCGCGGCCACGAGCCCGTCGACCGAGTGCGCCTTGTCCAGCGCGCGCAGCTCCACCAGGATCGGGATGAGGTCGGGGGCGGCCGTGGGCAGCCGGCGGGCCACCTCGCGCAGCGCGAAGGTCTTGCCCCGGCCGAAGTCGCCGAGCACGAGCACGAACCGGCCGTCCGGCGCGGAGATCAGCTCCAGCAGCTCGTCCACCACGTCCTCGCGGACCCGCTGGTCGGCGCCGACCAGGTGCCGGTAGCGCTGCGGGACGTACTGGCCGGGTGGGTAGAGCCGGTCGGCCTGCAGTCGGGCGGTCTGCGCGGCGACGTAGTCGCGCAGGTCGAGCAGGCCCTGGAACTCGGTCAGGTGGAGCAGCCGCACCCCGCGCCGCTGCGCCGCCTCGGCCAGCCCGCGCGGCACCCGGTCGCCGTCGTAGACCAGCTCGGACGGGATGTCCGGGTCGGTGGCGTGCACCCGCCGGGCGAAGCCGTCGACGTCGGCCGCGGACGGCGTGCCCACGTGCGCCCCGACCCGCTGCTGCCGGACCACCCCGTCGGCCCGGTAGGTGACGTAGAGGTGCGGCGGGTCGGCCTGGACGCGGCGGACCACCACCCGGTCGTGGCGGGCCTCGCAGACCTCGGCGAGCCGGTCGAGCAGGCGCTCCAGCGGGGCGGGCGCGGGCACGGCCGGGACCGCCGGCGGGTCCTCGGCGGAGCCCTGGGTGGGCCCCTCCACCACGGTGGGCAGCCGCGGGTCGGGCACCTGGGCGGGGCCCGCCGCGCCGAACGTCGCGTCGGCGCGCGGCCAGCTCAGCCGGGTCGGCTCGCCCACGTCGTGCCGGTCGTCGCGGCCGAGCACCCAGCGGGTCATCCCGTCGGCGGCGAGTCGCAGCACCTGGGCCCGGCCGTCCCGGGAGGCGGTGGCCAGCGGCACCACCGGGTCGACCCGGGGGCCGGGCGTGGCGTCGGCGAGCAGCAGGTTGAGCATCGGGCCGACCAGCCGGTTGAACGAGCCGCGGTCGCGCAGCGACACCCCGTCGGGCACGGCCATCTCGTCGGCGTACGGGGTGCGCGGGCCGGGGGCGTGCGCCATGGCGCCGAGCCGGAGCCACCCGGACTGCTGGTAGTGGCGCAGCCGCTGGGCGAACCAGGTGGACTGGGCCTCGCCGAGGAAGCCGTACCGGTCCTCCTCGCGGTGGGTGATGGCCACGGTGGAGTTCAGCCCGGCCACCACGACCCGCAGGTCCGGCACCGGGAAGAGCGTCCACGGCTGCTCGCTGTCGAAGATGCGGTCGTCGAGGCCCTGGTAGAGCTCGTCGAAGAGGCGCGCGTAGTGCCGCCACTTCGGCCAGTACGGCGGCTGCGGGTCGACGTCGTCGGCCTCGCAGGTGGCGAAGTAGGCGCGGCTGGCGGCCATGGTGACGTCACGCGGGCCGGGCACCACCACCAGGCGGTGCGGCTCCAGGCCGAGCAGCACCCGCAGCCCGGTGAGGAAGCTCAGCGCGTCGGAGAACTCCCGGGGGCTGCCCGACTCGGTCAGGTTGCCGGCCACCACCAGCAGGTCCGGCCGCGGCACCCCGTCGTTCAGCAGCAGCGTGAGGTCGCCCATCAGGTGTTCCTGCAGCTCGCCCGGCGTGACCGGCGCGCCCGGCTCGATCACCCCGCGGCCGAAGCGCGGCCCGGCGACCTGGAGCACGGTCACGGCGCCGCGCGCCGTCGGCACGGCCGCGGCGGCCGGCGGGAACGGCGGCGGGTTGATCGGGGTACGCCGGGCGCGGCGCGGCGCGGGCGCGCCGGTGGCGGGCGCGGCGAGCACCCCGGCCGGGTCGGCGGGATGGTGCGGGAAGGCCGGCTGCCGCATCGGCTTGGCCCGGCCGTCGAGCGCCTCCCGGATCCGGTCGAGCACCCGGCCCCGCGCCTGCGCCGGATCATTCACGCCAACCAGGTCGACGTAGGTGATGGTGGCGAGCAGGCCGTCGATCGGGCAGTCCTCGACCCGCACGGTGACCAGCTTGTTGCCGGTGCCGTCGGGGTCGGCGCGCAGCGCGGCCTGCCATTCGAGCTTGCCGTAGGTGGAGTGCAGGTAGCGTTCGGACAGCACCGCCACGACCACCTCGGCCTCGCGGACCCCCCGGTCCATGAAGTCGATGAAGTTGGTGCCGGCCACGAAGTCCCACGCCTGGAGCAGGGTGCGGTAGCCGGCCGCCTCGAACTCCCACGCCAGCCAGGTCGCCCAGCGCTCGTCGGCCGGCGAGTAGCTGATGAAGAAGTCGATGGGGCGGTCGGACCGGGTCGGGTGCGCGCCTACAGCCACCCGATCATTATGGCCACTGACCGTCAATCCGTGGACACCCACGGCAGCCGCCGGGCCGCTCGCGTCGGGCCGGTCCGGCCGGGCGGGGGTGTGCGAGGATCATCGCTCGTGGAGACCGTGGGCGAGCCGCCGTCCGCCGCACCGGACCGATCCCGCTGGGGCCGGCTGCACGTCCTGGACTGGATCGCGCTGGGCCTGGCCGTGGTGGGCGTCGTCTGCGTCCTGACCGGACTCCTCCCCCGGGCCGACGCCGAGGCCACCGTACGCCGGATCGTGCCCATCCTGATCTTCCTCGGCACGGTGGTGGTGCTGGCCGAGCTGACCGCGGTGGCCGGGGTGTTCGACGCGCTCGCCGCCCGGGTGGCGATCACCGCCCGGGGCAGCTACCGGGCGCTGTTCTGGCTGTGCGTCGGGTTCGCCTCGGTGACCACCATCGCGCTCAACCTGGACACCACCGCCGTCCTGCTCACCCCGGTGATGATCGCCCTGGCCCGCAAGCTGGGCGTGCCGCCGACCCCGCTGGCGATGACCACCGTGTGGCTGGCCAACACGGCCAGCCTGCTGCTGCCGGTGTCCAACCTGACCAACATCCTGGCCAGCGACCGGATCGGCCTCGAGCCGGTGCCCTGGGCGGCCCGGATGTGGTGGCCGCAGCTGGTCGCCATCGTGATCACGATGCTGCTGCTGTGGTGGTGGTACTGGCGGCCGGCCCGCGCGGGCGCCGACCCGTTCGTCCCACCGCCGCCGCACGTGCCGCCGGACCGGGCGCTATACCGCACCGCGCTCGCCGCCTGCCTGCTCTTCGTCGCCGGGATCCTGGCCGGGGTCGAGATCGGACTCGCCTCCGGGGTGGCGGCCGCGATCCTGGTCGCCGGGTTCGCGGTGCGCGCCCGGGGCAGCCTCCGGCTCGCGCTGGTGCCGTGGCGGCTGCTGGTCTTCGTGACCGGGCTGTTCCTCGTGGTGCAGACCATCGGCCGGCACGGCCTGGACACCGTGATGGGCACGCTGATCGGCGCCGACCCGGGCGCGGAGGGCGCGCTGCGGGCCGGCGGCGTCGGCGCGCTCTTCGCCAACGTGGTCAACAACCTGCCCGCGTACGTGGCCGGCGAGGCGGTCATCGCCGCCGACCGGCACACCCAGCTGCTCGCCCTGCTGGTCGGCACCAACGTCGGCCCGCTCGCCACGCCGTGGGCCTCGCTGGCGACACTGATCTGGTACGAGCGCTGCCGGGCCGCCGGGGTGTCCGTGCCGCTGGGCCGGTTCGTGGCCACCAGCGCCGCGCTCGCCGTGCTGGCCACCGCGGCCACGGTGGCCGCCCTGCTGGTGGGTCCGTGACCCTCGCGGTCACCATCGTCCACGCCTGCCGACGGGCGGGGCGGGGTGGGAGCCCGACGGCGGTGGTGGACGAGGCGTCGTTGACCGACGCCGAACGTCGCGCGGTGCCGGTCGCGGCCGGCACCTCGCACGCGGTGTTCCTCGGCACGGGCAGCGACGGGGCGGTGTCGCTGCGGTTCTTCACCGCCGCCGGGGAGCTGCCGGCCTGCGGGCACGGCACGGTGGCGGCGCTGGCGGTGCTCGCCGACCGGGCCGACACCCGGGCGTACGAGACCGTCCTGCGGTCCGGCGACCGGACCTTCCTCGGCCGGGCCACCCGGAGCGCCGGCTGCTACGAGGCCACCTTCGACCCCGGCCCGGTCGAGCTGCGCAGCCCCACCCCGACCGAGCGCGCAGCGGTGCTGTCCGCCCTGGGCATCCGCGCCGACGCGCCGTGCCGGGTCGCCTCGGTGGGCCGGCCACGGCTGCTGGTGCAGGTCCCCGACCGCGCCGCCCTGGCGGAACTGGTCCCGGACCTGACCCGCCTGAGGGAGGCGTGCGAGCGGCTGGGCCTGCTGGGCTGCTACGTGTTCAGCACGCCGGACGGTGACGGGCGGGCCGCGGCCCGGATGTTCGCCCCCTCGATCGGGGTGCCGGAGGACATCGCCAACGCCAACAGCACGGCCTGCCTGGCCGCCCACCTCGCCGAGCACCGCGGGTCCGCGCTGGCGGTGGACATGGGCGACGCGCTCGGCCAACCCTCAACCGTGATCGCCACTGCCCGAACCGGCCGGAACGGTACGCTGGTGCGGGTCGGCGGCACCGCGGGGATCACCGGCAGGCTCGCCCTCGGCTGAGCCGGCAGGCCACCCCCGCGCGGCCCTTCTCAGCCGGCGTCATGCGGGCGCCTCAGCCGTGTTCTCGCGTCGAACCACCGGCCAACCGCCGTCGGCTGATCAGCCGACGGCTGCGCCTGCTGCTCGCGCTTGGCCCGCTCCGGCACGCCGCCCGCGTACCAGGCTGGCATCACCGGGCCGGCGGCGGGCCCGGCGGCGAAGACGAAAATGGCCGCCGGAAATCCGGTACGGCCGCGCCCGGGGAGCGGGCTACCGTGCGCGGATGAGCGACGCACCGACCCTGCACTTCCACACCGACCCGGCCGAGTTCCTTGCGGCGGCCGGTGACCACCTGGCGGCGAACCCCGTGGTCGGCACGGTGGTGGCCACCGTCGCGCATCGGCAGATGGCCCGGCGGGCCGACGGGATCGCGCCGCCCGAGGACGACTGGTGGCTGGTGGTCCGGGACGCCTCCGGCGAGGTCGTCGGGGCCGGCATGCGGGCGGCGCCCTTCGCGCCGCGCCCGCCCTACCTCCTGCCGATGCCCGACGAGGCGGCCGTGGCGCTGGCCCGGGAGTGGCACGAGCGCGGGGAGGAGGTACGCGCCGTCAACGGCGCGCTGCCCGCGGTGCGGCGGTGCGCGGCGGAGGTGGCCCGGCTCGGTGGCGGTCGGGTCGAGGTCGCGCAGCACACCCGGCTGCACGAGCTGGGTGAGCTGGTGGCACCGGCGCGGGTACCCGGCTCCCTGGCCGTCGCGACCGAGGACGACGTCGACCTGGCCGCCGAGTGGTTCGAGGCGTTCATGGCCGACGCCGACGAGCAGGCGGGCCGCCCGCGCGGGGTCAGCGCGCACGAGACCCCCGACCACGCCGAGCTGCTGCGCCGGATCCGCGGCGGACGGCTGTGGTTCTGGACCGACGAGGCGGGTCGGCGGGTGCACCTCACCGCCGCCAACCCGCCGTCGTTCGGCGTGGCGCGCATCGGCCCGGTGTACACCCCGCCGGAGCAGCGCGGGCACGGCTGGGCCAGCAACGCCGTGGCCGAGGTGTCCGGGCTTTTGCGGGCCGAGGGGGCGCGGGTGTGCCTGTTCACCGACCAGGCCAACCCGACCTCGAACCGGATCTACGCCAAGCTCGGCTTCCGGCCCGTGGTCGACATGGCCAACCTGGTCATCGTCCCCTGACGCCGACCCGGGCCGGCCGGCTCCGCGCACCGGGGTCGGCCGTCGGCACCGGGATCAGCCGGCGAGGTCGAGAGCGGCCAGTCGCTCCGGGTCGGCGATCACGTCGATGGCGGCGATCCGCCCACCGGTCACCGTGAACGCCATCACCGACAGCGGCCGGCCGGCCGCGCTGACCAGCACCCCGGCGGCGCCGTTGACCAGCACCGGCCGGGCGAACGGCGAGAACCGGCCGAACGTGGTGGCCTGCGCGGCGACCACCCGCGCGCCGGTGAGCACGGTGGAGTGCCGGGCCCGGGCGGTCCCGCCGTCGGAGCGCAGCACCACGTCGGGGTGCAGCACGGCCACCAGCCCGTCGAAGTCACCCTCCCGGGCGGCGGCCAGGAACGCGTCGACCACCTCCCGCTGGCGAGCCAGGTCCGGGTCGGGCGCGGGCGCCTGGCCGCGGACCCGGCGGCGGGCACGGCTGGCGAGCTGCCGGGCGGCGGCCGGCGACCGGTCGACCAGCGCGCCGATCTCCTCGAAGGGCACGCCGAACATGTCGTGGAGCACGAAGGCGAGCCGCTCGCTCGGGGTGAGGGTGTCCAGGACCACCAGCAGCGCCAGCCCGACCGAGTCGGCCAGCACCGCGGCGTGCGCCGGATCGCCGTCCGCCCCGGTGACCTCGACGACCGGGTCGGGCAGGCGTACGTCGAGGGGGTCCTCGCGGCGGGCGGCGCGCGCCCGCAGGGTGTTCAGGCAGACCCGGGCGACCACCGTGGTCAACCAGGCGGCCAGGTTGTCGACGTCGGCGGTGTCGGCGCGGGCGAGCCGCAACCACGTCTCCTGCACGGCGTCCTCGGCCTCGCTCACCGAGCCGAGCATCCGGTAGGCCACCGCCCGCAACTGCGGCCGCTGCTGCTCGAACCGTTCGGCCAGCCAGGTGTCCTCGCCCATGTCCCCATCCTTCCTCGCGGGTTCCGGTTGACCGACCCCGGCCGGCCCGCCCGTGTGACCGGAGGTGACGCCGCTCACTCCGGTCACACCTGCCGCCTCCCGCGGGTCGAGCCGGTGAAGCCGAAACGAAGCGGCTCTTCGACACGGAGGACGACATGAACGCACCCATCCTGGTCACCGGCGGCACCGGCACCCTCGGCCGGCTGGTCGTGCCCCTGCTGCGCGAGGCCGGCCACCCGGTGCGCGTGCTCAGCCGCCACGGGGGCCGGCCCGGCGACGGCGTCACGCACGTGACCGCCGACCTGCTCACCGGCGAGGGCATCGATCCGGCGGTACGCGGAGTCGGCACCGTGCTGCACCTGGCCGGCGGCCCGAAGGGCGACGACGTGGCCACCCGCCACCTGGTCGACGCCGCCCGGCGCGCCGGCGTGGGGCACCTCGTGCACATCTCGGCAATCGGGGCGGACCGGGTGCCGCTGGCCTGGCTGCGGTCCAAGCGGGACGCCGAGCGGGCTGTCGCCGCGTCGGGCGTGCCGTGGACGACGATCCGCGCCGCCCAGTTCCACGACCTGGTGCTGACGATGGTGGAGAAGATGGCGAAGCTGCCGGTCGTACCGGTCCCCGGCGGGCTGCGGCTGCAGCCGGTCGACGCCCGCGAGGTGGCGGAACGGATGGTCGCGCTGACGCTGGGTGCACCGGCCGGCCTGGTGCCCGAACTGGCTGGCCCTCGCGTGTACGGCCTGGACGAGCTGGTCACCGGTTACCTGGCGACCGTGGGCCGGCGGCGGCTGCGGCTGCCGGTCCGCCTGCCGGGCAAGGCTGGCCGGGCGTACCGGAACGGGGACAACCTGGCCCGCCCCGACGCCACCCTCGGCGTGCGCACCTGGGAGGCGTTCCTGGCCGAGCGGCTGGGGCAGACGGCGGCCGGTGTTCGCGGCTGACCGGTCCGCTGACCGCGCCGATCGGGACCGGGATCCCGATCGGCGCAGCGCGGATCTCCGATGTCAGCCCAGGTGCCGGGCGAAGAACCGCAGCGTGCTGTCCAGCTCGAAGGCCGGGATCTCCCCGTGTCTACCGGGGTTGGCGTGCAGGCTCTTCTCGGTCGACGCCAGGGCGTCGAACAGCGCCAGGGCCTGGGCCCGCGGCACCCGCTCGTCGTCCCACTGCAGCAGGAACTCCACCGGGACGGTGATCCGCGCGGCGGCCTCCGCCGAGGCCAGCGCCCCGCCCAGACCGAGCACCGCGGCACGGACCCGCGGTTCGGCGGCGACGAACGGAACCCCCAGCCCGCAACCCAACGACACACCCCAGTAGCCCACCGGACCGGGGCCCACGTACTCGAGATGCTGGACCGCGTCCAGGACCGCGCGCCATTCCGGGACGGTCCGGCGGGCCACGAGCGCCTGGAAACCCGCGATCAGCGGGGCCAGGTCCTCGCCGGCATCCGCGCGAGCCTGGTTCTCGGTCGCGATCCGGTTGAGCTCGTCGTCCTTCGGCCGGTCACCGTGGCCGGGCACATCCACCGCCGCAACCGCGAAACCACGATCCGCGACGAAGCGGCGTGCACGGGCCAGAATGCCGGGGGCCTTCTTGTGCTGACCGCCGCCGTGCCCCATCAGGATGAGGGGACGGGCGCCGGTGGCACCTTCCGGCGTCCACAGCACGCCGGGAATGTCGCCGAGGGTGAAGAGCTGTTCGGAGATGCCGTCGAACGACGTTTCAGAAGTGAAGCGCACAGCGTTTCCAAGCCTTTCGGAATGCCTTCTGCGGGCACTCCCTAGGCCATGCAAGGGAGGGAGCCCCGACCTGTCACAGCGTTGATCGGTCTCACCTCCTCAGTTCGCAGTAGCGCACAGCGACGCAGAAGCTATCACAAGGGGTGGCGCGGCGAGGTGGGGTGCTGTCTACTCCTCGCCTGTGGTGGAACAGCCGTGAGCGTCCTGAGTCCGTGCCCGGCTGAACGCGTCGAGCCGATCGTGGTGGAGGAGATGACCGCCGAAGGCCTGACCCGGCCCGATCCGGACGACTGGCGCTCCGCGGACGGCCCGCCCTACGGCTACCACATCCAGTCCGATGAGCAGGTCGAAGAGACGCGGGCCGCCGTCTAGCTTCAGGGAGTCCACCGGAATGCGGCCGTACAGGGCGAGAACCAGGCGTCCACTCAGGGCCGGTCGGCACCGGCACGTCGAGGTCGGGCGCGGCGGCGACCGCGGCTCAGAAGGCGGTCGACCGCTCGTCGATCAGCCGCAGGAGATCGGGAAACTCCAGGGGCTTGTCCACCCCGGCTGTCTAGCACCGCGCTCCGGCAACCGGACAGCGATTTTCATCGCTGGCGGGCGGGGCAGTTGTTGCTCGTCAGCGTGACGCTGTACTCGGTGTCGTCCTGGGTGATGCCCGAAGGTGAGCCGTCGAACCAGGTTTCGACCTTCTCCCAGCCCCGGTGCTGCTCGTAGTGCAGGTGTGGCGCGCCGGAGTCGCCGGTGCTGCCCACCCGCCCGAGCTGCTCACCACGGGCGACCCGCTGTCCGGCCCGGACCAGCGGCGGTTCGAGCAGGTGCAGGTACTGCGTCTCCCATTTGCCGCCGTGGTCGATCTTCACCCAGTAGCCTCCGCCCCGACCGCGCGGACCCTTCGGGTTCTCCGGGGTACGCCCACCCAGCGACCCGTTGATCCCCGCCACGGTGACCGTGCCGTCATGCGACGCGAGCACCGGCCGCCCCCACGCCTCGCCCGCTGTGGGAAACAGGTCGACGTCGAAGTCGTCGTGGCCGGGATAGGTGCCCAGCCGCCAGGTCTCGCCGCACGACACGGGGAGCTGGAACGGCGGGCGCGGGCCCGGCGGCAACAGCAGCGGCACGACGAGCACGGCGAGGGCGAGTACGGCCGCGACCGCGCCGACCGCGAGCCCGACGCGCACCGCGCGCCGCCGGTCACGGCGTCTGGATGGCTGCCCGGTCGTCATCGCCCCGAGCATGGCAGACACCGACGAGAATCGCGGGACGCAGCGAGGGCACCGGGGTCTGGCCGTTTACGCCGAGCACGGCTGGGCAGCGCAGCCTCTGACGATCCGGTGGCGGGTGGCGGCTCTCGCGCTGCGCCCGCCGAGGCTCACCAGCCGACGGTGGTGAGGCTGATGGGGGTGAGCTGGCGGACCTGCGGCTCGATCCACTGTGCGGCGGTGACCAGCTTGACCAGCCGGTCGATGGTCTCCGGCGGGCCGGCCAAGAAGCTGCGCCGGTCGGCCGGGCAGCCGTAGCGGTCGTCGAAGGAGCCCCCGTCGAGGGCCCGGACCGCCATGCCGGCCTCGGCGGCGAGCAGCATCCCGGCCGGCAGGTCGACCGCCTCGGGGCGGTAGCCGACGATGCCGTCGATGTCGCCGCGGGCCAGCATCACCCAGGACAGCAGCGGCGCCCACAGTTGCAGCACCCGCCGCGCGGTGGTGTCGAGCACCACCTTCAGGGCGCGGGCGGTGCTGTCGTCGCGGGCCACCCCGTGCCCCTGGGTCCAGGCCAGCACCGGCGCGGTCGGCACCGGCCGGCGGGGCGCGTGCAGCGGGCGGGCGGCCGGGCCGGACTCGTGCACGAAGGCGCCCTGCCCCCGCACGGCGGACCAGGTGCGGCCGGCTACCGGGTCGTGCACCACGCCGAGCACCGGCGAGCCGCGGTCGCAGAGGGCGATCCCCACCACGTACGCGGCCAGCCCGATCGCCACGTTGTTGGTGCCGTCGAGCGGGTCGACCAGCCAGGCCCAGGTGTTGTCGGCGGCGTACTCGCCGCCCTCCTCGGCGATCACCCCGTGCTCCGGCCAGCGGGCGCGGATCCGGTCGACGATCAGCCGTTCGGCGGCCAGGTCGAGGTCGGTGACCAGGTCACCGGAGTCGTTCTTGGCGCGGGCGTGCAGCTCGCCCCGGGTGCCCCGGCGCAGCAGGCGCCCGGCCGCCTGGGCCACCTCCACCGCGAACCGGTGCGCGTCGCGCAGCTCGGGCCCGTCTCTGTTCGGGTCCACGTCCATGGCTCCTCCAGCCGGTCAGCCCCGTGCCACCAGTCGCGCGATGTCCCGCGCCATGCGCGCCGTCTCGGCCGCGTCGCAGCGGTCCCGGCGGATCCGGTGGCTGCGCCCGTCCACCGCGCCGAGGCTCAGGTCGCACACACCGGGCGTGGTCCGGCCGAGCGCCACGGTCACCGCCGGCTCGCCGGCGCCGACCTCCGAGGTGTGGAAGCCGCCGGCGCGCAGCGCGTACGAGTCGCCGGCGGAGTGCGTCTCCACCGTGGCGGTCACCGCGGTGACCAGCCGGTCGGTGGCCGCCATCTCGTCCACGTCGCCCCGGCTGTGCACCTCGTAGATGCGCCACGACGGGTCGGTGGGGTCGTCGGTCACCTCGATCAGCTCGTTGCGGACCGTGCCGTGCAGCACGTGGCTGAGCAGGTCCCAGCTGTGCGAGTGCATGGTCGAGGTGGTCGGCTGCACCGGCGGCGGGTCGGCCGGCCAGGCGTGCACGCAGATCCCGTCGGAGCCGGTGCGTTCCACCGGCAGGCAGGTGAAGCCGAGCGGGTGCCGGACGGCCAGCAGCGGCCGCCGTCCCTCGGCGACGTCGTCGAGGACGTCGAGCACCCAGCCGCGCAGCAGTTCCGGGCGGGCGCCCCGGTCGATCTCCCGTTCGAGGTCGGCGTAGGTCATCATGCGTACGGGTTCCTCGCCTGGATGGCCCGGCTCACGATGTCGGCGACCTCGCGGTCGCCGAAGGACCGGGGTAGCGGCAGCCCGAGCGCGGCGAACAGCTTGCGGACCTGCTCGACGGAGGGCTCGTCGTCCAGTTTCACCGTCGCGGCCGCCTCGATGGGCACCCGCCGGCTCTGCTTGCGGCTGTAGTCCAGCTCGATGTTGAACCGGTTGTAGTAGAGCTCCCGGCGGTCGATCCGCAGGGCGGGTGTCTGCGGGTTCTCCTGGGTGATGATGACGCACGACGACGAGAGGTCGTAGCGGAAGGTGGTCATCTGCGCGGAGAGCCGGACCTCGACGGTGAGCAGCCCGGACCGTTGCAGGTGCCAGCAGCCCGCGAGCACGGTCGCGTAGGACTCCTTGCGGGTGCGGTCGACGGTCCAGCGCTCCCCCGGCGCGTCGGGGTCGAGGCTGCGCCGGAACCGCGCGTAGCGCTCGCAGACGTCTTCGTCGGTCGGGTCGATGATCTCGATGGCGAAGCTCAGGGTGGCGTTGCGCCGGCGGGCGTGCTCCAGGCACTGCGGCAGGGTGACCGCTCGGGTGAAGGTGCCGGTGCCGCCCTTGAACGCCCACGAGTCGGTGTGCTGGCGGGCCTCGGCGAGGGCCCGGCCGACCTCGCTGCCGTGCAGCACCCGCACCATGGAGACGCTGTCGATCGCCTCGCGGGCCCGGTTGAGCGCCCCGTCCGGGCCGGTGATCTCGTGCATCTGCGGGACCAGCTCGGTGAGCCGGTCGCGGGTGGCCCGCATGACCTCCCGCACCTCCTGCTGGGCGGTCTCCCGGCGCAGCCGGTCGCGCAGCACGGCCTGGGCGAGCACGGCGAGGACCAGCAGGATGGCGCTGTTGACCACGTCCTGGCTGACCGTGTTGGTCAGGCCGAGAACGGCCACGGTCACGGCCAGGACCAAGCCGATGAACGCGTCGAGATTGTTGACGACCCAGGTGAACAGGCGCGCCATGACATCCCCCGGTCGACGACGGAACCCTCATGATAGCCCGTTGTCAATCTCGGCATCACGCGCTGTTCGGGCGCTCCGTACCCCTGGGTGACGGCGCCTCCGCCGTCCGCCGGGCGGCGCAGATCAGCGACCCGCCGAGCCCCGGCGCGACCCGGGCCAGCAGCCGGGAGGCGACCCACCGTCCACCGGGGAGCCGCCAACCGACCTCGTTGGACCGGATGGCCAGCGGCGTGAACCCGGCCCGGCACAGCACCCGCCGCAGCAGCGAGGCGGTGAACGGCCGGATGTGCAGCCAGAGGTACGGGTGCAGCGGGTCGACCTGGCGGGGCGCCCGGCCGGCGAGGAACGCCAGCCGGTCCTGCGCCGGCGCCAGGTTGGGCGTGGTCAGCACGAGCAGGCCGCCCGGGGCGAGCACCCGGTGGCACTCCCGCAGCAGCGCCAGGGGGTCGTAGACGTGCTCGATCAGCTCGCCGGTGAGCAGGCCGGCGAAGCTGCCGGCGCGGAACGGCAGGCCGCGGGTGGCGTCCAGGCAGACCGGCAGGGCCGCGCCGCCGGCGGCCCGGCGGGCCGCGCCCAGCGCGGTCTCGGCCATGTCGGCCACCACGAGCGGGCCGGGCAGCGCCGCCGGGTCGAGCATGCCGCGCGGGCCGCAGCCCAGCTCCAGCACCGGCCGGCCGCCGGGCACCCCGTCGACCATCAGCCGGGCGGCGACCGCGCGGCGGATCCGGTGGTACGGGTCGTCGACGTACCCGTTGACCTGCGCGCCGTCGTGGTAGCTGCGCCGGTTGGCGCGGCGGCCGTGCGCCTGCGCGCTGCGCGACGAGGTCCCGGTCGGCGGCTCGGCCATCGCACCCTCCACTGCGGTCGTCGCCCCCGTCGGCGGCGCCCGCCCTCCAGCCTCGCACCGCTCCCGGCCCGGGGCGCGGAAATCCACCCCGGATACGCCGACGCGGCGACCGGTGGTCCGGTCGCCGCGTCGCAGGTCGTGTCGGGTCAGATGGCGCGGGCCCAGTCGAGCCGGCTGCTGTCGTCGTACTCGTCGCCGGGGATCCACCAGGGCTCGCCGAAGCCGCTGGTCGAGACGATGATGTTGCCGCCGTCGGGGGCCTCGTTGGTCGGCGGCACGGACAACGCGGCGCAGTAGCGCCCGTCGGGCGAGAACACCGGGGACAGGTAGTAGCGGGTCTCGTCGGTGAGCCGCCTGAGCCCGGTGCCGTCGATGCGCACCGAGCCGAGCGCCGCCCCGCCGAGCACCTCGGTGTCCCGGGTCCAGCGGTTGGTGCAGAACACCACCCGCTCCGAGTTGGGCATGAAGACCGGCCCGTGGAACAGCTCCCCGGCCGCCTCCGGGGTGTAGATCGGCCGTACCTTTCCGGTGGCCAGCTCCAGCGTGCGCAACTGCGGCCCCTCGGAGCGGCTGAGCCAGCGCATGACGATCATCGAGCCGTCCCGGGACCAGTTCGGGTACGACATGTGGTGCCCCTGGACGAGCACCTGCTTGCCGCCGGTGGCCACGTCCACCGCGACCAGGGTGTCGTCGCCGATGACGAGAGCGATTCGGGTGCCGTCCGGGGACCAGGTCGGTGCGCCGTAGCGGGTGCCGAAGGGGTCGGCGAGCAATGTGCGGACCTCGCCGGTGACCCGGTCGAACAGCGACACGTAGGGCATGAGGCTGCCATCGCCCGACCGGGCGTTGTTGATCCAGGCCACGTACCGCCCGTCGGGCGACGTGGTGGCCTGGTCGCCGTCGGTGAGCAGCTGCTGGGGCGTGGTGTGCCCCGGGTTGACCTGGAGCACGCCCCAGCCGACGCTGACCAGCCACGGCCCGTTGACCACCTCGGTGGTCGCCGCCGCGGCGGCGGGCGCCCCGGCGGTGAGCCCGGTCGCCACGGCCACGCCGGCCAGCGCGGCGGTACGCAGCAGGGCGCGTCGATTCATCTCGTTCATGGAACCCCCCGTGGTGGACGTCGCCTCACCCTCCTGAACGGACGATCACCACGCATCGGACGAGTGGCCGGTCCACCGTCGGCCACACGGTCATCCCGTACGGTGACCGCCCCGGAGGCCGGTACCCTCGCCCCGGTGACCTCCGACGCGCTGCGCCGCGCCCTCACCGATCCCGGCGACCCGCCGCTGCCACCCCTGCCCGGGGTGGCCGTCGAGCTGCTCGACGCCCTCGACGCGCCGCCCCGCCTGGCCGCGCACCTGCGGCTCGTGCACGACGTCGCCCGCCAGCTCACCGCGGCGTTCGCGGAACAGTTCCCGCTGGTGCCGTTCGACCGGCAGGCGGTGCTGTTCGGGGCGGCCATCCACGATCTCGGCAAGATCGAGCACCCTGAGGAGCTGTCCGGTCCCGGCTCGGCGCACGAGGAGGCGGGCTACCAGCTGCTGCTGCGCTTCGGCGTGCCCGAGGAGCGGGCCCGCTTCGCCGTCACCCACGCGGCCTGGCACGCGCCCGGCGTGCAGCTGGAGGACCTGCTGGTCAGCCTCGCCGACAAGGTATGGAAGGGCAAGCGCGTCACCGACCTGGAGGAACTGGTGGTCGACCGGCTGGCCGACATCACCGGGCAGCCGCGCTGGCAGTCCTTCCTGGACCTCGACGACGTGCTCGCCGGGCTGGCCGCCGACGCGGACCGCCGGCTCGCCTTCCAGGCCGAGCATCCGGTGCACGGCTGACCCGCCCGACTGTTACCCGGCGGTTACCCGGCTGCGAAGGCGCTGTGGCACGGCGGGCCGACTGTCTGGGCAGGGACACCGGACGGCGTCCCGGCACACCGTCAGGGAGGCCACCATGAAACTGAGGAGAACACTGCTGGCGCTGGTCGTCGTGCTCGGCGGTCTGGTCGCCGGCGCCGGCGGCGCGACCGCGGCGGCGCCGTACTGCGGGATCACCTGGGGCAGCACGGCCAAGACGGCCGGCGCCCTCAGCAGCGACCCGCTGATCGAGGTCCGCACCGGGCGGCACGACTGCTGGGACCGGGTGGTCTTCGAGTTCGCCGGACCGGCGAACGGCTACTCCGTCGCCTACGGCGAGACGTACACCGAGGGGCAGGGCCTTCCCCTGAGCCCGTACACCGCCGGGGGCGCGCTGCTGTCGGTGTCGCTGCGGGCGCCCGCGTACGACGACGAACGGGTCGCCACGCTGCCCTACCGCGCCGGTGAGCACGCCGCGACCGTGCTGGGCTACCGCACGCTGCGGGACGTCGTCTTCGGTGGCAGCTTCGAGGGCTACACCACCTTCGCGGTGGGGGTTCGCGCCCAGCTGCCGTTCCGGGTCTTCGTGCTCAGCGGCCCCGGCACGCACAGCCGCATCGTGGTCGACGTGGCCCACCAGTGGCAGGCGTGACCCTTCCCAGGTGAGGGGCCGACCGGCCCCTCATCACCGTCCGTTGCGCCCACGCCCCGAAGCGTCGCGCCGGACTACCCTGGGTAGCCATGGAGGGCCGCGTGCTGGTCGTCGAGGACGACGCCTCCATCCGGGAGGTGTCGGCCCTCGGCCTGCGCCGGGCCGGGTTCCGGGTGGCCACCGCCGCCGACGGGCCCGCCGCCCTCGCCGCGTGGCGGGCCGGCCCGGTCGACCTCATCGTGCTCGACGTGATGCTGCCCCGCCTGGACGGATTCGAGGTGTGCCGGGAGATCCGGCGCACCAGTCAGGTGCCGATCCTCATGCTCACCGCCCGCACCGACACCATCGACGTGGTGGTCGGCCTGGAGTGCGGGGCCGACGACTACCTCCGCAAGCCGTTCGACCTGCCGGAGCTGGTCGCCCGGGTCCGTGCCGTGCTCCGCCGGACCGTCGCCCCGGCCCCCGAGACCACCGTGACCGCCGGGCCGCTGGAGATCGACCCGGCCCGTTTCGTGGCCCGCCGCGACGGCCGCGAGCTGGCCCTCACCGCCACCGAGTTCCGGCTGCTCCTGGAGCTGGCCCGGCGCCCCGGCCAGGTGTTCACCCGCGAACTGCTGCTCGACCGGGTGTGGGGGCACAGCTATCTCGGCGACTCCCGGCTGGTCGACGTCGCCGTGCAGCGCCTGCGCGCCAAGGTGGAGGACGACCCCGGCGCGCCGACCCTCATCCGGACGGTCCGCGGGGCCGGCTACAAGCTCTCGACGGGGTGAGCGCGCCATGGTGGCCGGCAGAGTCGTACCCAGACGGCTGCGACGCCGGCTCGTCGTCGCGTTCATCCTCGTCGCCGGCATGTCCGCCGGCGGGCTGGCCACCGGCTCCTACCTCATGCTGCGGCAGGCCCGCTTCGACGGCTCGCTGCAACGCGCGGCCGCCGACGCCCGCTACCAGCTCGTGGTCGCCGCGCAGTTCCTGCCGCTGACCGACGCCCGCCGCACCGACCTGCTGGCCAGCTTCGAGGAGTCCGGCCGCCACGTGCTGCTGGTCGCCGGCGACACCCAGGCGTCCAATCCCCGGTACGCGCCCACGCCCGACCCGGACCTCCGCGCGACCGTCGCCGCCGGCCAGCTCGGCTTCCAGCGCACCCCCGGCCGGCCGCACCTGCTGGTGGTCGGCGGCCGGATCCCCGGCTCCGCCGCCGAGCTGTACGTGGTGACCGTCGAGGACGACCTCGTCGACGCCCTCGACCAGCTCCGCACCGCCTCGGTGGTCGGCTGGGCGGTGGTGGTGCTGCTCGCCGCCGGGGTGGGCAACGTTCTCGCCCGCCGCACCCTGGAACCCGTCGGCCGGGCCAGCCGGGCCGCGCGGGCCGTCGCCGAAGGGCTGCTGCACACCCGGCTACCGGTGCGCGGCCGGGACGAGTTCAGCGCATGGGCCAGCTCCTTCAACGAGATGGCCGAGGCGCTGGAAACCAAGATCGAAGCGCTGTCCGAGGCCCAGGCCCGGGAGCGGCGGTTCACCGGCGACGTGGCGCACGAGCTGCGTACCCCGGTCACCGCTCTGGTGGCGGCGGCCTCGCTGCTCGCCGACCAGCTCGACGCCCTCCCGGCCGACGCCCGCCGCGCCGCCGAACTGCTCGTCGCCGACGTGGTCCGGCTGCGCCGGCTCGTCGAGGAGCTGATGGAGATCTCCCGCCTGGACGCCGGGCGCGAGGTGCTCGCCACCCGCCCGGTCGACGTCGGCGCGCTGCTGCGCGGGATCGTGGCCGCCCACCCGGGCGCCGCCCGGACCAGCGTGGACGGCGACGCGCCGCCGGTGGTGACCGACCCGCGCCGGCTCGAACGGATCCTGACCAACCTGGTGGCCAACGGGGTCGACCACGGCGGCGGCGACCTGCGCGCCGAGATCCGGCACAGCGCCGCCGGCCTCGTCGTCGAGGTCGCCGACCGCGGGCCCGGCATCCCCGCCGAGCACCTGGCGCACATCTTCGACCGGTTCTACAAGGCGGACCCCGCCCGCACCGGCCCCGGCAGCGGGCTCGGCCTGGCCATCGCCCGGGAGAACGCCCGGCTGCTCGGCGGCCGGCTCGACGTCACCAGCGAGGTCGGCCACGGCACCCGCTTCCGCCTCACCCTCCCGCTCGACACCGGGGACACCTCATGCGACGCCTGATCCCACCGCTCGCCGCGCTGCTGCTGCTCACCGCCGGTTGCGCCCCGCCGCGCACCGGCACCCTCGGGCCCGCCCCGGCCGGCCCGTCGCCCGCCACCACCACCGCCACCGGACCGACCGGCACCCCGTCGGCGACCCCACACGCGCCGCGCACCCCGACCACGCCCGCCACGACGGGTACGCCGCCCGGCGCCGCCCCGACCGGGCCGGAGGGGACGCTGACCGTGCAGCTCTGGTTCGCCCGGGCCGGGAAACTCGTGCCCACCCGGCGGACGCTGCCGGCCACCGTGGCCACGTCCCAGCTGGCGCTGACCGCACTGGCCGCCGGCCCGTCCCCCGTTGAGACCGCCACCGGCCTGAGCACCCTGGTCCCGGCCGGCACCCGGGTGACCCGGATCGCCGGCGAGGTGGCGACGCTGGTCCCGCCGGCCGGTTTCGACACCGGCGGGGCGGCCACCGCGCGGCTGCGCCGGGCCCAGGTGGTCTGGACGCTCACCCAGTTCCCCACCGTGCGGCGGGTCGCCTTCGCGCCGGCCGACGCCGCGACCGGACGGGACGACTACGCCGACCTGCTGCCGCCGATCGTGGTGACCGCCCCGGCGGTCGGCGAGCGGGTCACCAGCCCGGTCACCGTCACCGGGACCGCCGACGTGTACGAGGCGACGGTGAGCGTCCGGGTGCTGGACGGGGCGGGCCGGGAGATCGGCACCGCGTTCACGACGGCGTCCTGCGGCTCGGGCTGCCGCGGCGCCTACCGGCTGAACGTCCGATACGGGCGGGCGGCGGCCGGACCGGGCACGGTCGAGGTGTACGAGGTGTCGGCGCGCGACGGCTCCCGGATCAACGTGGTGCGTATCCCGGTCGACCTGGCCGCCGGACGGTGATGGTTCGCCCGACGCGCTCTCCGCTGCGCCGCGGGGGCATGGGCAATCACGCGAAACCTATTGACATTCGATAGGTAGCGAGTGATAATCGATGCATGTTCACAGCTCAACGAGCAGTCGCTCCGCTCAAGGCCTTCCTCGTGCTGCTGTTCGGGATCCTGGTCCTCTTCCAGGTCATGTCGCTGCCCGGGCAGTTCGCGCACATGGCCCGGGAGAACCCGGACATGGCCTACCTCCGCTGGCCGGCGACCGCGGTGACGGTGTTCTGGGTGCTCTGCGTGCAGGTGGTGATCGTGTGCACCTGGAAGCTGCTCACCCTGGTCAAGAACGACCGCATCTTCAGCGAGGCGTCGCTGGCGTGGGTGGACGCGATCGTGTGGGCCATCGCCGCCGCGTGGCTGGTGCTCGTGGCCGTCTTCCTCTACGTCGGCTTCCACGCCGACGACCCGGGTCTGCCGATCCTGTTGTTCCTGCTGGTGACCGGGGTGACCGTGCTGGGGCTGCTGATGGTGGTGATGCGGGAGCTGCTGCGGCAGGCCACCACGCTCCGGACCGACATGGAAGCGGTGATCTGATGCCCATCGTCGTCCGCATCGACGTCGAGCTGGCCAAGCGCAAGATGAGCGTCGGCGAGTTCGCCGAGCGGGTCGGGCTCACCCCGGCGAATGTCGCGGTGCTGAAGAACGGCCGGGCCAAGGCGGTCCGCTTCAGCACCCTGGAGGCCATGTGCCGGGTGCTGAACTGCCAGCCCGGTGACCTGCTCGAGTGGGTCGAGGAGTAGGAGAAACCGATGAAGTACGCACTCGGCCTCGTCGCCGTCCTCGCCGTCGCGCTCGGTGTCGCCGGCATCGTCTACGGGGAGGCCGACGACTCGCCCGGCCTCCAGCTCCTGGCCGGCCTGCTCGTCATCGGCGCGATCGCGATCGGTGTGCGGATCGTCCGACGCAGCCGGTAAGGGGTGCCCCGACCAGGATTCGAACCTGGGCTCTCCGGTTTCGTAGACCGGCGCGCTCTCCGCTGCGCCACCGGGGCGGACGACCGGCGCCCCTCCCCCTCGGGGGGCGCCGGTCGGTTCAACCCTTCACGCAGACGACCTGCTTGAGGTGGGCGACCACCTCGACCAGGTCCTCCTGCTGGGCCATCACCTGGGTGATGTCCTTGTACGCGCCGGGGATCTCGTCGACCACCCCGGCGTCCTTGCGGCACTCGACGCCCGCCGTCTGCGCGGCCAGGTCGGCGGTGCTGTACGTCCGCTTCGCCTGCCCCCGCGACATCCGCCGCCCGGCCCCGTGCGAGGCCGAGCAGTACGCGTCGACGTTGCCCTTGCCGCGCACGATGTACGACCCGGTGCCCATCGACCCCGGGATGATGCCCAGGTCGCCCCGGCCGGCCCGGATCGCGCCCTTGCGGGTCACCAGCACCTCGACCCCGTCGTAGCTCTCCTCCGCCACGTAGTTGTGGTGGCAGGAGACCGGCTCGTCGTAGCTGACCTGCGGGAACTCATCCCGGACCACCGCGCAGAGCAGGGCGAGCATGACGGCCCGGTTGCGGCGCGCGTACTCCTGGGCCCAGAAGAGGTCCCGGCGGTAGGCGTCCATTTCCGGGGTGCCGGCGAGGAACACCGCGAGGTCCCGGTCGGGCAGGTCGACGTTGTGCGGCAGCCCGCGGGCCACCGCCATGTGCCGCTCGGCGAGTTCCTTGCCGATGTTGCGGGAGCCGGAGTGCAGCATCAGCCAGACCCGGCCGTCGTCCGGGCCGCCCTGCTCGAGGCAGACCTCGATGAAGTGGTTCCCGCCACCGAGGGTGCCCAGCTGGCGCTGGGCCCGGGTCTCCAGCTGCGCCACCTTCCGGTCGAGGGTGGCGAAGCGGCGCCAGAAGTCGTCCCAGCCGCCCTGCTCCAGGCCGCGGACGCGGCGCGGGTCGACCGCGTCGGCGCGCATGGCGAAGCCGACCGGGATGGCCGCCTCGATGGCGCTGCGCAGAGGGCCCAGGTCGTCGGGCAGGTCGGCCGCGGTGAGCGAGGTGCGCACCGCGGACATCCCGCAGCCGATGTCGACGCCGACCGCGGCGGGCGAGACGGCCTGCCGCATGGCGATGACCGACCCGACGGTGGCGCCCTTGCCGAAGTGCACGTCCGGCATCACGGCGACGCCCTGCACCCAGGGCAGCGCGCCGATGTTGCGCAGCTGCCGGGCCGCCTGCGCCTCGATCGTGTACGGGTCGGTCCAGACCCGGACCGGCGCCCGGGTACCGGCCAGCGGGGTGAAACCCATCGTCGTCTCCTCGGTTCGGGGGTGCTGTCCGAGCGGCTGGCCGGATTCGAACCGGCGATCTTCACCATGGCGAGGTGACGCGCTGCCTGACTGCGCTACAACCGCGGGGTGGTCCCGGGATCGGGACCAGGCGTAGGCCGTACGGGACTCGAACCCGTAACCTTCCGGCTGAGAACCGGGTGAGCTGCCATTGCTCCAACGGCCCGTGCGGGACGGCGGGTGCCGTCCGCGGGGAGGTACGCGAACCCGGGGTGGGTGACGAAAAGCCGCCCGGTCCCCTGGCTCGGGGTGGGCGGCTGCGCGTGTGTGTCGCGCCGGCGCTAGTCGCGCCACCACCCCGGTTGCCACTGCTGCCGTCGGCAGCGACCCAGGCCCGACTCGGGCAGCAGGGCACCGCCGCGCGGCGCGGGCCGCTCGGCTCGGGTGCGGTTCTGCTGCGACACGGTGTGCTCCCTGGGTGGTGGAACCGGGTGATGTTGGCCCGTTCACGGTACGGACGGGGCCGGGACCGTGGCAACGGATATTCGCGAGGACGTTTCAGCCGGCGCCGAACGGTACCGGCCCTAGCCTGTGGCCATGTTCGCGCTGGCGGAGCGGGCCGGCGGGGTGGACGCCCTGCCCGGGTGGTTCGTCGGGCACTGGGCGGACCCGGCGCGCGGCGTGGAGGAGTGGGACGCCTACCTCAGCGGCCAGTACGTCTGCCTGCGCTCGGTGTCCACGGAGTCGATCCGGCGCAAGGAGGAGCTGGTCGGGGCGATCCGGGCGGCGCCGGCCGAGCCGGACGCCGGGTCGGCGGCGTGGCTCGACCGGCTGCACGCGCTGGTCGACGAGCTGGACGCGCTGGAGCCGGCGTTCACCGGCTACGACCGGCTCCGGTTCGGCGGCCCGACCCTCCGGGACACCTGCGTGGACGGGGTGCGCGCCCGGTATCCGCGGCGGGTCAGCGCGCCGGCCGGCCGGTGACCCGGCGGGCCACCGCGAGCAGGTACTCCTTGCGGTGCAGCGGGTCGTGGTCCCAGCGCGGCCGGCTCGGGGCCGGCCCGCGTACCGGTCGGTGGTGGTCGAACTCGGCCTCCAGGGTGCCCTCCCCGCGGGTGAGCCCGGGCAGCCGCTGCTCCAGCGCGTGCACCCGCCCGGCCGGCACCTCCCCCTCGATGAGGTAGGACGCGCCGCGCAGGGTGCTGGCGCGGGTCGCGGCGCCCAGCCCGGCGAGCACGGGCAGCACCGCCCCCACCAGGTCGGCGGGGAGGTCGAGCCGGAACCGGTGCATCGGCTCGTGGACCCGGGTGCCGGCGCGGGTGAGCGCGGCCATGAGCACCAGCGGGGTGAGGTTTCGGAAGTCCCCGGCCGTGCTGGACATGCTCTTGTCGAACACGCCGTGGGCGTGGCTCTGCCGGGCCCAGTAGCCGCCGTGCGTCAGGGTGACCACGCAGTCGACGACATCCCAGCCGTGCAGGCCCTGGCGCAGGGTCTCGCGGACGGTCTCCTCGATGGCCTTGAGGAAGGCCAGCGGCATCGAGCCGAGTTCGATGCCGAGCCGGAACTCGACGCCGCCACCGACCGGCCCGGGCTCGACGCGCAGGCCGACGGTGCCGAGGAACGGGTTGGGTTCCCGGCCGATCCACTCGACGGCGGAGCCCACGCCGACCACCCGCTCCACGCAGACCGTGGTGGTCTCCCGGAAGGTGACCGGGACGCCGTAGTCGTCGGCGAGGGTGGCCTCGATGACCTCCTTCTGCACCTCGCCGTAGAGGGACACGGCGATCTCCTGGCGCCGGTCGTCCTGCCGCAGGTTGATCAGCGGGTCCTGCTCGGCGAGCTGGGTCAGGGCGGCGTGCAGGGCCGGACGGTCGGCCGGGCGTACCGGCTCGACGACGGTCTCCAGCGTTGGCGGGGCGAAGTGGCGCCGCGCGGCGGGGCGGTCGGGCGGGACGCCGAGCACGTCGCCGACGCGGACGCCGGCGAGGCCGTGCAGCCGGACGATCCGGCCGGGACCGGCAGCGTCGTCGGGCGTCGCGTCGCCGCCGTCGAACACGCCGAGGGCGGTGACCCGGGCCTCCTGGCCGTCGCCGTGGCGGATCCGGTCGCGGACCCGCACGGTCCCGGCGAAGATCCGCGCGTACGCGACCTTCTCGCCGGCCGGGCCGCGCTCGACCTTGAAGACGGCGCCGGAGAGCGGGGCGTGGTCGTCACCCTCGGTGGTGGGGAGCAGCGCGGTGACCGCGTCGATCAGGTCGGCCACCCCGGCGCCGGTGATGGCGGAGCCGGCGAGCACGGGGTGCACCCGGGCGCGGGCGGTCTGCGCGGCGAGCGCCGTGCGCAGCCGGTCCGAGGTGATCGTCCGCTCGTCGGCCACGTACGCGGCCAGCAGGGCGTCGTCGTGTGCGGAGAGCAGGTCGACCAGGCGGGCCTGGTGGCCGGGGTCGCCCGGCGGGTGCGGCACCCAGCGGGCGCCCGGCGTGCCGGGGGCGTCGACCCGGCCGAGGGCGACGACGTCGGGGGTGAGCCGGTCGGCGAGCTGGCGCAGCACCCGGTCCGGGTCGGCGCCGGCCCGGTCCACCTTGTTCACGAAGAAGAGGGTGGGGATGCCGAGGCGGCGCAGGGTGCGGGCCAGCACCCGGGTCTGGGCCTGGACGCCCTCGACGGCGGAGACCACGAGCACCGCGCCGTCGAGCACGCCGAGCACGCGTTCCACCTCGGCGATGAAGTCGGGGTGGCCCGGGGTGTCGATGAGGTTGACGGTGGTACCGGAGACGGCGAAGGAGACCACGGCGGAGCGGATGGTGATGCCCCGCTGCCGCTCCAGCGCCAGCGTGTCGGTGCGGGTGCTGCCGGCGTCGACACTGCCGGGCTCGTCGATGACCCCGGCGCTGTGCAGCAGCCGTTCGGTCAGGCTCGTCTTACCGGCGTCGACATGGGCGAGGATGCCGAGATTGAGGGTTTTCACGCAGCGTCATGTCCTTGTGGTCGGCGGTGATTCGCTTCTGCGGGGACATGCACGCGGCTCGCATCTCGAGCTCCTCCTTCCCTGGCTGTCGTGGTCGATTGCAGCAGCCGGCGCGGGCGCCGGCAACCGGTTTATCGTCGCTGCGCTACTGGGCGTGCGCCACGGGGTGGCGCTTCATCTCCTCCATGAAGGGGTAGCGCGCGGTCAGATCGGCGAGCGTGCATCCGGCCCGCCAGGCGGCGGCCACCTGGGCGACCTGGAGCAGGTCGGTGGCGTCGCCGCGGGCCTGGACCTCGCCGTCGATCCGAAGGTCGATCATGAAGTAGCGGGCCTGGGCGCCGAGGCTGACGCAGACCACACCCCGGTCGGAGGTCGCCTCCGCGCAGGTGAACCGGCTGCGCCCCTGCTCGGGGGCGGTGACCCGGCCGATGTCGAGCTGGTGCCGGGCCGCGGTCTGCACGAGTGCGGGAGCCAGGCCGCCCGGCTCGACCAGATCCGGGTAGAGACGCACACCCAGTGCCGTGGACACGTCGCTCATGACTGACTCCCACTTCCTCGTGACAGAGACCAGCAGCACGCAGGTTACGGGTGTGTTTCCGGCGCGCCTGGTCATCCTGTCCCCCCTGGACGCCCCACGGCAATAGGAACGGTCGATTCGACCACCTTCGTGCCGCCGCCCGGGGCCGGGTACGCTCCCGCTCCATGGCCCGGATCCGGTGTGACTTCTTCTCCTCGGCGCTCGGCATGGGCACGTCGATGACGGTGCTGCTGCCCGACCGCTCGGCCGGGATCGGCATGGCCGGCGCAGCCGGCCCCGGGGACCCTCCGGTGCTCTACCTGCTGCACGGCCTGACCGACGACGACACCATCTGGACCCGGCGCACCGCGATCGAGCGGTACGTCGCGCCGCTCGGGCTGGCCGTGGTGATGCCACAGGTGCAGCGCAGCTTCTACTGCGACGAGGTGCACGGCAACCGGTACTGGACCTTCCTCAGCGAGGAGCTGCCGGAGGTGTGCCGGTCGTACTTCCGCCTCTCCGACCGGCGGGCGGACACGTTCGTGGCCGGCCTGTCCATGGGCGGCTACGGGGCGCTGAAGTGGGCGCTGCGCCAACCGGACCGGTTCGCCGCCGCGGCCAGCCTCTCCGGCGCGCTGGACGTCGCCCGACGCCGCCACCACCCGACGAGCCCCCTGGACCCCGCCGTCTGGCACACCGTCTGGGGCGACCGGGACGTGGCGGGCCCGGAGGACGACACCGTGGCGCTGCTGGAACGGGCCGGCGACGACCTGCCCGCCCTCTACGTGGCGTGCGGCACCGAGGACTTCCTCTACGAGGACAACACCCGCTTCGTCGACACGGCACGCCGCCGAGGGCTGCCGGTCACCGTGGACTTCGGCCCCGGTGACCACGACTGGGCGTACTGGGACGCGCGGATCCAGGACGTGCTGGCCTGGCTGCCGCTGCCCCGCAACGACTGAGCCGGCGCGCCGCGCCTCCGGCCAGCGCCGGAGGACCCGGTGGTCGGGACCGAGGTCCCGGCCGCGGGCGCGTCACACGCCGACGGTCCCGTCGACGGCCTCGCGGAGGAAGTCGGCGTGGCCGTTGTGCCGGGCGTACTCGTGCATCATGTGCAGCATCACCAGGCGCAGCGAGACGTCCTCGCCCCAGCGGGCCTGGTGGCCGGTGACGTCGAGCGACTCAGCCTCGCGCTCGATGCGGCGGGCGTGCTCGACCTCCCGCTGCCACGCCTCGAACGCCTCCGACCGGCTCGACGCGCTCGCGTCGTACGCCTCCTGGAAGTCCCCGCTCGCCGACCAGATGAGCTGGACGTCCTCGGCGTTGATCACCCGGCGGAACCAGGTGCGCTCGACCTCGGCCATGTGCCGCACGAGACCGAGCAGGGACAGCGTGGACGGCGGCGACGACTGCCGCCGCAGCTCCTCGTCGGTCAGCCCCTCGCACTTCAGGGCCAGGGTGGCGCGGTGGAAGTCGAGGAACGCGCGCAGCGTCTCCCGCTCCCCGGCCAGCAGCGGCGGGCCGATCCGTTCGGTCTCCACGAGGGTCCCTCCCGGCAGGCCGGACGGCCCGCTCGTGGTTGCTTGGCAGTGCTCCCGGGGGAGCCTAGTCTCAGCGGATCGATCCGCCTCCGAAGGGATCATGATGCACCCCCACATCCGACGTTCCGCGCTGGTCGCCTCGGCGGTCACCGCGGCGCTGGTGGCCGGCGGCACCCCCGTCCAGGCCGCCGGCTACCCCTACGACCACACCGCCACCGCGACGGTCTTCGCGCCGAACCCCGTCCAGCAGCTCGGCGACCAGTCGCTGACCGACCAGAAGGACGCCGACTACCCGGCGCTGGCCGGGGCGTACCGGTCGGTGCCGCTGACCAACCTGGACGGCTCCGGCACCCTCACCGGGAAGTACGTGGTGGTCAAGAGCAAGACCGGCACCCCGGCCCGCGTGGTCGACGGCACCTACCCGGCCTGGCACCGGGACGCCGACCAGTTCGAGCAGGTGATGGGCTACCACTGGGTGAACACCGCCCAGGCGTACCTCCAGTCGCTCGGCTTCGGCAGCACGCTGCGGCCGGTCAACCAGCGGCAGATCGAGCTGCGCATCGACCAGTACGGTGGCGACAACTCGTTCTTCCGCGAGGACAAGGCCAACATCACCCTCGGCAAGGGCGGCGTGGACGACGGCGAGGACGCCGAGGTCATCGTCCACGAGTACGGCCACTCGGTGCAGGACGGCCAGGTGCCCGGCTTCGGCACCACGCCGGAGTCCGGCGCGATCGGCGAGGCGTTCGGCGACTACCTGGCGGTCGCGGTGACCAGCTGGGCCACCGGCGTGCCGACGAAGACCCCGGAGGCCTGCGTGGCCGACTGGGACTCGGTCTCCTACACCCGCGCCGCCCCGCACTGCCTGCGCCGCCTCGACGGCACCAAGGTCTACCCCGCCGACCTGGTGGGCGAGGTGCACGCCGACGGCGAGATCTGGTCCCGCGCGCTGTGGGACATCCGCACCGCGCTCGGCGACCGCAGGGCCAGCACGCTGATCGTGGAGGCGCAGTTCGCCTTCACCACGGACGTCACCTTCCGGGACGCGGCGCTGGCCACCGTTGCCGCCGCGCAGCGCCTCTACGGCACCCAGGCCGCGACCGCGACCCGGGCGGCCTTCGTCGCCCGCGGCATCCTCTGACCGCGGCGGTGGGCGCCGTTCCCCGCCGGGGCGGCGCTCACCGCAGCGAGGACCGGGCCACCGGGAAGTCGAAGTAGGTGTCCGGGTACGGCTCGTCGACGTACCGGTAGTGCCACCACTCGCGCGGGTAGTTCTCGAAGCCCTGCGCGGTCATGAGCCGCTTCAGCAGCTCCCGGTTGTCCCGGGCCGCGCCGGTGACGCGCGCGTCCGCGGTGTGCGCGCGGGGGTCGAAGCAGTCGAACCCGGTGCCCATGTCGACGGAGTTGTCCGGGAAGCGCCGCTCGGCCGGCGCGGTGCAGGCGGTCAGCGGCTGGCCCGGCACGTACGCCGGTTGGTCGGGGGTGGACGCCGGGACCAGCGTCAGGTCGAGGGTGCTTCCCCGGCTGTGTGCGGTCGGCGCGCCGATGTAGCCGTCGGCGAAGAGCCGGCTCTTCGGCTCGTCCGGATAGAACTCCCCCTTCATCTGCTGCTCGCCGGGGAGCTTCGCCCAGGCGACGAACTCGTCCACCGCCCGCTGTGGGCGGTAGCAGTCGTACACCTTGAGGCGGCGGCCCTGTGCCAGGGCGGCGGCCTGCACCCGGCGCAGCGCCTCCGCGGCCGGGCGGGTGAGCAGGCAGAGCGGCTCGGCGTAGCCGGTGATCGGCCGGCCGACGAAGTTGTGCGCGGTGGCGTACCGGATGTCGGCGCGGATGCCCGGGTCGACGGCGGCCAGGTCGACGATGTCGGCCGGGGCGCGGGGGCCGCTCGGGCGGGCCGACGACGCGGGTGCGGCGGACGGGGTGGACGGCGCCGACGGCGCGGGCGGGGCCGGGCGCGGCGTGGGCTGCTGGCAGCCGGCCGCGAGCGCCGTGGCCAGCACGGCCAGGGCCGCCGCCACCCGTTTCCCGGTCCCCACCCTGCCGTGTCTACCACCACCGCCGGGCCCCCGGGCCGGCATCGTGCCGGACCGGGGGTTCCCGTCGCCGCTGGTCGTGATGTCCATGGCTCGAACCCGTACGGCAAGATGGCCGGTGGGACGCGGCCGCCGTCCCGGGCGTCGGCGGCCGGAACCTCCGGCCGGGGTGAAGGAGACACGGGTGAACGCGGACGACGAGCCCAGGGTGACCATCACCGCGATCGCGCGGGAGGCGGGTGTCTCCGTGCCCACCGTGTCCCGGGTGCTCAACGGGCGCTCGGACGTCGCACCGGACACCCGGGAACGGGTCGAGGAACTGCTGCGCCACCACGGCTACCAGCGCCGCGGCAGCCGCACGGTGCGCCGGGCCGACCTGGTCGACCTGGTCTTCAACGACCTCGACAGCCCGTGGGCCGTGGAGATCATCCGGGGCGTGGAGGACGTCGGGCACGCCGTCGGGGTGGGCACCGTCGTGTCGGCGATCCACAGCGAGTCGACCTCGACCCGGAAGTGGTTGCAGAACCTGCGGGCCCGCGCCTCGGACGGGGTCATCGTGGTGACCTCCCACCTGACCCCGCCGGTGCACGCCCAGCTGCGCCGGCTCAACGTGCCGGTGGTGGTCGTCGACCCGGCCGCCGGCGTGCCCGACCGGGACGTGCCGGCGATCGGGGCGACCAACTGGGCCGGCGGCCTGGCCGCCACCGAACACCTGCTGGGGCTGGGCCACCGCCGGATCGGCTTCGTGGCCGGCCCCACCCACCTGCTGTGCAGCCGCGCCCGGCTGGACGGCTACCGGGCCGCGCTGGAGGCGGCCGGCGTGCCGCCGGACGACCGGCTCGTGGAGCCCGGCGACTTCTACCACGCCTCCGGCTTCACCGCCGGCAGCACCCTGCTCGACCTCGACGACCCGCCGACCGCGATCTTCGCGGCCAGCGACCAGATGGCCTTCGGGGTCTACGAGGCGGTCCGCCGGCGCGGGCTGCGGGTGGCCGACGACGTGAGCATCGTCGGCTTCGACGACCTGCCGGAGACCCGGTGGGCCTCCCCGCCGCTGACCACGGTGCGCCAGCCGCTGGTGGAGATGGGCCGGCTCGCCGCCCGCACGGTGCTGCGCCTGGCGCAGGGCGAGGAACTCGAGTCGCCGCGGGTGGAGCTGGCCACCGAACTGGTGGTGCGGGACAGCACCGCCCGCCCGGCCGGCCGGTAGGCCCGTTCAGTCGTCGTCGGGGATTCTCGCGCCGCCGAGGGGCGTGGCGGGCGGCATCGCGGCGAGCGCGGCGTGCCGCCGCCGGGCCAGCAGCACCGCTCCCCCGAGCACCAGCACCACGCCGACCGCGATCGAGGGGCCGGCGCCCGGCCAGGCGGCGGTGGCCGCGGAACCGGTGCCGGCCAGCCCCGCGCCCCCGGCGAGGGCCGACGCCGCCCCGGTGGGCGTCGCCGCGGCGCGGTCCAGCTCGCCCGGCTCGACCAGCCGGCCGACCGCCGCGTCCCGCGGGAGGCCGAAGCCCCAGTCGAGCAGGGCGGCCCCCTGCTGCCAGCCGCGCTGCGTGGGGGTCTCCGCGCCGAGCACGGTCACCACGAGGCGCCGCCCGCCCCGTTCGGCCGCGCCCACGTACGTGTGCCGGGCCAGGTCGGTGAAGCCCGTCTTGCCGCCCAGCGCGCCCGGGTAGTGGTCGAGCAGCATGTTGTCGTTCTGAATCTCGAACGCCTTCTCGCGCAGCGCCGGCTGGGCGGGAATCCGGGCGGTGCGGGTGGCGGTGTACCGGCGGAACGCCGGGTCGGCGAAGCAGGCGCGGGCGATCAACGCCAGGTCGTACGCGCTGGTGAACTGCCCGGGTCCGTCCAGCCCGGACGGCGTGACGGCGTGCGTCTGCAACGCGCCCAGCCGCCGGGCCTCCTCGTTCATGGCACGGATGCCCCCGGCCGTCCCGTCCGGGCCGCCGCCCAGCCGGGCCAGGGCGTTGGCCGCCTCGTTGCCGGACTTCAGCAGCAGCCCCAGCCAGATCGTCTCGATCCGGTACCGCCCGCCCTCGGCCAGGCCCACCGCCGAACTACCCGGCTCGATGGCCAGGTCCTCGGCGGTCACGGTCACCTCGCGGTCCGCGTCGAGCCTCGGCAGCATGGTGGCCGCCAGCAGCAGCTTCTGCACGCTGGCCGGTACGCCGTACTCGTGCGGTCCGCAGCCGCCGAGCACCGCGCCGCTGTCCAGGTCGGCAACCACCCAGGAGGTCGCGGTCACCGCCGGCGGCGCGGGCGCGGCCGGCGGCAGGGCCAGGCCGGCCGTGGCCAGGGCGGCGCCGCCGACCGCCCGCGCGACGGGGCCGGCCGCGGGCGGCGGCTGCGGCGGCCGGGTCGCCGGGGCGGGCACGTTCGGGCAGGGCGGCGCCCCCGCCGGCAGCCGCCGGGCGGGCGCCCGGGTGCCCGCCGTCGCGGGCGTGGACAGCATCGACGCCGGTACGAGCAGGGCGGCGGCCAGCACCGCGGACGGTCCCCAGGTCCTCATGGCCGGAGGCTAGCCACGCCGACCCGAAGGGGTCACCGACTCGGGGATTCGCCGCACCCCGACGACTGCGCGGAGTAAACTGCCCGACCCCGCGCGATCGTCAGCCGGACCTGACCACCCCCGTACCGGCCCCGACCGCTTCGCCGGGCGCTCCCGCCGGTGCCCGGGAGTCGGCCGGCAGCGGCTGCTCGCGGTCCGGCCCTCCCGGCCGCCGGCGTCGCCACCGCCGGGCCGCGACGAGCAGCAGCCCGGCCAGCGCCGCCCCGCCGAGGGCCAGCGCCGACCGGTCCAGCGCCGGTCGCAGCGGGGCCGCCGAGACGCGTACCGGGGCGGCGGCGCTCTCCCCGGCCGGCACCAACCAGGGGTGGGTGTCGGTGACCGGGGGCAGGCCGTCGCGCAGCACGGTCACCCCCACCCGCCAGGCGCCCGGGGTACGGATGTCGTCCACCGCCACCACCCAGCCGTCGGCGGTCCGGGTCACCGGGTGCACGGCCCGCTCCCCGTTCGGGCCGGTGAGCAGGAGCGACACCCCGGTCACCGGGGCGGGCGCCGGACGCCGGGTGTCCCCGACCCCGATGCTGACGATGTTGCGTCCGGGGCGGTTGGGGCGGACGGCCACGGTGTCGACGAGATCAGCCACCTGGCCGCTCACCTGCGGTTCCGTCCGGGTGGTGGCGTCGGCCACCGGGAAGGCGGGGCCCCGGGCCGGCCCGGCGGCGGCCAGCGCCCCGGCCAGGCCGAGGACGACCGCGAGCGCCCCGGCCTCGGCGAGCAGGCCCCGGCGGGGCAGGTCGGCCCGGCGCAGCCGGCGGGCGGTCCGCAGCCCCAGCAGCCCGGCCAGCCCGGCCACCCCGACCTTGGCCAGCAGCAGCAACCCGTACGGGGAGCCGAGCAGCGCGTCCACCGTGGCCACCTGAGGGCCGGCAAGCAGGAGCCCGGTCAGCACGAGCAGGGTGACGCAGCCGACCGCGAGGGCGGCGAAGGCCCGCAGCAGGGCACGGAGCTGGGCGGCGCGCTCCGCCGTGCGCCGGGCCACGGGAAGCAGGGCGGCCACGGCGGCCAGCACGGCGCCGGCCCAGCCCCCGGCTGCCAGGACGTGCCCGCCGCCGACCAGCGCGGTGCGGACCGGACCTCCCGCCGGGTGGCCGAGCAGCGCGGTGCCGGCCGCCGCGCCGAGCGCCCCGGCCAGACCGACGGCGACGCCCGCGGGAGCGATCCGCGCGTCGGGCGCCGTGCGGAGCCGGTGCGCGGCGCCGAGCACGACCACGAGCAGGGTCGCGGTGCCGGCCTCGCGGAGCAGCCAGCGACCGCCGGTGAGCTGGTCGGCCAGCAGCCGCCACCCGCCGGCCGCACCGGCGAGCTGGATGGCCAGTTGCAGCGGCGCGGCGAGCAACGCGACCGCTCCCCCGTACCCGGAGACCACGAGCAACCGGCGCCGGAGCGCGCGGTCCATGGTCGGTCCCGGCGACCGGCGGCGGCCGGCGAGCAGGGCGAGGGCGGCGCCGCCGAGCAGGACGGTGAGGCCGAGCAGGCCGGCAGCGCGGGCGGCGGTTTCCCGGGGGCCGGGGCCGACCGGGCCGGCGGCGCCGGCGGCGGTGACCTGCCGGCCGACACCGAAGACCAGGGTCCCGGTCGTGGTGTGCAGGTCGTCGCTGGACAGGGTGCGCCAGGAGACGTGGTAGGTGTTCGGCGGGAGGGCGGGCAGGCCGGCGACCAGGCTGACCGGCTCCTCGGTGTCGGCGTCCTCGGCGGCGGGCTCCCCGTCCGCGCCGCGCAGCGCCAGCCCGGTCACGGCCCAGTGCCGGCCGTCCCCGTCGACCAGGGCGACCCGGGCGGCGGACAGCTCGACGTGCTCGGTGAAGGCCAGGGTCAGCGTCTCGGGCGCCCGGTCGAGCACGGCGCCGTCGGCGGGCGCGCTGCTCGCCAGGTATGCGTGCGCCCGAGCCGGCGCGGGCCCGGCCAGCACGGTCAGGCCCGCCAGGGCGAGGGCGGCCAGGAGGCGGCCGAGCCGGCGGCGCACGACGTTCACCGCACCGGTACGTGGGCCAGCCGGCGCTGCCCCGACGTGATCTCGATCTTGTCGCCGCGCTTGATCGCGCTGCCGTTGTTCAGGTAGAGCAGGTAGTAGCTCTGCCCGGGGCGCAGCTCGTGGCCCTGCTTCATCAGCGCCGCCCGCCAGGCCAGCTTGCCGGAGCGCTCGTTGCGCAGCCGCGGCGGATGTTTGGTGTCGTTCTGGAAGGCCGACGCCTTCTGGGTGTCCAGCACCACGTAGCGCAGCTCCACCAGGCCGCCGTCGCCGACGACGGCGGCCTGGGTGAAGCGGATGCCGAGGGTGGCCTCCAGCTGCCCGTCGTGCGGGACGGCGTAGCCCTGGCGGGCGTCGGCGTACCCGCCGAAGCGGACGATCGACACCGCGACGAGCGCCAGCACGAGCAGCGCGAGGACCAGCCGGCCGAGGCGGGGGCGCGGGATGCGGAACGGGATCGCGACCATGGTCAGGACTCCTCGGGGAGGATGGGGGCCGGGCGGGTGCCCGGCCCCCGGTCGTCAGGGTGCGGTGTAGCGGGTGGCGGCGTAGTTGTCGAAGCGCAGCGACCCGCTGGTGGTGGCGGTACGGGCGACCAGGCCCAGCGCCGCCGACTCCACCGTGTAGCCGCTGGTGTCGCCGGTCAGCGTGCCGACCGTGACGGCGCCGACCTTGAGCGTGGCCGAGCCCGCGGTGGCCGACGCCCAGTCGAGCCGTACGGTGCCGCCGCTCGCGGCGGCCCAGCCGGTGTACGCCCAGCCCGCCGGCCGCAGCAGCCCCAGCCGGAACTGGTTGACGCCGTTGCTGCGCCGGTACTGCGCCATCGCCAGGGCCCCGCCGGAGGCGTTGCGGAGCTGGTAGACGGTGACCACGGCGGTCTGCGGGTTGACGGTGCCGAGGATGACGTCGGCCTTGGCGTGGACGGTCCGCTCGGCGGCCGGAGTGTTGTCCACGACGTACCCGACGGTGCCGGCGACCAGTTGCCCACCGCTGACCGACACCGTGCCGCTCACCTGCGACCAGGCGCTCGTGCCGCCGGTGAAGGCGTCGGCGAAGATCACGTTCGGCGGGTCCACGGTGACTGTCACGCTGCCGGCCGTGCCCCAGTTGCCCAGCGCGTCCCGGGCCCGCACCCGCAGGGTGTGAGCGCCCCGGCTGAACCCGTTGAGGGCGACCGTGGCGGAGACGCCGGTGCCGCTGACCGTCATCGGGTGGCCGTGGCCGGCGCCGGGGTCGGCGCCCTCGTACCACTCGGCGGCGGCGACGGCGGAGGCCGCGTCGGTGGCGGTGGCGCTCAGGGTGAGCGTCGCCGCCCGGGCGGTCGGGTTCGGTGCGGCGGTGACCGCGGTGATCACCGGCCCGGTGCGGTCCAGCACGAAGCCGACCGCGGCGAGCGGTCCCCAGTTGCCGGCCGAGTCCCGGGCGTGCACCAGCACCTGGTGGGCGCCGTCGGCGAGCCCGGTCAGCTCACTGAGCGGCAGCAGCCCGTACGTGTTCTCGGTGCCGCCGTTGAACGACCCGTCGAGGGCGACGAAGGTGAAGCCGCTGCCGTCCGCGCCGCCGGCGTCGAGGAAGCCCTCCGCACCGGCGATGACGGAGTGTGTTCCGCCGCCGGCCGGGTCGGTGAAGGCGGCGTTGATCCGCAGGTCGGTCGGGTCGGACGCCGATCCGGTGCGGCCGTCGGTGGCGGCCGGGTCGACCGCCGCGGACAGCAGCGTCGGCACTGTGCGGTCCACCACCAGGTCGGCGGTGGCGTACGGGCCCCAGAGCCCGAACGAGTCCCGGGTGTGCACCCACACGGTGTGCCGGCCCTCGGCGAGTGCCGCAGCCACCACGGCGGGCACCCCGCCGGACTCGGCGCTGACCGCCGCGCCCGGGCTGCCCAGCGTGAGCGGGGTGCCGGTGCCGTTGGCCCCGGTGGTGTCCAGGAAGTACTCGGCCCCGGTGACCGTGCCGCCGAGGCCGCGGTCGTCGCCGGTGGCGGAGACCGCGATGTCGCCGGTGCCGGCGGTCGGGCTGGGGCTGAGGGTGACCCCGGTGGTGACCGCCCCGGTGACCGCGAGGTTCAGCGTCGTGCTGCCCACCACGCCCCAGTTGCCGGCCGCGTCGTGGCCGCGTACCCAGATGGTGTGCCGGCCCTGGGCCAGGGTGGTGAGCAGGTCGGCGGGAAGCGCGGCGGTGGCCCCGGTGACGGTGGGACCGGCGCCGAAGCCTGCGGCGGTGAACGGGATGCCGGTGCCCTCGGCGACCCGCAGGTCGTCGACGACCGCCTCGGCCCGGTCCACCACCGAGTTGCCGTTGCGGGCGTCGGTGAAGTCGGCGGTGACGGTCACGGCGTCGCGCACGCTGGCCGGGTTCGGGGCGGCCCGGACGTTGGCCGCGGTCGGGCCGGCGTGGTCGCCGCTGACCGGCGGCGGGTTGGTGTCCAGGAAGGTGAGCATGCCGCCGAACGCCTGCTGGGGGCTGACCCCGGTGACCGTGGCGCCGTAGCGCTGGCCGGCGTTGTTGAGCCGACCGCCGGACTCCAGCAGCGCGAAGCGCCGCCCGTCCGGGCCGCCCGGCACGGCGACCACCGCGTCGACCGCCTGCCCGGGTTGCAGCGGCACGGTCACCGCCGCCTCCGGGTACGCGGCCGGACGGGCGTCCTGGCCGACCACCGACTGGTCCAGCCCGAGCAGGGTCATCGGGTGTGGCTGGAGCCCGGCGGCGACGTAGCGCAGCAGCACCCGCCGGCCGACGTCGGTGGCGACCACGTCGGTCTCCGGGAACGCCTTGCCGTTGATCAGCCGGTACGTCGGTGCGTAGGCGCGCATGTCGTAGGTGCGTGGGGCCGCGTTGAAGGCCGGGTCGACCTCGGTGAGCACCAGCACGGCCTCGTCGTCGTAGACCGAGGCGGCGTCCCCGTACGCGCTGGGCCGCCCGCCGACGGCGGGAGCGCGGACCACCAGCGCGCCGACCAGGCCCATGGCGACCTGCCGAGGGCCGATCGCGGTGTGCCCGGCCTCATAGAGGTAGGTACCGGGGCGGGACGCGGTGAAGGTGTAGCTGCGGGTGCCGCCGGGTGCGGCGCCGGTGCGGTCCGGGGCGAGCCCGGTGACCGCTGGCAGGGCCAGTGCCAGGTCGTCGGCGAGTCCGTTGTGCACGCTGATCGTCACCCGGTCGCCCTGGTCGACCACGAGCACCGGCCCGGGCAGGGTGGCCGGGGCGGCGTCGGTCGAGGCGAAACCCCAGATCGGCACCGGCGTGGCGGCGCCGGGCAGCACCACCGAGCCCGGCTTGGCCCACAGTTCGCAGCTGGCCGTGCCGCCGGTGAGCTGGCAGCCGGTCTGCGGCAGGGGACCCTGCGGCGGGGCCGGCTCCCCGGCGAGACTGGCCGGCGCCCGCCCGGCGGGAGCCGTGTGCGGGGCCGCGGCGTTCGCCGGGGCCGGGCCGAGGGCCAGCAGCGCGGCCGCGATCCCGGCGACCAGCCGAGGCGTACGGGTCAGTGTCATCGTCGCCCTCCCCTGCCTGATCACGCCGGGCATCCGGCGGGCGGGTCGATGCGGATCAGCGTCATCATTCCGCCGAAGCTCGCCCCGTAGTTGGTGGCCTGTTCCAGCGCGTGGCTGTGCGCGACGTGGTAGTACTCGCCGCACTGGTTGTTCTGCACCACGCCGGGCGGCAGCTCGCCCGGCTCGCCGCCGAGGTACGGGTTCTCCGCGAACCAGGTTTCCGGGCCGGGGCCGACGATCTGGTCCTGCAACGAGGGCAGCGGCACCGGGATCGGGTTGCCCTGCGGGTCCCAGTGCTCGGCGTCCTTCCAGATCATCAGTGTGTCGACGGTCTGCCCGGGCGCCACGTCGATGAGGAAGTTGGAGTACGACAGGTCCTGCCCGCCGGGGCCCTGCGCGGGCCGGCCGTCCCGGGCGATGAGTTGCTCGTCGCTGCCGTGCGGGTGGAACGGGTAGCTCACCGAGCCGGCGTTCAGGTAGCGGATCAGCGCCGGCTTCGGGTTGCCCACCGGGTCGTACGGGCGGATGTGGATCAGCGCCCCGTACGGCTGGGCGGGTAGCCAGTCCGCGTGGTTGGGCGCGATGGTGTCCGGCATGCTGCGCCCGTTGATGGTGAAGTAGCGGGCCTTGTAGCGGGTGAAGTCGTAGGCCCGCTTCCGCTCGACGGCGAGGTGCAGGTCCGGGTCGATCTCGCCGAGCAGGTAGAGGTACTCGCGGTCGCGGTCGAACGCCGAGTCGGCCCGGTCGTTCTCCCGCTCGGGGTGGCCGGCCGGTCGGACCACGAGTGCCCCGTAGAGGCCCATCTGCACCTGCTTCTGGGCGTCGGTGCCGGACTGGTAGAGGTAGGTGCCCGGCGGGCCGGCCGTGAAGGTGTAGGTGACCGAGCCGGTGTTGGCGGCGGCCGTGGTGGTCAGCGAGGTGAGGGTGCCGGCGGCGTCGGTCTCCGGCTGCGCCGGCTGGCCGTCGGCGAGCACCTGGACCTGGCCGGGGAAGGTGATCGAGGTGGGCTCAGGCAGGCTGTTGTGCAGCACCACGGTGACCTTCACCCCGGAGGTGACGCAGAGCGTCGGGCCGGGGAGCTGGAAGGCGCCGCCGCCGGCGGCGTAGCTCCACATGTAGATGGTGTTGCCGTCGGGCATGGCCGCGTACCCGCCGGTGGCCGTCAGCTCGAAGGCGTTGTCGCCGGCGGTGAGGCACTCCAGGCCGGCGGGCGGGCTGGCGGTCGACTGGCTCGGTCCGGGGACGACGAGCACGGCGACGATGGCCGCGACGAGCGGCACCGCGCTCAGCCGCTTCCACCGGCCGCGGTCGAGACGAAGCATCGGAACCCCCATCTCAGGCGTTCGCCCGGGTCTGTGCCGGGAGCGTGCCCGGCGGCGAGACCCGGATCTCGGTCAGCTGCCCGCCCCGTCCGCCGCCGGCGTTGGCCAGCGACATCAGGTCGCGGTCGTAGAGCAGGTACGTGCCGGGGTCGGGCGCGGTGAAGATGACGTCCCGGCTCTCCCCCGGCCCGATCTGGACGGTGTTGGTCACCTGGTACTCGGCGCTGCCGTCGCGGCCGCGCAGGAGCGCCGCGTCCTTGCCGACCACCAGGAGGTCAACGCCGTCCGCCGTGACGGTGTGGTTCTGGTAGCCGAGGTTGGCCAGCCGCAGCAGCACCCGTTCCCCGGCGTTCGCGGTGATCAGCGAGGAGATCGGCTGGTAGCGCAGCCGGCCGGCGGCGGCGCTCATCGGGTCGCCGTTCGGGGCCAGGGTGTCCGGGTGGCAGCGGCCGTTGAAGGCGAAAAACGACGGCTTGTAGTCGGTCCAGTCGGTGGTCTGGATGTGCGCGTCCCGGTAGTGCGCCTCGGCCCACACCTCGGTGAGCATCAGGGCGAACTCCCGGTCGTACCGGGTGGTGCCGTCGCCGTCGTTGTAGACGTACTTCCCGGGCGGTACGTCGGCGGTGCCGGCGTTCTGCGCCGGGCGGACGTAGACGATCCCGGTCATGCCCATCTGCACGTGCTCGACGTCCTCGAAATGGCAGTGGTACATGTAGGTGCCGGCGTCGTGCGGGCGGTAGAAGTAGGTGAAGTCGCGGCCGATCGGCACCGAGATGGACAGCTCCGGCACGCCGTCGAAGAGCGGGATGGCGTTGCGGAAGCCGTGCCAGTGCACGGTGTGCCCGTCGGTGAGGTCGGGGCGGACCGACAGGCCGAGGTTGGTCAGCGTGATCCTGATGTCGGTCTCCTGGTCGAATCCGAGCAGCGGGGCGCTGATCTGCGCTTTGCCGCGCTGGGCGGTGACCTCGGTGGCGGACAGGCCGGTGACATCGCGGAAGCCGAAGACGTAGAGGTCGGCGCCGGCCGGGGCGAGCGGATCGGGCCAGAACGGGCTGATCGGCGGGGCGCCCTGCGGCATGGAGACCCAGCCGTCGGTGGCGGCCAGGTGCAGGCTCGCGGTCGGGTTCGGGACCGCGCGGGGCAGCACCGCGGCCGGTCGGCGGAGCTGGGCGTCGGAGCCGCGCTCCGGCAGGACCGCCCAGGTGCCCAGACCGGTGACGCCGGCCAGCAGGGCACGCCGGCTGATGCTCGGCTGCCGTACGGGATCGGTCACGATCTCCTCCTCCATCGGTGGGGACGGGCGGAATCCGCGGGCGTCCGGCGTGGGCCGGCCGCCCGCCGACGGTCAGGGCAGTTCGTCGGCGCCGACGTCCGGCCGCGTGGTGCTGCGCGACTGGCCGTCGATGTCGACCTTCGGGGCGGTGACGGTGAACGTGCCGTAGGTGCGGGAGACCACCCCGAGGCCACTGGCCGACGAGCCGGCCCCGGCCAGGTGCCAGTCACCCATCTGCGTGAGCGGGACCTGCTGGAGGACGATCACCGCCTGGCGGAACGACGGGAAGGTCCGCGAGGTCAGGATCTGCACCGACACCGGGAACGGGCTGCGGAACGCCGGGTCGAGACCCACCCGGTTGGTGCTGCTGAGCGTGGTGCCGGTGGTGTCCTGGAGCACCGAGTTGGTCGGGGTCAGCGGGCCCACCCCGTCGGCGGAGCCCATGTCCCAGTGCCGCACCGGTTCCCCTGCGGGTGCATCGGCGGCGCCGATGCCGGTGACCCGGACGCCGTTCCACTCCCCGGCCCGGTTGTCCCAGAAGATGTTGTCGAACAGCTTCGGCTTGCTGAAGGTGGGCGAGCCGTCCGGGAGGGTGGCCTGGAGCTGGTCGCTGTTGGCGGTGGTGGAGAGGCCCGCGGGAGCGGCCCGGCCATCGCTGGTGGCGGCGGTCGCGGTGGTGATGTTGCCGGCCACCGTGTTGTCGACCATCCGGACGTCCGGCGCGTCGTCGAGCGCGACGCCCGCGCCCTCGTGGGTGGAGATGTTGTCCACCACCATGTTGTTCGTCAGCGAGATCGGCACGTTGCCGGCCTGGAGCACCCGGATGCCGCCGCCGTCGTCGTTGGCGAGGTTCGCCTCCACCACGTTGGCGTCGATCTCGACGGCCCCGGAGCCGGGCGACAGCTTCGTCGGATCCGACGGCAGTTCCCCGGCCACCATGACGCCGCCGGCCTCGTCGTACGACTGGTTGAGCCAGATCCGGTTGGCGGCGATCCGGCCGTTGTAGGACAGGCCGTAGTGGCTGATCCCGCCGCCGTACTCGGCGGAGAAGTTGCCGCAGATGGCGTTGTGGTCCACCGAGTACGCGTTGCTGCCGGCGAAGATGCCGATCCCGCCGGCCAGGTTGGTGCCGCCGTTGTCGCGGATCTGGTTGCGGGAGATGCTCACGTGGTCGTTGCTGGTGTTCAGGTACGGGGTGCCGACCCGGATCGCGCCGCCGTAGGAGCCGCTGTTGGCGACGATGACGTTGTCGGTGATGCGGGTGTAGTCGGCGCCGCCGTGCAGGTAGACGCCGCCGCCCTGGGTGACCACCGCGCCGGGCGCCCCGTACGGCGTCGTCACCCCACCGGTGACGTCGTTGACGTTGCCGGCGAAGTCCGACTGGTTGCCGCCGGTGATCCGGAAGCCGTCGATCATGACGGGGTTGCCGGCGCCGAACTGGCCCGACCGGGCCAGCACGGTCACCACCGCGCCGTCGGGCACCGACGCCGGGCCGAGATGCGGCAGGGAACCGACCAGGTTCAGCCAGGCCGTACCGGTCGGGTTGTCGATGCCGAACGCCCGGCCGTCGAGGACCGATCCGGCGACCGCGGTGTTGTCGGCGTACCGGCCGCCCGGGCCGACGCCCTGGAGGCGGACCGAGGAGTGCACGACGACGTTCTCGTAGTAGGCGCCGGCGGGGTTGTCCGGCCCGGGGGTGTTCGGCCACACCGCGACCACGGCAATGCCGCCCGCGGTAGCCGCCGCCTCCAGCGCCGACTGCACCGTGCCGTAGGTGGTCTCCCCGGTACGCACCGCCCACCCGGGCGGCTTGACCTGGAACAGCCGCGGGTTGGCCGCGCCGCCGACGCCGGTGCCGGTGGTGGCGCCGAGGAGCTGGAAGGTGAGTCCGTTGGTGGTCGTCCGGCCGGTGGCGGTGGTCACCCGCAGCTCGGCCGGCCCGACCGAGCCGCCGGTCAGGGTGACCTCGATCTTCCGGTCGGACCAGGAGGCGATGGTCACCGTTGGGTCGGTGCCGGCGGAGTCGAGGACGACCCTGCTGCCCGGGCCGCGGGTGCCGAACCCGGTGCCGGTGATGGTGACCCGGCGGTCGGTGTCGGTGCTGCGCAGGAACGGCCGGGAGACCGCGAAGAGCTGGGGGACGTCCCCGGCCGGGTCGCACTGCACCGCGCCGAGCTGGCCGGAGCCGGGCGAGATGCCGACGGCCGCGACCGTGGTGGGCGCGGTGTCGGTGACCGTGTAGAGGCCGGGCCAGGCCTGGAAGTTGGTGGCGATGGTCCGGTAGCGGGGGTTGTAGTTGCCGTTGAGGTGGCCCGGCTGGCCGGGGTCGTTGCCGACGAAGCGGTACATGTTCGGGCACGGACCGGCCGGCAGCGGGCAGTTGTAGGTGCTGGTGGACGGCTCGATCGCCTCGTACATGCCGTTGAAGTCGGTGTCCACGGTGTCCACCAGGCGGCCGGCCCAGTCGTACAGGCCGACGGGGAGGTTCGGGATGCCCTCGGCCTCGCCGTAGTTGGCGCTGCGCTTGTCGTGGGTCAGCCCGAGGTCGTTGATCACCAGGCCCCAGAAGTGGGTGGGCAGCGGCACCGGGGTGAACAGGTTGAAGTTGGGGGCGCTGGCCTGCCCGCCGCGGACCTCGACCACCTTGGTGTCGCAGAGCGGACGCCGCTGGCCCTCGAACGGGCTGCCGCCGCCGTCGAGGAAGCCGGGGTCGGTGACCTGCACCGTGTGCAGGGCCCCGGCGCAGGCCGAGGTGATGCCGTTGCCCTGCGACGGCGGCTCACCCGGCTCGGGCTGCGGATCGGGCGGCGCCGGCTGGTCCGCGGCCTGGTCGGGCGCGGGCGGGAAGTTCTCCTGGGGCAGGAAGCCGTCGCCGTCGAAGACGTTGACGTCCTCCTCGCGGGTGGGCTGGTAGATCGGGCCGCCGCCGACCGGGTTGGTCGGGCTCTCCACGCTGACCAGGTAGTCGTCCGGCACCAACGGCTGGGGCTGATCGTCCGGCAGCGGGGCGTACAGCGGCAGGTCGTGGTCCGCGCCGGGGTTCGCCGGGTCACCTGGCGGGATCAGGTTGCGCTTGGAGTCGGCGAACGCGTAGTTGCCGTTGACGGTCTGCCCGAAGTTGGTCGGGTCGTTGTCGGTCGGCGCGGCCTGGAAGCCCATCATCGGGGCCTCGACGCACGTCTGGTCCGCCTCCGTGCCGAAGTCCGGCAGGGCGAGCTGATCGGTGAGCGGGCGCCCGTCGAACATCCGGGCGGTGCAGCCCCGCCCCGGCTGCCAGGTCTCCGAGGTGTACGCGTCGTTGAGTTCTGGGCCCTTCTTCAGCGAGCCGTCCGCCTCGCGTACCGGATCGCCGCCGGCGTCCCGGACCACCGCGTACAGGTGGACCTTGATGCCGGGGATGCCCGGCTGGTACGGCTCGGTAGCCGCGTTCGCGGGGTCCAGCTCGTTGCGGGTGGTGTCGTAGGTGACGGTGCCCGCGATGCCGCCGTTCTCCGCGCCCTGATAGGACTGCACCCCCCAGTCCACCCGGCCGGAGAGCCCGATGATGGGCAGCACGTCCACGTCGACGGCCGCGCCGAGCAGGGTGGTGGGCTCGGGCTCGTTCGGCGCCTGGTAGGTGATGCCGGTCGTCTTGTAGCGGGTGTTGAACGCCTCCAGCACCAGCCACTTGGTCAGCGGGTACGCCTCCTTGATGGCGTAGTGGCCGGCGCTGTCGGTGACCACGCTGTTGGTGCCCTGGTCCATCAGGGAGTTGTCACGTTCCTTGAGCACCACCGGGAAACGCGGCACGCCGCTCTCCCCCGGGTCCTGCCGGCCGTTGCCGTTGGTGTCGACGAAGACCGTGCCGGTGATCTCGGTGAACCAGCCGACCAGCGGCTTCGCGCCGATGTCGACGGTCTTCCCGCCGCTGACCGTGACGTTGAACGAGTCGAGCAGCATCTCCTGCGGGCCGTCCCAGAGGGTCAGCTGGTAGTCGCCGTCGGGGACGTGCGGGATCCGGAACGAGCCGTCGGCGGCGCCCCGGTCCAGGTAGATCATCCGGTCGCCGTCGCCCAGGTCGGAGAGGGCCACCCAGGGCCGGGCGACCGGGCCGGCGATCTTCGCGCCGGCCACGCCGTCGGCCGGCAGCGTCACGCCGCCCTGGCCGCCCACGTAGGTGTACGCCTGCACGACCGTGCCGGTGACCGCGCCGGCGGCGGTGCCGGTGATCGGCTTCGGGGCGACGAAACCAAAGTCGACGTACGGCACCGGCTCGCCGCCCAGGCTCTGCTCGGTGTCGTAGCCGGTGTCGGCCTCCTGCACCCAGACGTCCCAGTCGTGGCCGCCTTCCAGGGTGGTGGTCTGCACCCAGGTCTGTCCGCTGGGTGCGACCACCGAGGCCGCGTACCGGTCGGGGCCGAGATTGGGGATGACGATGTCGCCCGCCGCGTCGCTGCGGCAGCCGGTGGACTCCCGGGCGACGACCGGCCGGCCGTCGGCGAAGACGACCTGACCGGCCGGGTGGGTGGCGTCCGGCGCGGTGTGCCGGTACTCGGTGCAGAGCGGGTTGCCGTAGTAGTCGACGGTCACCTCGCCCATCACGTCGGCCAGGTGGGCGGTGAAGCCGGCGAGCCCGCGTTCGGCGCCCACCTCGTAGGTGCCGTCGACCGGCACGCTGTCCTCGAAGATCCGGAGCCGGACCGTGCCGAGCGGCAGCGGGTACGGCTGCATGCCGACGGTCACCGCGCTGGTCCGGTCCGCGGTGACCGTGAAGTGCTCGCCGTCGATCTTGTAGCCGTCGGCGGTCACCGAGATCAGGTAGCGGCCGGCGGGCAGGCCGTCCAGGGCCGTACCCGGGGAGAGGGTGTCCTGGTCGCCCTGGGCGACCACCGGGACCGCGCCCGGGGTGTTGCGGATGGACGGCCAGCGGCAGTGGTCGGCGAAGTCGGGCGCGCTGGCCACCCCGGCCCGGGCGGGCAGGCAGTGTTCGAGCCCGTCGTGCGGGTCGCCGGTGTCGTCCGCGGTGATCATCCAGCGGTAGTCGGTCACCGGGTCGCCCTGCTGTATCTGCGGCGCCGGACCGACGGTGCGGGCGCTGACCACCGCCAGGGTGACGGCGCCCGTGGTCGGGTCGGCGGCGGCCGGGCCCGGTGGCACCACGAACCCGACGAGCAGCAGGCAACTGGCGGACACGAACCAGCGCGGCCAGACGGAACGACGCGGCATGCCCTCACCCCCTCGGTCAGCGGAGAACGGCCGCGTGCGGTACGCAGCCGGGCTGGTGTGCCGAGCATGGGTGGCGCCGGGCCGCTGACGACCGTTTATGACGACGCCGTCATCCGACCGTCATCCGGGCGGCCACCCGCCGTGTCGGAACGGCGACAGCAATGCACCCCGTTCGGCTGTGGCGTGAATCAGGAGGAACGGGCTTCATAAAGGCACCAGAAAGTCGCCGAGGTCTGTGGGGGCACGGTGGGACGAGTACTGGTGATCGAGGACGATGAACGGATCGGCCGGCTGGTCACCCGCGCGCTCGAGGGCGGTGGCCTGCTGACCGAACGCGCCGCGTCCGGGTCGGCCGGCCTGGACGCCGCGCTGCGCCGGGACTTCGACCTGGTCGTGCTGGATCTCATGCTGCCCGGCCTGGACGGTCGCCAGGTGCTGGACCGGCTGCTGGAGCAGCGGCCCGACCAGCGGGTGCTGGTGCTGTCCGCGGTGCCCGAGATCAGCACCCGGGTCGCGGTGCTGGAGGCGGGCGCGGCGGACTTCCTGGGCAAGCCGTTCGCGGTCGCCGAACTGGTGGCCCGGGTACGCGCCCGGATGCGCGGGGCGCCGGGCGGCGACGCCGCGCGGTGGCTGCGGGTCGGTCCGGTGCAACTGGACCTGCACCGGCGACGGACCACCGTGCGCGGGGTGCACGTGGACCTGCCGCTGCGGGAGTTCCTGCTGTTGCAGCACCTGATGAGCCGGGCGGGCCGGCCGTGCAGCCGGGAGGAGCTGCTGGCCGACGTGTGGGGCCTGCACTTCGACCCGGGCAGCAACGTGGTCGACGTGTCCGTCCGCCGGCTGCGCGGCCGGCTGGGCCAGCCCGACCGGATCGAGACCGTACGCGGCGTGGGCTATGCGTACACCGTCGAGTGAGCGGCTGCTGGCCCTGGTCTGGATTCTCTTCGCCACGGTCAACGTGGCGTTGATGTGGTTCCTGCCCGGGCAGGAGACGGTGCCGTTCCACCTGGTCTGGATCAGCCTGGCCCTGGTCTACGGCTTCACCACCTGGCGGTTGTCCTGGATGGTGGCCGCGCTGCTCGCGGTGACCACCACCACGGGCGTGATCCTGGCCCACCACGCGGCGGCCGGCGAGATCCGCTGGGAGGAGACCGCGGAGGAGCCGCTGATGGCGTTGATCTTCATCGTGATGGCCTGGCACGTGCACCGTCGGCACGTGCTGCTGCAGGAGATGCGCCGCATCGGTGCCGCCGAGCGGGACCGGGCGCACCGGCAGGAACTGCTGGTGCGGCTCGCCTCGCACGAGTTGCGGACGCCGCTGACCATCGCCCGCGGCTACACCGAGCTGCTGCGCAGCACCCATGACGACCCGACCATCGTGGAGGACACCGCGGTGGTCCTGGACGAGCTGGACAAGGCGACCCGGATCGCGCACCGGCTGGTCACCCTGATGCAGCTGGAGGAGCAGCACCCGGTCCGTCCGGTCGACCTGGACGCCGAGCTGACCCGGATCGCGCGACGCTGGGAGCCCGCGGCGGACCGGGACTGGTCCTGCCGGTCCGCGATCGGGCTGACCCGGGTCAGCCCGGAGCGGCTGGAGACCGCGCTGGACTGCCTGATCGAGAACGCGGTGAAGTTCACCGGCCCCGGGGACCGGATCGCGCTGCTGGGCCACCGGGACGCCACCGGGTGGACGGTGGAGGTGGTCGACTCGGGGACGGGCATCCGGCCGGAGGCGATCGCCGACCTGCTCGTCGGGCGGCCGGGGTGCCCGACCGCCACCGGCACCGGGCTCGGCCTGGCCAGCGTGCGGGCGGTGGTCGGTGCGCTCGGCGGCCGGCTCACCATCGGCGCCGGGCCGGACGGAGGCGCCCGGGTCGGGCTGCGGGTGCCCGAACCGGGCCCGGCCCGCGGCGAACCGGTCCTCCCGGAGTCCGCCGGACAGCCGGTCGCCTGACCATCGGCCGTCCCGGTCGGGACGGGCAGGCGCCGGCCGGCACCGTGGAGGTCAGCGGGACAGGTCCCGGTGCCGCCACCGCGTCACCGAGCGAGTCGCCGAGGGTCCGGCGACCGCGCTCCTCGACGCCCGCGCTGCCGGCCCGGCCGGCCGCCTCGGCGACCACGCCCGCCGGGTCGGCGGTCGGGCCTGCGAGATCGGGGCCCGGCGTGCGGCCGGCCGCCGCCGGTTCGGGGCGGCGCCCGGGTCGCCGTCGCGGTCCGAGGCTCCACCGTCCGCCTCGCTTAACAGCGCGGCCAGCACCGGTCCGAGCTGGTCCGGCCCGGGCACCCACCGGGTGAGGCCGGTCCTCGCCAGGATCGTGGCGTTCGCCCGCCTGTGCCCGGGATCGGCCGGTACGTCACCACCGGCACCGCACACGCCAGCCCCTCCCGGCAGGTCAGGCCGTTCAGCCGGTCCACCACGAGGCCCGGCCGCGCAGCCGCCGGACCAGCTCGGCGGCGGCCGCGTCGTGCCCGGCGCCGATGTCCGCGGAGACCACCACGATCCGTCCGGGCCCCTCCATGTCGCGGCGCATACCCACGGCCACGCCGTCCACGCCGCGATCACACCGCGCCGCGGCGGACGAGCAGGCGCAACGCCGCGTACCCGGGCAGCACCGGCAGCCAGAACGTGGCGAGCCGGTAGACCAGCACCCCGGCGACGGCGGTGTCCACCGCGACGCCGTAGAGCAGCAGGCCGGAAACCAGGGCCGCCTCGGTGGCGCCCAACCCGCCCGGGGTCGGCGCGGCCGACGACACCCCCTCCCCCACCACGCACACCAGCACCACCGGCGCGATCAGCACCGGGTCGGTCGGCAGGCCGACGGCGAGCAGCGCCAGGTACAGCGCGGCCCCGTAGGCGATGGTGAGCGCCACGCTGACGCTCAGCAGCGGCAGGATCCGGCCACCGCGGACCAGCGCGCGCAGGGCGTCCGCGGCCTGCCGCCGGGCCGTCCGCAGCCAGGCCCGCCACCGTGGTACGGCGAAGGCCACGGCGACGACCAGCAGCACGCCGAGCACGATCAGCAGCACCGTCAGGCCCCGCCCGGTGGCGGCGTTCATCAGGTGCCGACGGGTGCCCCGGGCGAACGGCAGCAGGACCGGCAGCAGGAGCAGGACGCCGAGCACGCCGGCGACCCGGTCCACGGCGACCGCGGTCGCCGCCGCCGGTACGGGCAGGCCCTGCTGGCGCAGGTAGCGGATGCTCAGCGCGGCGCCGCCGAGCGCGCCCGGCGCGAGCCGGTTGACGAACGAGGCGGCCACCTGGACCGCGATCGTCCGGCCGAGCGGCACCCGCCCGGCGGTGGCGAGCCGCAGCGCCATCGCGCTCAGCAGGTAGGTGGCGGCCGAGGCGAGCAGAACCCCGATCACCGCCAGGGGGGCGGCGTGGACCACCGCGTGCAGGGCGGCGCGGACCTGGCCGATCTGCGGCAGCAGGAAGTGCACCAGCAGGCCGAGCATGACGAGCAGGAACACGTCCCGGCGGGTGATCCGGACGACCCGGGCGAGGTGGTCGGGGCGCCCGGGGCAGCGGCGGGCGATCTCGTCGTGCAGGTCGTCGAGCAGCCCGGGCCGGCGGTCGGCGAGCGCCCGGCCGGCGCGGGACAGCAGCGCCGGCTGGAGCCACGGCAGGCTGTCCGCGACCGCACCGGCGCCGAGCTGCCCGACGGCGGCCGCCACCGCCGGGCGCACGCCGGCCAGCGCCGCCAGCGTGACCAGGAGTTCCACCAGGTCGCGGGCCTGCTGGTCGGCGGATGCCTCGTCGGTGCCGGAGCCGAGGTCGACCAGCCAGGCGGTGGAGTCCGCGACCAGCACGTTGGCCGCCCGCAGGTCCCGGTGGGCCAGGCCGGCCCGGTGCAGGCGGGCCACCTGCCGGCAGACGTCGTCGAGCAGGTCCGGGCCGAGTTCGGCCGGCTCCAGCGCGTCGAGCGGCCGGCCCGGAACGAACTCCTGCACCAGCAGCGCGTCCCCGGCCGGGTCGGTGGCGGTGGCGACCAGGCGCGGCGTACGTACCCCGGCCCGCTCCGCGCGCAGCAGGAGGTACGCCTCGTGCTCGCTCTTCTGCTTCGCGGTCACGTACGGCGGTTCGTCGACGATGCCGCGGTAGCGCAGCCGGCGGTAGAGCTTGTAGAGCCAGTCGGCGTCCCGCTGGCTGCCCCCGGTGACCTTGACGAAGAGGCGCCGGCCGTCCGCGGTGGTGACCCGCAACGGTCGGGAGCCCCGGGCGTCGCCCCGGACCGGGGTCAGCTCGACCGCCTCGATGCCGCGACCGAGGAGCACCTGCCGCAGCCGCCCCACCGTGCCGCCCGGCCCCACGTCACCGACGATCATCCGGGTGAGGCTCGCCATGAACCAGCCGACCAGGAACCCGCCCAGCACGTCGACCGGCAGGTGGGCACCCACGTAGACCCGGGCCGTCCCGACGGCGGCCACCGCGAGCCAGGCGAGCGGGCGGACCCGCCGGGGCAGCACCGGGGCGAGGACCGCCACGAGTGCCGTCGCCACCGCCAGGTGCCCGGACGGGTAGCCGTAGCGCCCGGTGACGGTCTCGTGCAGCCGGATGTCGGCCAGGAAGGCGGCCGGCCGGACCCGGCCCACCACGAGCTTGGCCAGTACGGCCCCCCAGTAGGCCAGGTTTCCGGCGAGCAGAAGGTCGCGGGCGAGCCGCCACTGCCGGGCCGCCGCCGCGACCGCCGCCGCGACCAGGATCGCCGGGTACGCGCCGAGCTGCATGATCGGCACCAGCACCGGGCCGACCGGGCCGGGGATCTGGTTGACCAGCGTGAACAGGTCCCGCTCCCAGCGGCCGGGGGGCCGGTGCCGCGCCCAGGCGCTGACCAGCGCGAAGAGTCCCCCGGACAGGACCAGGCCGAGGACCAGCGCCGGTGACGGACGGTGGGTCCGGGGCATCGCCGGCGTCAGCGAATGGCGGGCGGGCGACCGGCGGCCGGGCGCGCGGCCGGGTCAATCGTCCTGACGGCTGCCCCGGTGTCGCACATGGGACGACCATATGGTCGCCCCCGGCCGGGGCGGACGGCAACGCCGCGATCCGCCCCGTCGGGCGGACCCGGCCGCGGGTCAGGCGCGGCGGCGGCCGGCCCCGCGGGACCGGCCCCGGCGGGCGGCCAGCACCGCCGCCAGCCCGCCGACGACGAGCGCGAGCAGGCCGGCGGCGGGCACGATGACCTGCCAGTCACCGTCGGCCATCCGGCGCAGCGCGGTCCCGGCCGGCCCGCGCCACTCCGGCGGCGGGGTCGGGCGGGCCGCCGCCGGTGAACCGCTCGGGGCGGCCCGCTCGGCGTCCAGCTCGCCCGGGTCGACCAGCCGGCCGACCGAGGCGTCCCGGGGCAGCGAGAAGCCCCAGTCGAGCAGTTGGGCGCCCTGCTGCCAGCCGCGTACCGGGCGGGACTCGGCGCCCAGCAAAGTGACCACGAGCCGCCGGCCGCCGCGCTGGGCCGCGCCGACGAAGCTGTGCCGGGCCAGCTCGGTGAAGCCGGTCTTGCCGCCGAGGGCACCCGGGTAGCGGTAGATCAGCTGGTTCTCGTTCTGGATCTGGAAGCCGCCCGCCTTCAGCGCCCGCTGGGCGGGGATCTGGGTCCGCTCGGTGAGCGCGTAGCGGCGGAACGCCGCGTCGGCGAAGCAGGCCCGGGCGATCAGGGCCAGGTCGTACGCGCTGGTGAACTGCCCGGGACCGTCCAACCCGGACGGGGTCACGGCGTGGGTCTGGCGGGCGCCCAGCCGGCGCGCCTCGGCGTTCATCTCGGCGACACCGGCACGGGCGCTGCCGGCGCCGAGCCGGGCCAGCATGTTCGCCGCGTCGTTGCCGGACTGGAGCAGCAGCCCCAGCCAGAGCGTCTCCACCGAGTAGCGCCCGCCGACGAGCAGGCCGACGGCGGAGCTGCCCCGCTCGATGTCCAGGTCGGCCCTGGTCGCGATGGCCGTCTGCTTCGGGTCGAGCCGGTTGAGCAGGGTGGCCGCGAGCAGCAGCTTCTGGGTGCTCGCCGGGATGCCGTGCTCGTGCGGGCCGCAGGCGCCGAGGACGGCGCCGGTGTCCAGGTCGGCGACCAGCCAGGTGGTGGCCGTGACCGCTGGGGGCGCCGGGCTGCCGGGCGCCGTCACCAGGCCCGCCGAGGCCAGCGCCTCGCCGCCGACGGTCTGGTCCCCGGGCACGGGCGGCGGCGGAGTGGGGCGCGGCGGGCGGGTCACCTTCGGCGCCGGGAGCCGCGGGCAGGGCACCGCCGCCGCGGGGGCGGCGGTCGCCGGCGGCGCCGCCTGCGCCGGGGCCGGCGCCCCGGTGACGAGCAGGGCGAGGACGGTGGTGGCGGCCAGGGCCCGGACTCTCATGAAGAGGCACCCTATCGAGCGGCTCAGCTGACGCCGCGCAGCCATCGGCGCTGCCACGGGGTCTCCACCGCGCGCCGGTGGTAGCCCGCCCGGACCCAGGTCACCGCCTGCTCGGGGCCGAGCCCGTCGAGGACGGCCAGGGCGGCGAGGGCCGTGCCGGTTCGTCCGACGCCGCCGTGGCAGGCGACCTCGACCCGCTCGCCCGCGTACGCGCGGCGCCACGCCTCCCGCAGCGTGTCGAGCGCGTCGGCGCGGTCGCGCGGCAGCCAGAAGTCGGGCCAGCGGATCCGGCGGGCCGGCCAGGCCGGCTCCGGACCGGGCGCCAGCAGCAGGGCGAAGTCGGCGGGCGCGGCGGGGGCGGCGATCCGCCGCCCGCGTACGGTGGCGCCTCCGGGCAGCACCAGCAGGCCGGTACGGTCCGTCCACGGCTGCGTCGGGTCCATCCGGTCATTGTGCGGCACCGGGGATCGGCAGACGCGAAGGTGCCCGCCGGACGTGGTCCGGCGGGCACCTTCGGGAACGGTCCGGGCGTCGCCCGGGGTGCGGCAGGATCAGCGGGAGCCGATCCCGAAGCGACCGCGCCGACGCCAGGCCAGCGAGAGCAGCACCAGCACCGCACCCGCACCGGCCAGGCCACCGCCGAGCTTCAGCGGGGTGCCGAGGCTGTCACCGGTCACCGGCAGGTTGCCGCCGCCCGGCCGCCCCGGTCGAGCCGGCAGGACGATGCCCGTGGCATCGTCCGCCTGATTCCCCTGCGTGGCGGTGAAGTGGTGCCGCCCGGTCCGGCTGGGCTTGTAGGTGATGGTGAACGTGCCGTCACCGGCCGCCGTCGCGCTGAACGTGGTCGGCGCCGGCTGCGGCTGCTGGTAGGCCACCGCGCTCATCGCGACGGCGCTGCCGTCGCTGCGGCGAACCGTCCCCTGGGCGGGTGCAGCGTTGGGGTTGCCGCTGATCTCCACGTCGATCCTGACCGCGCCGGCCACGAAGCCCTCGCCATGGAGCGTGAAGCTTCCGTCGCCGAGACGGATGGCCGGCGGCTCGATGGTCAGCGACACTGTCGGCGGGTACACGGGTGGCTGCGGCTGTGCCGCGCCGGCCGCGGTCGGCACGGCCGCCACGGCCAGGCCGACCGTGAACGCCATGATGATGCGGGATAGCCGCATGATGGATTCCCTCCTACTGATCACAGCTTGGTGCGGAAACAACTTGGGTGGTCCATGGGGTGACGGTGGGTGTGAGCACCAGCTCGGCAGTGCCGGCGCTCGTCTTTCCGGTGAGCAGGGTGACGTCGAGGGTCCGGGTCTTGCCCGGCTTGACCTCCACGGTCGCCACGGTCACCTGGCGGCTACCGGCGGTCCCGCTGCCCATCGCGGTGTCCTTGCCGTCCAGCCGGCCGGCGAGCACCGCCCCTCCGGTCGGGGTGTACACCGACACCAGGGTTCGGGCGGTGTACGGATCGCCGGAGAGGGCGAGGCCGGTGACCGACTCGGACAGGCCCGACCGCGGGACGGTCGAGTGGACCGTGACCCGTAGCCGCAACTCGCGGCGCCCTTCCGGCTGGCAGTCGCCGACCGTCACGGTTGCCGAGAACCTCAGGTAGTAGCCGAGCTTCGCGCCGCTGCCGTCGTTGAGGAACACGCCGACGGTCGGCACGATGTCCTTCTCGCGAAGCTTCCCGGCCAACCGGCTGTCGCCGAGGACGCGCTGCTCCGCGGGATGGGCACTCCAGAACAATATCCGACGTTCGGCAATAGAACGGTTGAAAACGGTCAAAAGGGACCGAGGGTTGACGGCTTTCGTGAAGAGGGCGTCGAACACCGCGGACGCCGCCCGCGCGAAGAAGGCGTCCTGCGCCTTGGTGTCCAGCGTCCGGTAGGCGTCGCTGAGCAGGGTCCGGACCACGGTGCTGCCGGCCAGGCTCGGCTGGTCCGGCACGGTAACCGGTCCGAGCACGCCGAGGAGATACGACAGCACCAGCGGATCCACCGCGAGCACGCCGTCCACCTCGGTGCCGGTGCGCCGGCGGACCATCTCCCGGTACAGGGCCGCCGCCGTCGGGAAGTCCGGGCTGAGGTTGACGTCCGCCGGGTACGTCCCGGGGAGGTCCTTCCAGAGATTGCGCAGCTCCCGGCTCACCGGCAGCGGCGGCGTGAACGACGCGAGGCTGCTCGCGCTCTTCTGGCCGGACATCCGGATCCGGCCACCCTCGGCCTGCAGCACGGCGTACGCGCCGAACATGCCCCCGGTGGCGCGCAGCTCGGCCGGATTCTGCGAGACGAGCAGGTAGCTGCGGGGACCATCGGCGCCGAGCAGCGACGGCAGCAGCTTGGCGCCCTGGTCCGCGGCGGAGGTGAGTTCGCCCAGCCGCTCCAGCTCGGCCCGCAACCCGGAGACCGCGTCCCGCACCTGCCCGACCAGGTCGTCGGTGGACACCGCCCGCAACCGCTCCTCGGTCTGCCGCACCGCCCGGTCGGCGGCGGAGACCTCGGCCGAGACGGCACGCAGCCGGCCCAGGTCGAGCTTTCCCTCCTTCGGCACCAGCGACGCGAGGTCGACCCGGAGCAGGGTGGGGAAGGCGAGCCGGGCCAGGTCGTCCACGGCGACCGCGATCTGACGCACCGCGGCCAGATCGTCGCCCGCGTAGGGAGCCTGCTGGCCGAGCCACCAGGCCGGGTCGCCGGTGGCGGTCCGGGCCGAGGCGGCCTGCTCCTGGAGCGCGGCCAGCGTGCGCTGGGCCCGGGCCACGTCGCCGCCGACCACCTGGGTGCTCAGCTCCTGGGCCAGGCCGGCAGCGTTGAGCAGGTGCGCCCGGGCCTGCCAGCCGCGGAACCCGACCCACCCGCCGGCGGCGAGCAGCACCGAGACCACGACCAGTCCGACGAGCAGGACCCGGCGTACGCGGGCCCGGCTGCGGCGCCGGGAGCGCCGCCGCCGGCGGGGCAGCCCACCGCTTTCCGTCACTCCACTCTCCCTGCTAGAAACCGGACACCGTTGACGATTGATCGCTTTCTAGCACGAATTTCCACCGGTTCAGGGCGTTATCGTGCACTTAGCCGTTGTGTGCTTTTTGTGAGAACCGCTCCGATCAGCGGCGAACGCCCCCGGCTCGCGACGAGACCTCGCGCAGCAGCCCCTCGATCCGGTCGACGCCGGCCCGCAGGGACATCTCCCGCAGGTAGGCCTCCCGCCCCCGGCGACCCATGTCCGCCCGGGCCGGCGGTGGGATCGCCGAGGCGAGCCAGAACCGGTCCGCCAGCGCCGCCCAGTCCTCCGGCGGGCAGGACAGCCCGGCCCGCGCCCGTTCCACCAGCGCCACCGTGTCGCCACCCGCCGACGCCACCACGGGCGCGCCGCAGGACAGCGCGGCCTGGAGCTTGCCGGGCACCATGCCCCGCAGCTCCGGCAGGTCCCGCAGCATGACCAGCTGGTAGTCGGCCGCCGCGTACAGCTCCGGCATGTCCAGTGGGGACCGCCGGTCGACGAACCGCACGTTGTCGGCCCGCAGCTGGGCGGCGAGCCCCCGCACCCGCCGCTCCTCGGCCCCCGAGCCGACCAGGACCAGGTCCATCCGGTCGCCCAGCGCGGCCGCCGCGCGCACCGCGGTCTCCAGCCCCTGCCGTACGCCGATCGTGCCGGCGTGCATCACCACGGAACGGTCGTCCCGGCGGATCAGGTTCCGGGCCGCCCGGCTGGGCTCGGTCGGGCGGAAGATCCGCTCGTCGGTCCAGTTCAGCACCACCCGCACCCGGTCCGGGTCGGCGCCCCCGGCGACGACCACGTCCCGCATGGAGGGTGCGGTGACTGCGACGGCCCCCGCCTCCTGGTAGATCCGGCGCAGGGTGGCGTCAAGCCGGCCCGACCACCGGCGGGTCTCCCCCGCCCGGGACGGCTCCTCCTCCGGCCAGACGTCCTGCACGTGCAGCACGGTCGGCACCCGGCCGAGCATCCGCAGCAGGCCGGCCGCGGCGAAGGTGACCGCCGGGAGCTGGAAGACGTACAGGGCGTCGACGTCGCCGAGGTAGCGCCGGCCGGTCAGCGCCACGCTCCCGGCGAAGGAGAGCCAGCTCGCCATCCGCGCCGAGCCCTCGCCGGCCCCGTACCGGGGCACCCGGCGAACGGTCAGCCGGTCGCTGTGCGTCTGGTGCCGCCAGCGCTGCCGCCAGCCCGGATACACGTGGCCGCCGGGATAGTCCGGGAAGCCGGTGAGCACGCGTACCTCGTGGCCGCGGGCGGCCAACTCCTCGGCCAGGCTCCCCGGGATGAACGCGGGCTCGGGCGGGAAGTGGTACGACAGGATGCCGATCTTCATGGCCGCGCTCCCGGCGCGGCTTCCCGACGCGCAGGCCCCGGCACCCCGTAGGATGCCGGCATCCCCTCTGCGACCGGCCGCGATCGCCGGAACACCGCCGTCGCGGCGCCGCGTCCCGCGACCGTGCCGACGAGAGGGGTGCAGATGGTCGACGGGGTGCTCTTCGTCTGCCACGCCAACATGTGCCGGTCACCGATGGCGGAGTTCATCGCCCGCCGGCTGCTGCGGGACCTGCCGGTCGTGGTGACCAGCGCGGGCACCGACGCGCTCGACGGGGCGGCCATGCACCCGTACGCGGTCGAGGTCGCCGCCCGGACCGGCGCCGACCCGGCGGCGTTCCGCACCCGCCGGCTCCGACCGGAGCACCTGACCCGGGCCGCCCTGGTGCTGACGGCGACCCGGCGGCAACGCTCGGTCTGCACCGCGCTGGCCCCGGCCGCGCTGCACCGGACCTTCACGCTCCGCCAGTTCGCCCGGCTGGCCGCGGCCGCCTCGGTCGAGGCGACCGAGGTGACCGAGCCGGCCGAGCCGATCGCGCCGGCCGCCCCGGGCGAGGACTCGCCGTTGCGGACCGCCGTGGCGGCGGCCGCCCGCGCCCGGGGGCGGTTGCAACCCGCCACCCTCGACGCGGACGACCTGCGCGACCCGATCGGCGGCTCCCCCGCCGACTTCCGGCGCTGCGCCGAGGAGATCGAGCGGTCGATTCGACCGGTGCTCGCGCTCATCGGGACAGCCGGGTGAGTTCCTGGGTGTGATCGCCCGCGGGGACCTGCTCCCCGCGCCGGGCCACGCCGGCCCGGTCGGCGGGTACGGACGGCCCGGCGGCCGGCACGGCCACCTTGTACGCCTCGTACTGGTAGGCGTCCGCCTTGGCCACCTTGGCCATGTTCAGCACGCAGCCGAGCAGGCGCACCGAGACCGAGTGCAGGGCGTGGGCCGCGGCGGCGACCTGGCTGCGCGAGGTCCGCCCCTGCTGGGTGACCAGCAGCGCGCCGTCGGCCTGCACGGCCACCACCACGCCGTCGGTGACCGCGAGCAGCGGCGCGGTGTCGATGACCACGATGTCCGCCGACTCGCGCAGCGCCACCAGCAGGTCCGCCATCGCCTTGGAGCCGAGCAGCTCGCTGGGATTGGGCGGGGTCGCGCCGCTGGGCAGCACGAGCAGCGACTTGTCGCCCCACCGCTGCACCACGTCGCCGACCTGCACGTCTCCGACCAGCACGTCGGTGAGGCCCACCCCGCCGTCCACGCCGAGGTAGTCGGCGACCTTAGGACGGCGCAGGTCGGCGTCGATGAGCAGCACCCGCCAACCGGCCTCGGCCAGGGCGATGGCGGTGTTGCAGGCCATCGTGGTCTTGCCCTCGCCCTGCAGCGCGCTGGTGACCGCGATGACCCGGGCGGGCTCGTGCACGTCGACGAAGCGCAGGTTGGTCCGCAGCTTCCGGACCGCTTCGGCGCGCCGCGAGTTGGCCGCCTCGCCGACGATCAGCGGAGCCGACTTGGCCCCGGACTCGAACGGTATCTCGCCGAGCAGCGGGCTGCCGGTGACCCGCTGGAGCGCGGCCGCGTCCCGCATCCGGACGTCGGCCAGCCCCCGCAGCACGGCCAGCCCCGCCCCGAGCAGCAGGCCCAGCAGGCCGCCGAGGACCAGGTTCCGCACCGGCTGCGGCGAGACCGGGTTCGAGGTCACCCGGGGACCGCTGACCACCTCGAGCTTGATCGGCGGCGCCTTGCCGTCCGGCGGGGTCTCCACCTTCTGCACCAGCTCGATGAACTTGGCCGAGAGCGTCTCGGTGGTCTTCAGGGCCCGGGTCTGGTCGGTGTCGGTGACGGTGGCCTTCAGCAGCACGGTGCCGGCCTCCGTGGAGGTGGTGATCCGGCGCTGCACCTGGTCGGCGGTGAGCCCGAGCGGGGCCTCGGCGACGACGCTCTGCGCCAGCCGGTCACTGGTGAGCAGGTCACCGTAGGACTTCACCCGCTGCTGGAGGAAGAGGCCGCCCTGGTAGGCGTCGGTGACGCCCTGGCTCGGCGTGGTGACGAAGAAGGTCACCGTGGCCTCGTAACGCGGTGCCGTCCGGACCGTCACCAGAGCGGCGGTGCCCAGGGCGACCATCACCGTGACCAGCACGATCCACCAGTGGCGTCGGACCAGACGCAGATAACCGAGAACGTCCATCACGCTCCCCCTCGCCACACGCCGGTCTGCCGATGAAACTGCACGAAAGCCCCCCTAGAAACCCCAGTACGCGTGCCAGGATCAAAAACGCCTATACACGACGGTAAGCGACTCAGCGAATGTAAACGATCAGAACCGCACAGACGGTTCGGATCCTTCCATTTCGGAGCACATATCCGGGCAACCCATGGATCGTCAGGCCGCCGGTGTGGCGGCCCTCCTCCTGTTAACGCCGGACCCGGCCACGTGGTGCGGCCGGTCGGCCGGCCGGCCGGATAGGGTCGGAACCGGTGTGCCGGGAAGTCTGGTCGGCGACGACTCCGCCGACCCTTCTTCCGAACGGACGCCGCATGACCGAACGCCGCCCACCGTCCCCCCGCCTGCTGTCCCGCCGCTCCTGGCCGGAGGCCCGCTTCCTGGCCGACGTGCTGCGCACCGAGACGGTCGGCGGCGGACTGCTCCTGCTCGGCGCGCTGGTCGCCCTGGTCTGGGCCAACTCCCCCTGGCGGGCCGCGTACGCCGGCCTCGGCGAGTGGGTGCCCTGGCCGGATGGCGCCGGGCTGCACCTGGACCTCAGCCTCGCCGCCTGGGCCGCCGACGGCCTGCTGGCGATCTTCTTCTTCGTGGCCGGGCTGGAGCTCAAGCGGGAGTTCGTGGCCGGCGACCTGCGCGACCCGCGCCGCGCGGCACTGCCGGTGGTGGCCGCGCTGGGCGGGATGGTCGTGCCGGCACTGGTCTACCTCACGGTGACGCTCGCGGCCGGCGGCGAAGGACTGCGCGGCTGGGCCATCCCCACGGCCACCGACATCGCCTTCGCGCTCGCCGTGCTCGCGGTGGTCAGCTCACACCTGCCGCAGGGGCTGCGGGCCTTCCTGCTCACCCTCGCGGTGGTCGACGACCTCTTCGCGATCGTCATCATCGCGGTCTTCTACACCGCCGACTTCCACCCGCTGCCCCTGCTCGGCGCGGTGCTGCCGGTCGCCGCCTTCGCCCTGCTGGTGCGGCGCCGGCACACCTGGTGGTGGGCGCTGCTCCCGCTCGCGGTGACCGCCTGGGCGCTGGTGCACGCCTCCGGTGTGCACGCCACGGTGGCCGGGGTGCTGCTCGGCTTCACCGTCCCCGTAGGCCCCGGCGCGGGTGGCGGGCCGGGGCTGGCCGAGCGGCTGGAGCACCGGTGGCGGCCGGTCTCCGCGGGCCTCGCGGTGCCGGTCTTCGCGTTCTTCGCCGCCGGGGTGTCCCTGGTCGACGTCGACCTGTCCGCGGTCCTCGCCGACCCGGTGGTCCTCGGCGTGGCGGCCGGGCTCGTGCTGGGCAAGGCGGTCGGGGTGTTCGGCTCGACGTTCCTGCTGGCCCGGTTCACCCGGGCCGAACTCGACGAGGAGATCACCTGGGCGGACCTGGCGGGGCTGGCGCTGCTGGCCGGCATCGGCTTCACCGTGTCGCTGCTCATCGGCGAGCTGGCGTTCGGGCCGGGCAGCCCCGAGGACGAGCGGGTGAAGGCGGCCGTGCTGCTCGGCTCGCTGGTCTCCGCCGGCCTGGCCTCGGCGGTGCTGATCCGGCGCAACCGGGTCTACCGGCGGATCAGCGAGCGGGAGAGCCGGGATTCCGACGGCGACGGCATCCCGGACGTCTACCAGGAGCGGCCCGCGTAGGTGCGGACGCGCGCGCCGGCCGCCGTGGCGGCCGGCGCGCGTCGGTTCAGCGGCGGCGGTCGGCCGGGTGCTCCTCGCCGCGCTCCTCGGTCTCCTCCTCCAGCGCGTCCGCGACCGGCTCGGTGAGGTCGTCGCCCGGGACCGCGATCGCCTCGACCCGGTCCTGCTCGTCGGAGCGCCCGCCGGGCGGCGGCTCCGGAGCGGTGGCGCCCCCGGCGAAGCCGTACTCGTTGGGCTCGTCGTGCCTGCTCATGCGCGGGACCTCCCGGTCGTCGGGTTTCCTCTCGTGGCTCACGCTAGGCGGTGGTCGTCACCCGCCGCAGCGTCGCCCGGATGTTCATACCCAGGTGACCCGGCCCTCGATCATCCGCGGCCGGTTCCGCCGTCGACGTGCCCGGCGGAACCGGCCGCCGCCTCAGGTCAGCTCGGCGACCGCCTCCAGGATCAGCCAGAGGCCGGAGATGGCGAAAAGCACGGCCGCGCCGTACCGGATGGCCTTCTCCGGCAGGTGCCGGCCGAGCAGGCGGCCCACCAGGATCGCCAGGGCGTCCGCGGCGACCATGCCCAGGGTCGAGCCGAGCCAGGTGCCGAACCAGCCGTACTTGGTGGCCAGGGTGATGGTGGCGAGCATCGTCTTGTCGCCCAGCTCGGCCAGGAAGAACGCCACACCGACGGCGACGATCGCGTTGCGGCTGCTCTTCTCCGCCTTGCGCTTCTCCTCCTCGGTCAGCTTGTCGCCGCGCAGGGTCCAGGCCCCGAAGCCCAGGAACGCCAGACCGGCGACGAGCGAGATCCAGTCGGTGGGCAGCGCCGCGTTGAGGCCGTAGCCGATGGCGACCGACGCCAGGTGCACGACCGCGGTGGCGACGGTGATGCCGATGAGCACCGGCAGCGGCCGGAAGCGGGTGGCGAACGTCAGGGCCATGAGCTGGGACTTGTCGCCCAGCTCGGCGACGAAGATGACGCCGAAGCTGATCACCAGCGCCACGAGGAAACCGTCCATGTGAACCTTCCCGATCAAGCCGGGAGGAGGTACGGGGCGCCCTCGACCCGGCTGCGACAGCCTGAGTCGAAGGTCTCGCCCGCCCCGGGAACCGGGGCTGCGTGGCCGGATGCGGAACGCATCAGTATGTCGACCACGACATTGGGGGCTACTCCCCTTCGCGCCGCTCAGCCTAGCCGATCACCAGCGGGCGGGCCGCGCCGGGTGAACAGGCTCACGGAGGGCTCAGTCGGCCCGGGCCAGGCTGACGCCGAACAGCCCCTCCGGGTCGGTCCAGAACGCCTGCCGGTCGAACCCGGCCGCGACCAGCTCCCGGGCGATCCCCTCCGGCCGGAACTTGGCCGAGACCTCCGTCCGCAGCTCCTCCCCGGCGGCGAACTCGACGTCCAGGTCGAGCACGCGCACCCGGACCGGGCGCTCGGCCCGCAGCCGCATCTCGATCCACTCGTGCCGCGGATCCCAGATCGCCACGTGCCGGAACGCCGCCGGGTCGAAGGTGGCCCCCAGCTCCCGGTTGATCACCCGCAGCACGTTGCGGTTGAACTCGGCGGTCACCCCGGCCGCGTCGTCGTAGGCGGGGACGAGCACCGACGGGTCCTTCACCAGGTCGGTGCCGACCAGCAGCCAGTCGCCGGCCTCCAGCGCCGCGCGCGTCGCGGTGAGGAACTCGGCCCGCTCCGCGGGCAGCAGGTTGCCGATGGTCCCGCCGAGGAACAGCACCAACCGCCGGCCGCCGGTGGGCAGCCGGTCCAGGTGCCGGGTGAAGTCGCCGACGATGCCGCGCACCCGCAGCCCGGGGTACGCGGCCGCGATCTGCTCGGTGGACCTGCGCAGCGCGCTGACCGAGACGTCCAGCGGCACGAAGCTGCCCAGGTCGCCGTGGCGGGTGAAGGCGTCCAGCAGCAGCCGGGTCTTCTCCGACGAGCCGGAGCCCAGCTCGATCAGGGTCTTCGCACCGGTCAGCGCGGCGATGTCGCCGGCGTGCGCGGCCAGCACCGCCCGCTCGGCCCGGGTCGGGTAGTACTCCGGCAGCCGGGTGATCTCCTCGAACAGCTCGCTGCCGCGGGCGTCGTAGAACCACTTCGGTGGCAGCCACTTCGGCGTCGCGGTCAGACCGACCCGGACGTCCTCCCGCAGGCCGCGGTCGAGGTCCTGCTCCTCCAGGTGGATCTCCAGTGGCTCCGCGCTCATCAGCTGTCCTTCCTGTTCCTACGGGTGTGGGAAACGGGATGTCAGGCGACCGTCAGCTCCCGGACGTCCAGCCCGGCGGCGGTCGCCACCACCAGCCGGCCGTCCGGCACCGGCCGCCAGCCGGGGTCGTCGTCGGAGGGTTCGGAGGCGAGCAGCACCGATTCCGGGGTACGGCGTACCGACAGCGCGTGCCCGGCCACGCTGGCGGCCACCGTGACGCCGTCGGTGAGCAGGAGGTTCAGCCGTGATCCGGGGGCGGCGGCGGCGACCGCCGCGACGGTCCCGGCCACCGCGTCGCCGGGCGTGGCGCCGGCCCGCAGCCGGTGCCGGACCAGCGCCCAGAGCAGCGCCGAGTCGGTCGGCACCTCCAGGGTCAGCAGATCGCGGAGGGGCAGCCCGCCGGCCAGCGGGACCAGGCTGTCCGGCCAGCCACGCACCACCCCGTTGTGGCTGAACAACCAACGCCCCTCGGCGAACGGCGCGGCCGCCGTCTCGTGCAGCGGCATGCCGACCGTGGCAGATCGGACGGCGGCCAGCACCCCGCCCGCGGTGGTCACCGCGGCCAGCTCCGGCAGGGTGGTGTCGCTCCACATCGGCTGTGCCCGCCGGTAGCGGACCGGTTCCCCGCCGTCCGGATACCAGCCGACGCCGAAGCCGTCGGCGTTGATCGTGCCGCCGCCGCGCATGTCGCGGGGCGCCCAGGACTGCCGCAGCAGCCCGTACGGCGGGTCGAAGAGCAGGCTCCGCAGGCTGACCGGCGGACCGAGGTACGCCAGGTGACGGCACATCAGGCGAGGCCGCCGATCACGCGTGCGACTCCTCGGGGCGGGCGTCGCGGGCGCAGCGGAAACCGCTGAAGATCTGCCGCCGGATCGGGTAATCCCAGTTGCGGAAGGTGCCCCGGCAGGCCGACCGGTCGGTGCCGAACGAGCCGCCGCGCAGCACCCGGTGGTCGTCGCCGAAGAAGACCTCCGAGTATTCGCGGTAGGGGAACGCCGCGAAGCCCGGGTGGCCGCGGAAGGCGGACGAGGTCCACTCCCAGACGTCCCCGATGAGCTGGTGCACGCCGAGCGGCGAGGCCCCGTCCGGGTACGCGCCCACCGGGGCCGGCCACAGGTGCCGCTGCCCCAGGTTGGCGTGCGCGCTCGTCGGGTCCGCGTCGCCCCACGGGTAGCGGCGTGACCGGCCGGTCGCCGGATCCCAGCGGGCCGCCTTCTCCCACTCCGCCTCGGTGGGCAGCCGCCGGCCGGCCCAGGCCGCGTACGCCTCCGCCTCGTGGAAGCAGACGTGCACCACCGGCTCGTCGTCGCGCACCGGCGACCAGCGCCCGAACCGGCGGTACGCCCAGCCGTCGCCGTCGCGCCGCCAGTGCATCGGCGCGCTCAGCCCGGCCTCGACCCGGTGCCGCCAGCCGGCCACGCTCCACCAGCGCGGCTCGTCGTAGCCCCCGTCGGCGATGAACGCGCGGTACTGCCCGTTGGTGACCGGCGCCGCGTCGATGGCGTACGCCGGCAGCTCGACGGTGTGCGCGGGGCGCTCGTTGTCCAGCGCCCACGGGTCGGTGGAGGTGCCCATGGTGAACGGCCCGGCCGGCACCAGCACCTCGCCGCCCACCCGGACCCGCGGCTCGGGCGGCGGCGGGGCGTCCAGCACCGGGCCGCCGGCGCGCAGCTGGTGGGTGGCGAGCATCGTCTCGTCGTGCTGCTGCTCGTGCTGGACGATCATGCCGAACGCGAAACCGTCCTCGACCAGCTTCCGGTCGGTAAATCGGATCCCGTCCAGCAGGTCGTGGACCTTCTCCCGGACGGTGCGCACGTACGCCCGCGCCTCGGCCGGCGGCAGCAGCGGCAGTGCGGGCCGGTCCTTGCGGGGCTGCTTGAACGCGTCGTACAGGTCGTCGATGTCGCGGCGCACCGGGTCGCGCCCGCCGACGTCGCGGACCAGCCACAGCTCCTCCTGGTTGCCGACGTGCGCCAGGTCCCAGACCAGCGGGGACATCAGCGTGGAGTGCTGCCGCACCAGGTCGTCGTCGTCCACCGCGTCGGTGAGCAGGGCGGTGCGGGCGCGGGTGCGCTCCAGCTCGGCCGCGATCCGGGCGCGCAGCCGCTCGCCCTCGATCGCCGGCCGCTCGGTCGTGGTCACCGGTGTCCCCTCTCCGCGGCGGCGCGGCGCCGCCGGATCGCTCGGCTCGTCTCGTCGTGGATCCCGGCCGGCAGCTCCAGCCGGGGCAGGGCCGCCAGGGCCAGGTCGAACAGGGCCGCCGCGGCGGTCGCCAGCGGTCGCTCGGCCAGCCCGCGCCGGGCCGCCGCGACCCATTCGCCGGCGACCGGGGCGGCGACGGCGAGGGCGTCGCGGGTGGTGGCGGGGTCGGCGAAGAGCGCCGCCAGCACCGCCAGCGGCACGGTCCACTCCCGACCGGGCTGGGCGTCCAGGTAGCGGACCTCCAGGTAGCCGCGCGGGCGGACCGGCGGGAAGAGCGTGCTGAGGTGGTATTCCAGGTCGTCGGCGGTCGGCGGGCGCGGCAGCGCCCCGGCCAGCCAGTCGGCGAAGGTGACGCCCGGCGGCGGCGTCCAATCCGGACCGTCGTCGCGCACGCAGAGCAGCGGCGCGGCGAGCGCGTACTCGGTCCAGGCGGCGAGCGGGTCGAGGTGGGCGCGGGCCGGTGACCAGACCGGTCGGGTGCGCGCCGGGTCGATGGCCAGCCAGGCGGCCATCCGGGTGGAGGCCCAGCCGGTGGAGCGTCCGGCGTGCCGGTCGGCGGTGGCGAAGGCGGCCAGCAGCGGCGGCCCGACGGCGTGCGCGGCGGCCCACCGCTCGGCCAGCCGGTCCGGGTCGCCCGCGTCCAGGCAGACCTGGAGCCCGGCGGTGCTGTACATCATCGCCCGGCCGGCCGACCCGTGCCGGTCGAAGACGGCGCGCATGGCCCGGTAGCGCGGCGTGTCCACGACGGGGCTCGGGGGGCGCCAGGGGTCCATGCCGGTGCGGCCCAGGACGAGGCCGGCGGCGTCCAGGAGGGCCCGCAACTCGGCGAGGTCGGCCTCGGTGGCCAGGATGAGCGCGGCGACCGACGGTCGCGGCGCGGAGGAGATCTCCACCTGCCCGCCCGGCTCCACGGTCACGGTGCCACCGCGCCGGAGCCCGGCGGCCGGGCTGGTGGGGTCGAGGGTGACGGGGCTGTGCCGTCCCAACGCCCGGCGCAGTCGCTCGCGGTCGACCGGGCGGGTCGGGTCCGCAGCGTCGTGCACCGTCCATTCCAGCTCGACGCCGGTCAGGCTGGGTGGCCCGGTCTTGAAGCAGATCCTGGCGAGGTGCCCGCGGGCCGCCGCCTCGTCCCCCAGCACGGTGGTCCGGTCCAGCTCCGGCGACATCACCAAGAGACGGCTCCTCTCCCCGGGGTGGGCGACGACGCTGTCGGCCGGCGCCCGTGCCGTGGCGGCCGAGCGTCGGCGGGTCCCACCATCTTCTGTCTAGCAGACGGAATCCGCGCGCCCGGGGAGATGAATTTTTGTCCGGAATCCGGTTGCGGCGTGGGCGGCGCCGGGCCGTCCGGACGGCGGGGCGACGCGGCGGGCACGGCCGGCACCGCGTCCCGCGCGCCGGTCGGGGACTACGGCCTCGCCGTCGACCCGCGCTCGGATCTCGGCCCGGTCGTCCGCTTCGGCGTCGACTTCGGCGTCGGCTCCGACTTTGGCGTCGACTTCGGCTCCGATTTTGGCGTCGACTTCGGCCTCGGCTCCGACGTCGGCGTCGACTTCGGCTCCGGGGACTTCTCCGGCACCAGCGCCAGGCAGTAGCTCTCCACCCGGTCGGCGCCGCCGGCCGCGGTCACCAGATCGGCGAAGCCGGGGCTCTCCAGCGCCGTGGCCCGCTGCTGGTCGGACTTGGCCAGGTAGGCCCGGCACTGCCCGGCGAATTGCCCGGCGCTCGCCGGCTTGCCGGACCCGCCGGGCGTCGGGGCGGTGGACGGGACGCCGCCGGAGGCCCCGCCGGTCGGGGTGGCGCCCCCGGAGGGCGTCGCGGAACCCGGGTCGCTCGCGCCGCCGGTGCTCCCGCCCGGCGTGGTCGGGGCGGGCGGCGGCGCCGGCTCCCGGGCCCGGTCGATGGTCACCGCGGCGAAGGCGACCCCGGCGGTCGCGGTGGCGGCGAGCCCGGCCAGGACGGCGCCGACCCGGAAGCGGTGGCGCGGCGGCGCCGCGGCCGGGGCCGGGTTGGCCCGGGCGGCACGGAACGCGGCGAGCGCCTGCTCCTCGCCGGCCAGTTCGGCCGCGGTGCCCGGGGCGGCAGCCGCGGCGAGCAGGTGCGCCAGCCGGTCGGCCGGCGCCGCCGGAGGCGCCGCGGCACGGGCCGCGTCGAGGAGGCGCTCCGACTCCGCCCGGTCGGCGGGCCAGTCGGACCGGCCAGAACTCATCCCGTTTCCCTCCACGTCAACCGTCCGCCGGCTCGGCCTTGGGCGCCTGCGGCGCCTGCCGCCCCCGGCCGTCACGGGCGCGGGGCGGCGTCGCTTCCCCGGCCCGGTCCGCCGGTTGATCCTGGTCGGCGCGCTCCAGCAGCCCGGCCAGGCGCCGCAGCCCCCGGTGCGCGGCGGTGCGCACCGCGCCGGCCCGCCGCCCGAGCACCCGGCCGGCGGTCTCCGCGTCAAGCCCGATCACGGCCCGCAGCAGCACCGCTTCCGCCTCACGGGGCGGCAGGCTGGCGATCAGCGCGAGGGCACTCTCGGTGCCGATGGTCTCGCCGGCCCGCTCGGCGGTGTCCGCGTCCCCGGCCAGCTCGCTGAGTGCCTGAACGGGCACCGGCAGGGCGGGCCGCCGGCGCTGCCGGCGCAGGTGGTCCATGGCCCGGTTGCGGGCGATCGTGACGGTCCAGGCGCGGAACTCGCCGCCGGTGAAGCGGGGCAGGTCGCGGGAGATCTGCAGCCACGTCTCCGAGGCCACGTCCTCGGCGTCGGCGCCGACCAGGGCGGTGAGGTAGCGCAGCAGGCCGGGCTGCAGGCTGCGGTAGAGGAAGCGGAACGCCTCCTCGTCGCCCGCCTGCGCGCCGGCGACCGCCTCGCTCAGCTCACCGGTCATGAATCCGCCGTTCCCGCCGTGCCGACTGCCCGCGCCGGCGGCCACCGGTGCCGGCGTGCCCGACGCCCGCCCGATCGGTCGACCGGACCTCCACCCGCACCATCAGCCCCCCGCTGGCCTGATCGGCGCCGGCACCGGGCGGGTGCGGGCGCGCGTATGGACACCGCCGGGAGTGAGGACGGCCGTCGGCGGACATACCGTACCGGCGGCGTGGGGCGGCCGGGAGCCGGGCCAACGCTAGGAGCGGCCGGCGGGTTCGACAAGGTGCCACCCGCAGGGGAAAGAGTGATATTTGTCTACGGCTCGGGACGGCGCGTCGGCGTAACGAATGCCAGCCGTCGCGCGCTGCGGGGTCGGTGAATCGGGACGAAACACCAGGTCGGAGCCGGACACCCGAACCTCCGGGCACATTTTCCTGCCCGATCGTACGCGATTCGTCACGGTCAGCCGATCGGCGCGGGCCCGCCTGACCGTTCGGCCCAGACGCCTCCGGCCGCCCGCCGGTCGTGACGGGAGATATCGCGGGAAATACTCCGCGGCCACTCTGGGTACGGTATTGACGTGTTGACTTCCGACGTCGTACTCAGCGGTCGGTACCGCCTTGATGACCGTGTCGCCACCGGCGGCATGGGCGACGTCTGGCGTGCCACGGACCTGGTGCTCGGCCGTCCGGTCGCGGTGAAGGTCCTGCTGCCCGCGCTGGTCTCCGATCCCGACTTCATCGCCCGCTTCCGCTCCGAGGCACGGATCATGGCCTCGCTGCGCCACCCGGGCGTGGTCCAGGTCTTCGACTGCGGGGAGGACGAGCTGCCCGACGGGAGCCGGGCCGACTACCTGGTCATGGAGTTCGTGGCGGGCGAGCCCCTCTCCCGGCGCATCGAGGCCGCCGGGCAGCTCGGGGTCGGCGAGACCATGTCGATCGTGGCGCAGGTGGCCCAGGCCCTGCACGGGGCGCACGCCCGGGGCATCGTTCACCGCGACGTGAAGCCGAGCAACCTGCTCGTGCAGGACGACGGGACCGTGGTCCTGGTCGACTTCGGGGTCGCCCGGTCGACAAACGTGACCAGCATCACCAGCACCAACGCGGTGCCCGGCACCGCCCTCTACATGGCTCCCGAGCAGGCCGCCGGGCGGCCGGTCTCCGGCGCCACCGACGTCTACGCACTTGGCGCGGTGGCCTACTGCTGCCTCACCGGGAGCCCGCCGTTCACCGGGGACAACCCGCTGCAGGTGGCCGTCCGGCACCTCGACGACGAGCCGCCGGAGCTGCCGGAGGACATCCCGCAGCCGGTGCGGGACCTGGTGGCCCGGGCCCTGGCCAAGGACCCGGCGGACCGCTTCCCCACTGCCGCCGCGATGGCCGAGGCGGCCCGCGCGGCCGGCTCCGAGTCGCCCACCGCCATGGTGCCGGTGACGCTGCGCGGCGCCACCGGGTCGAGCCACACCCGGGACGACCTGGCCGCCACGCCGGGCGCCCTGGTGGCCCCGGCCCGCCGGCCGCGCCGGCGCGGCACGCTGGTCGGTGCGGCGGCCGCGGTGCTGGTGGCGCTGACCGCGCTGGGCGCGGCCCTGGGCGCGGCGAAGAATGCCGATGCTCCGGCCACCCGGCTCGACACGACCGCGCCGGCGATCGCCCCGAGCAACTCGGTCGCGGACGTCGCGGTCACCGACGGGCCGCCGACGGACGAGGGCGGCCACAGCTACCGCCCGGTGGGCCCCACCGGCCGGCCGTCGACCTCCGGCTCGGCGAGCCCGAGCCCCTCCGCGAGCGGATCGGCCCAGCCGAGCCCGTCCGGCGTCCCGTCGACCCTGCCGACCGCGCCGAGCACGGCCCCGACCACCAGCTCGCCGCCGGTGGAAACCACGGCGCCGACCGAGACGACGTCGACCACGACCGCCCCTCCGGACGGTGGCGACGGCGGGGGCGAGGGCGGCGGGGCGCAGCCGGCGTCGCGCCGCTGACCCAACGGCACCAGGACCGTAACGCCCGACCCGGCGGCACCCGGAGTCGGCCGAGCCGGCCCCGCGGCTGTCGCGGGACCGGCTCGGCCGACTCTCGGGCGCCCGGCGCTCACTCCGCGCCGAGGGCCGCCACCACCGGTCGGGACAGCGCCCGCCGGGCCGGCAGGATCGAGGCGGCCAGCGCGGCGACCACCGCCACCGCGACGATCAGGCCGAGCCGCCCCCACGGCAGCACCAGGGTGAAATCCCCGCCGATGCGGGCCAGCACGGCCATCCCGCCGGCGGCCACCCCGGTGCCCAGGGCGACGCCGAGCAGCGTGCCGACCAGCGCGGTGAGCACCGCCTCGACGGCGAGCACCGCCCGCATCCCGCCGCGGGTCAGGCCCACGGCGCGCAGCACCGCGTTCTCCCGGGTCCGCTCCACCACCGACAGGGTGAGCGTGTTCGCCACGCCGACCAGCGCGATCACCACGGCCAGGCCGAGCAGCGCGGTGACGAAGCCGAGCACCAGGTCCACCGTGCCGGTGAGCATCTTCTTGTAGGCCGCCTGGTCCAGCAGGTTGACCGTCGGATAGCGGGTGAGCACCGACTCCATGGCGGCCCGCGCGACGTCGGTGGACACCCCGTCGGCGGGGTCCACCTCGGCCAGGTGGCCGCGCTCGGCCGGGAAGAGGCGGGCGAAGTCGGCGTCGGCGACGTCCACCACGTGCCCGGCGGGCACGGGGCTGCCGGCCAGGGCCGGGGTGTCGTCGGCCACCACGGCGGCGACCCGGAACGAGCGGCCGGCGAGCGGGACGCTGCTGCCCACGGACCAGCCGCGGGCCGCGGCCAGCTCCCGGTGCACCAGCACCGTGCCCGGACCGAGGGCGGCCGGGTCACCGGCGTCCACGGCGGACAGCGTCCGCCGGACCAGCGCCGGGTGGGCGGCGCGCACCTCGATCCCGTCGACGACCCGGCTGCGCTGCTCGTGCACCACGCCCAGCTCGGGCCGGGCGGCCAGTTCCCCGGCCAGCGGCGCCGGCAGGTCCCCGCCGATCCCGGTGACCACGAAGTCCACCCCGATCTCCGCGTCCACGGCGCGCTCGATGCCCGCCTTCGCGCTGCCCGCGCCGACCACGAACGCGGAGACCAGACCGATGCCGATGACCATCGCGGTGGCGGTGGCCGCGACCCGGCGCGGGTTGCGCACGGCGTTCGCCACGGCCAGCGCGGCCGGAACGCCGAGCAGCCGGCGGGCCGGCAGGCCGAGCAGCCGGACCAGGGCCGGCACCAGCACCGGGCCGAACAGCACGATGCCCAGGAAGGCCAGCACCCCGCCGGCGGCGACCAGCGGCACCTGGCCGAGGGCTCCGGCGCCGACCAGGGCGGCCACCCCGGCGGCGAGGACCAGCGCTCCGGCCACGAGCCGGACCCGGCCGGCCCGGCCGGCGGGCTGCACGGCGGCGTCGGTCAGGGCGGCCACCGGCGCGACCCGGGTGCCCTGCCAGGACGGCACGGCGGCGGCCACCAGGGTCAGCAGCGTCCCGAGCCCGAGGGAGAGCAGCACCGTCCGGGCCGTGACGGTGACCACGTCGCCGACCGGCGCGTCGAGGGTGGACAGCAGCGCGCCGAGGCCCGCGGCCAGGCCCACCCCGGCCAGCACCCCGGCCGCCGAGGCGAGCAGCCCGGTCAGCGCCGCCTCGCCGAGGGCGGCCCGGTAGACCTGCCCCCGGGTGGCGCCGACCAGCCGCAGCAGCGCGGTCCGCCGGGACCGCTGGGCGAGCACGATGGCAAAGGTGTTGGCGATCACGAAGCCGGCGACCACCACCGCCACCGCCGCGAAGGTGCCCAGGAACAGCTCGAACTGCCGCCGGTCGCGGACCGCGTCGGCGACGGCCTCGTCGAGGATCGCCGCGCGGTCCCGCACGGCGACCGCCGGCCCGACCGCCGCGCGTACCCGGTCGGCGAGCGCCGCCCGGTCCACCCCGGGCCGCGCGGCCACCATGATCCGGCCGTAGCCACGCTCCCCGCCCACGGCGAGGGCGTCCGGGCCGGCCAGGCCGATGAACGGGCCGCCGACGTCGCGCGAGCTGCCGGCCACGTCGACGGTGCCGACCAGCGTGTACGGGCGGGCCGGCCCGCCGTTCCCGCCGACCCGCACCGGGCTGCCGAGGGCGAAGTGCTGGTCGGCGACGGTCTCCTCGTCGAGCACCAGCTCGCCGGTCCGCTGCGGCAGCCGCCCGGCCACGACGTCGTACGACTGGAGGGCCGGGTCGGTGGGGATCGCGGCGAGCACGGCGTAGCCGAGCACCGGCCGCCCGTCGGCGCCCACCACCCCGGCGGTGCCGGTCAGCTCCCCCTCGGCGGCGGCCACCCCGTCGACCGCGCGCACCCGGTCGACCAGGGACGGCGGCAGCGGGGTCGTGCCGGCGTACGCGGCCAGATCGGTGTGCCGGTCGAAGGCGCCGGCCCGCTCGTAGGCCCCGGCGCGCATGCCGTCGGTGAGCATCAGGGTGCCGGCCACGAAGGCGACGCCGAGGACGATCGCCAGCGAGGAGAGCAGCAGGCGCAGCCCGTCGGCGCGGATCTGACGCAGGGTCAGGCGCAGCATCCCGGTCACCGCCCCGCCGCCGGCGCGCCGGCCTCGAGCCGGGTGAGCGCGTCGAGGACCTCACCGGCGGTCGGGGCGTGCAGCTCGTCGACCAGCCGCCCGTCGGCGAGGAAGACCACCCGGTCGGCGTGGGCGGCGGCCTTCGGGTCGTGGGTCACCATGACCACGGTCTGGCCGAGCGTGTCCACCGCCTCGCGGAGCAGCCGCAGCACCTCCGCGCCGGAACGCGAGTCCAGGTTGCCGGTGGGTTCGTCGGCGAAGATCACCCACGGCCGGGTGACCAGGGCCCGGGCCACGGCGACCCGCTGCTGCTGGCCGCCGGAGAGCTCGGCGGGCCGGTGGCGGAGACGGTCGGCGAGGCCGACCGCGGTCACCACCTGGCGCAGCCACTCCGGGTCGGGCCGCCGGCCGGCGATGGCCAGCGGCAGCACGATGTTCTCCTCGGCGGTGAGGGTGGGCAGCAGGTTGAACTTCTGGAAGACGAAGCCGATCCGGTCCCGGCGCAGCCGGGTCAGCCGGCGGTCGTCCAGGCGGGCGAGGTCGGCGTCGCCGATGCGCACGCTGCCGGCGGATGGCCGGTCCAGGCCGGCGAGGCAGTGCAGCAGGGTGGACTTGCCGGAGCCGGACGGACCCATCACGGCGGTGAACCGGGCGGCGGCCAGATCGAGGTCGACGCCGTCGAGCGCGACGACCCGGTGCGGGCCGGCGCCGTACTCCTTGCGCAGCTCACGGGCGGTGACGGCGACGCCGGTGGTGGTGGTTGCGGACAACGTGGTGCTCCTGTCGGGCAGGTTCCTGAAGACCCTTCCGACGCTAGGGGCGGCACCCCGCCGATGATCTCCACCTGCGCGCTCGACCTCGGTACGCCGGTGGTCGCCCCCGACCGGGTGGACCCGTACGACCCAGGTCGTACGCCGGGTCAGCCGCCGGGGGTGACCAGCCCGCTCTCGTACGCCAGCACGACGGCCTGGACCCGGTCGCGGAGCTGGAGCTTGGCGAGGATCCGGCCGACGTGGGTCTTCACGGTCGCCTCCGCGACGTGCACCCGGGCGGCGATCTCGGCGTTGGAGAGACCCTGCGCCACGAGCAGCAGCACCTCCCGCTCCCGCTCGGTGAGCTGGGCCAGCCGCGGGTCCTCGGTGGGCGCCGGCCCGAGCTGCCCGGCGAACCGGTCGAGCAGCCGCCGGGTGATCGACGGGGCCACCACCGAGTCGCCCTCGGCGACCACCCGGATGGCGGCGAGCAGGTCCTCCGGCGGCACGTTCTTGAGCAGGAAGCCGCTGGCACCGGCCCGCAGCGCGGCGAACGCGTCGGCCTCGGTGTCGAAGGTGGTGAGCACCAGCACCCGGGGGCGGCGCTCGGCCGGGCGGGCGCAGATCCGCTTCGTGGCCTCCACGCCGTCCATGGTCGGCATCCGCAGGTCCATCACCACCACGTCGGCCTCGACCCGGTCCAGCACCCGCAGGGCGTCCGCGCCGTCGATGGCCTCGCCCACCACGGCGAGGTCGGGCTGGGAGTCGAGCACCATCCGGAACCCGGCGCGCACCAGCGCCTGGTCGTCGACGATCACCACCCGTACGGTCATGCCGCCGCCTTCCCTTCCTCGGTGCCCGACGCCGACGGTAGCGGCAGCCGCGCCTCGACCCGCCACCCCCCGCCCAGCGTGGGGCCGGCGGCGAGGCTGCCGTCGTACACCCCGACCCGCTCGCGCATGCCGACCAGGCCGTGCCCGCCGGACGGCGCCGGCCGCACCACCGGACGGCCGCGCCCGTCGTCGACCGCCCGGACCACGACGGCGTCCGCGGACCAGTCGTAGCGCAGCTCGACCGCCGCGCCCACGCCGGCGTGCTTGAGCGCGTTGGTGAGGCTCTCCTGTACGACCCGGTAGACGGTCAGTTCCAGGCCGGGCGGCAGGGCGACGGGCGTGCCGGTGGCGGTGTCGGTGATCCGCAGGCCGGCGGCGCGGAAGCGGTCCAGCAGGTCGGGCAGCTCGATCAGGGCCGGCCGCCGGTGCGCCGGCTCGGCGTCCAGGGCGGCGTCGGGCGCGGCCGGCGCGGCCGCCGGCTCCGGCCGGCTCGGTTCCCGGAGTACGCCGACGAGGCGCCGCATCTCCTCCAGCGCCTGCCGCCCGGTGTCCGCCACCACCTTGGCCGCCTCCCGCGCGGTGTCCGGGTCGCGGTCGATGGTGAACCGCACCCCGTCGGCCTGCACGATCATGACGGCCATGCTGTGCGCGACGACGTCGTGCAGCTCACGGGCGATCCGGGTGCGTTCCTCGGCGACCGCCGCCCGGGCCTCGGCCTCCCGCTCGCGTTCCAGGGTGGTGGCCCGCTCCTCCAGGCTCACCACGTAGAGCCGGCGGGTCCGCACGTTCAGCCCGACCAACCAGACCGCCCCGGTGACCAGGCCGTAGTAGAGCGCGCCGGCCCACCACGGCGCCGGGCCGGGCATCTGGGCGGCGGCGAGCAGCACGCCGATCGCGGCGACGATCCCGGCCAGGACGCCGTCGCGCAGCCGGTCGGCGTACTTGACCACGCTGTAGAGGGCGATGAGCACGCCGATGTCGTAGGCCAGCGGACCCCAGCCGACGACCACCTGGAGCAGCGCGAGCACGGCCACCCCGGCCGCCACCGCCGACGGGTGGGTCCGCCGGAACAGCAGGACCAGCGCCATCACCAGGCCGACGGTGGTTTCCGCGACGCCGCCGTTCTCGGCGAAGATCCCCAGGACGGCGAAGAGGGCCACCAGCCCGGAGACGGCGACGTCGAACGCGACGCTGCGCAGCGGGCGGCCGAAGACGATGCGCTCCACGGTCACCCAGGGTACGGGCTGACGCGCACGTCGATGCTCGGCGTGCGGGAGCGAGGAGGCCCGCCCGTCTGTGCGTACCCGGGTCCGGTGCGCCGCCCGGCTGCCCGATCGCACCCGCTGCCGCCGCCCGGCGGACCACGGCCACGGCGGCTGCGGCGGCGGCTGCGGCTGCGCTGGTAGCGCAGGGCGCGCCAAATCGGGGACGGCCTTCTAACGGGCACCTGCAAACTTGATGTCGTCAGTGACTCGTGACCGCACCGCCACCCGGGCCGGGCCGGGCCGGGCCGGGCCGGAGTGACTCGTCCATGTCATCAAGGTCGTAGCGGCTCGCGGGCCATCGCCGGCCTTGGCGGACCCGCCGGATCCTGGGGAGTGGGCGTTCGGGGCGAACGGGAAGTCGCCGAGGCCCGGAAGCTCAGTCGCCGATCAGCTCGCGGAGGCGGGTGATCTCGGCGGACTGCTCGACGGCGACGGCGTTGGCGAACTCCTGGAGGGTCTGGTCCACGCCGACCTTGAGCAGGTCGGTGGACATGATGACCGCGCCCTCGTGGTGCGCGGTCATCATCCGCACGAAGAGGCGGTCGAAGTCCGCGCCCCGGGCGGCGGCGAGCTGCCGCATGGCCTCGGCGGACTGCATCCCGCGCATCGTGCCGTGGTCGTGACCGGGGACCTCGGCGGGCAGCCCGCGGGTGCCCAGCCAGCCGCGCAGCACCCCGATCTCGGGTCCCTGGGCGGCGCGGATGCGGTCGGCGACGGCGCGCACCCTCGGGTCGGCGGCCCGGTCGGGGGCGAGGGTCGCCATCTCCACCGCCTGCTGGTGGTGCGGGATCATCATCCGCACGTACCAGACGTCGAGGCCGTTGTAGCGCGGCGGCGCGGCGTCGCGGACCTCCTGGGCGGCGCGGGTGGCCGCCGGCTCACCCGGCCGGCCGGGCACGACGACCGGCGGCGCGTCGAGCGGCGGGGCAGCGGTGGTGGTGGCCGTGGTGGTGGCGGCGGCCGGGCCGGCCGCGGGCCGGCTGTCCCCCCGCCCGGCCAGCGCCACGCCGGCCACGACCAGGAGCACCGCCAGCGCTGTGACGGCGAGCCAGACTCGTCCCTGCCGGCCGGTCATACGACACTCCCTCCGGTCGAGGTGAGAGCGATCCTATCCATAGACAATCCTGCCTGAATGTGACCGGCGTCACATTGATGAATGTCATCGGCCGGTAAGGTGTGGCGCATCATCATCCCCTTTCGGAGGGTGCCGCCGATGATCAGCATCCGCACGTCCCGAACCCGGATCGTCAGCCTCGCCGCCGCCGGCCTGCTCGTCGCCGGCGTCGTCGCCGCCCCACCCAGCAGCGCCCAGGAGATCCCCCGGGCGCAGGCCGCACCGGCCACCGTGGACAACGTCGTCCCCGGGGTCGACGAGATCTCCAGCAGCCCCAACCTGCGCCAGGTCGCCAACCTGCCGAAGCAGGCGCCGTTCGACACCTCCGCGGCGTTCGGCACCGACATCGCCTTCCAGGGCCGGTACGCCTTCGTCGGCAACTACGACGGCTTCGTGGTCTACGACGTCTCCCGGCCGAGCGCGCCGACCGTCGTGTCCCAGGTGCTCTGCCCGGGCTCCCAGAACGACGTCTCCGTCCACGGTGACCTGCTCTTCCTGTCGACCGACTCGTCCCGCAGCGACGACTCCTGCAGCAGCGTCGCCCAGCCCGCCTCCGAGGCGGAGTCCTGGGAGGGCATCAAGATCTTCGACATCGGCGACAAGCGCAACCCGCGCTACGTCAAGTCGGTGGAGACCGCCTGCGGCTCGCACACCCACACGCTGGTGCCGGGCAAGGACCGGCGGACCGTCTACCTGTACGTCTCGTCGTACAGCCCGCGGGTCGAGTTCCCGGACTGCCAGCCGCCGCACGACTCGATCTCCATCGTGAAGGTGCCGCTGCGGTCGCCGACCGACGCGGCCGTGGTGGCCACCCCGAACCTGTTCCCGGACGGCGGCTACCCGGGCATCCCCGGTGAGAAGTCGGCCACCACCGGTTGCCACGACATCACCGCGTACCCGGCGAAGGACATCGCGGCCGGCGCCTGCATGGGCGACGGCATCCTGCTCGACATCGCCGACCGGGAGGCGCCGCGGGTGATCGAGCGGGTCCGCGACACCGAGAACTTCGCCTTCTGGCACTCGGCGACGTTCAACAACTCCGGCACCAAGGTGGTGTTCACCGACGAGCTGGGCGGCGGTGGCGCCGCGACCTGCAACGAGGTCACCGGGCCGAACCGCGGTGCGGACGCCATCTACGACATCACCGGTCGCGGCGACAACCGCCGGCTGGCGTTCCGCAGCTACTACAAGATCCCGCGGGCCAACGCCGACACCGAGAACTGCGTGGCCCACAACGGCTCGCTGGTGCCGGTGCCCGGCCGCGACATCATGGTCCAGGCCTGGTACCAGGGCGGCATCTCGGTCTGGGACTTCACCGACTCCCGGCACCCCAAGGAGATCGCCTTCTGGGAGCGGGGTCCGCTGGACGCCGGTCAGCTCCGCACCGGTGGCTCCTGGTCGGCCTACTGGTACAACGGCCACATCTTCTCCAGCGACATCCAGAAGGGCCTGGACGTGCTGGAGCTGCGCGACCCGCGTACCTGGCCGGCGCAGCTGTTCCGGGTGCCCGAGCTGAACGTGCAGACCCAGACGGGTTACCTGAGCTGGTGACCCGCCGGCCGGGCCCGGCCCCTCCCGGGGCCGGGCCCGGCTCAGCTCATCGGCAGGCGGTAGCCGCGCTCGCCGCCGCCCGCGGTGACCAGCCGCACCTCGCCGGTGCGCAGCCCGTACGTCACCGACCAGCGGGTGTGCGGCTGCCGCACGGCGTCGAGCAGGCGCAGCGCCGCCGGGGCGTCCACCGCGCCGCCGGCCCGGTCCAGCGCCTCGGCCAGCACTCCGTAGCGGTGGTCGGTGCGCAGGTCCCGGTCGGCGACCCCGACGGCCGGCACGTTGGTCAGAGCCTGCCAAGCGCCCCGCCCCTTCTCGGCCCGCATCCCGCCGTCCACGAACTCGATCACGGCGGACGCCCCGGTGGCGTCGGCGATCAGGTAGTGCAGCGGCGGGCCGCCGTCGAAGTCCAGGTTGTAGCGCCCGAACACGGCGATCGCCTCGTCCACCGTGGCGGCGGCGTCCAGCACCAGGCGCAGGACGCGCACCGAGCCGACCGTGGGCCGGCCGGGCACCGGCGCGGCAGTGGCGCCGTCGTCGGCGGCCAGCCCGACGGCCAGGCCCCGCTCGTTCATCCCGTCGAAGGGCAGCAGCGGGGCGTTCAGCAACCGGCGGTCGCCGGCCGGGTCGGCCGTGACCCCCAGGTAGGAGATGTCCACCAGGGAGATCGAGGCGTAGCCGTCCGGCGGGTCGGTGCGCAGCACCAGCGCCGGGTTCGCGTCCCAGTCGAAGTTGCGGGCGAACAGCGGCCGGCTCCGGTCGCCGCCCGCGGCGAAGAGGGAGCAGCCGAACGGGGTGGCCTGCGGGGTGCCCGCGACGCCGACGGTGGGGTCGTAGTCGCCCACGTAGGTCATCTCGTACAGCGGCAGGTCGTCCACCCGGCGCAGGCTGGCCAGGGTCCGCTCGGCCTGGCCGGCGTCCTGCCGCGAGGCGCTCGGCGTGCCGGCCCCGGCCGGCGCGGCGGCCCGGCGGCTCTCGGCGCAGCCGCCGGTCACGAGGAGCAGGGCGAGCCCGGTGGCGAGCAGGGTCCTCCGCATGCCCGCGACGCTAGAAGAGGCGGCGACGGTTGTCCATGGGGGACGTCAGCGGTCGGGGATCCGGGCCAGCTGCGCCTCGATCGCGTCGCGGTTGAGGGCGGGCCGGCCCCCGGCGTGCCCCACGGTCGCGCCGGCCGCCGCGACCGCGTACCGGGCGATCCGGGGGTACGGGTCGTCGCGGAGCAGGCCGGCCGTGACGGCGGCCACGAACGCGTCCCCGGCCCCGGTGCTGTCCACCGTGGGCGTCTCGCTCAACGGCACGAACAGCTCCCCGCCCGGCCAGACGAAGGCGTTCCCCTCCCCCGCCACCTCGACCGCCACCAGTGCCGGCCCCCGGGCCGCCAGGTCCCGGCCGGCGCCCAGCCCCGCCTCGGCGTCCTTCGGCGGGTCGCCGTCCAGCAGCAGGCCGGCCTCCCGCGCGTCGGCCCGCAGCACGTCGGCCCGGGACAGCAGCTCCGCCGCGCCGTCCGGGTCGTCCGGCGCGCCGTCGAGCACCACGAGCCGGCCGGCGGCGCGGGCGTGCCGGGCCGCCGCGAGCGCCGCCGGCAGCGGCTGCTGGAGCTGGACGACCACCGCGCGGGCGGCCCGCAGCACCCCGGCCGCGCCGGTCACGTCCGCCTCGGTGAGCAGGGTCGCCTCCGGGATGTCCTCCAGGTACCGCCAGCGGCCCCGGGCGTCCACCACGTCCACGATGAGCGCGCTCGGCGTGCCCGGCCGGCGCAGCACCGGGGCGACGTCGATGCCGTCGCTGCGGGCCTGGCCCAGTAGCCGGTCGCCGACCTCGTCCTCGCCGACCACGCCGAGCAGCCCGACCCGGACGCCGAGCTGGGCCAGCCCGACGGCCTGGTTGGCGCCCTTTCCGCCGAGCAGTTCCCGCCGGCACCGCACCGGGACCGTCCCGGACGGGCCGGGCACCTCGTCCACCCGCAGCACGAGGTCCCGCGCCACCTGCCCCACCACGATCGCGTCCAGTCCGGCCATGCCGGGCTGATACCCCGGCCGCGGCCGGTCACGCCCGGCTCAGCCGCGGACCACGGTGAACATCCAGCAGCCGTACACCACGTTGCGGCTGTGCAGGCGGTCCACCGCGGGGTCGGCCAGCAGCTCGGCGACGACCGCCTCCGGGTCGTCGCCGTCGTGCCGCCGGCCGCCCACGATCCGGCCCCGCCGGTCGTACGCCCGCAGCACCTGGGGTCGCCCCCGCCAGTCGGCCGGGTACGCCGTCACGTCCGCCGGGCCGGGGCAGTCGGCGGCGTGCGTGAAGATCGGCCCCACCTCGCGGTACGGGCCGGGCGGCAGCGGCGGGGCGTACCCGAAGAGCAGCAGCGCCTCGCCAGGCGCGGCGTCGCGGAGGCAGCAGCGCAGCGGCTCGCCGCCCTCGGCGCAGCACCGCTCGGGCGGCTGGCCGGAGGCGTCGCGGCCGGTCCGCCGCACCTCGGCCAGCACCTCGGCGGCCACGGGTTGGATCACGTACCTGGTGCGCGTCCTCGTCATGCGTCCAGCCTGGCGCGGGACGCGACCGGTGGCTGGCGGCGATCGGACCTCGCGTGCCGGGGCCGCGGCCGGGCCGGTTGCCGTCGCGGCGTTCATCGATACGGGTCAGGGCGCCGCCGGCGGCGGGTGGGGCAGCGGGTGAGCGCCCTGCGGGCGTAGGCCGTCGAAGATGATGGAGAGGTATCGGCGCCACAGCTCAGGTGGGGCGTCCGGCACGTAGCTGGTCACGTAGTTGGGCGCGCACATCAGCAGGATGACGTCCGCGCCCGTGACATCGCCTCGGACCGCGCCGTGCTGACGAGCCCGATCGACAAGCTTGTGCACGGTGCGGAACATCCGCTCGCGGGCCCGGATCACGTCCGCGTTCAGCTCGCCGGCCTCTTGCAGGAACGACAGGTCGCGTTGCTGTTGCTGGTCCGCGGCGACGGTGAGGAACTCCAGCAGAGCGAGGCCCGGGTCCGCCGCGTCGAGAAGCTGCTCGCCGACGGCGTTGAGCGCGTCAATCCGGTCGAGGACGATCGCGGCGAGCAGGTCGTCCTTCGTGGCGAAGTGACGGAACACGGTGCCCTTGCCGACACCTGCCCGGCGGGCGATGTCGGCGACCGAGGCATCCAGACCACGCTCGGCGAACTCGTCGGCAGCCGCTGCCAGCAGCAGCCGCCGGTTGCGGGCGGCGTCGGCACGCAACGGGCGGGTCGAGGTCACGTCCCCCACCCTAGCAAGTTGACCGCCCGGTCCGCTTATTGCTACGTTCATGACCGATAACCTGACCGCCTGGTCCGCTTAATGGAGGACGTGCATGAAGGCAGTTGTCGTGACCGGCTACGGGCCCCCCGAGAAGTACACGGTGGCGGAGGTGCCGACGCCGCGACCTGGGCCGGGGCAGATCCAGGTCCGGATCGCCGCCGCCTCGATCAATCCGGCGGACGTCCGGCTGCCGAGCGGTGATTTCCGCGATGCCGTGCCGCTGGAGTTTCCGCACGTGCCCGGCAACGACTTCGCCGGCACGGTCAGTGAGGTCGGCGCCGGCGTGACGGCCTACCAGGTCGGCGACGAGGTCTTCGGCCAGGCGGTGCCTCGGGCACTGCGCGCGATGGCCGGCGCGACCCGGCCGTCGCTGAGCACAGGCTCGCTGGCCGAGTACGCGGTCTTCGAGGCCGACACCCCGTTCCTGGCACATCGGCCGGCCGGCCTCGACATCGAGCAGGCGGCCGCCCTGCCCACCATCGGCCTGACCGCACGCGCACTGATGGCCACCGCCGAGGTACGACCCGGCGACACCGTCCTGGTCGTCGGCGCGACAGGCGGCGTCGGAACCGCGGTGATCCCGCTGCTCGTCGCCGCGCAGGCCCGGGTCGTCGCCACGGCAACCGCCGCTGACGCGGACATCCTGCGAGCTCTCGGCGCTGACGAGATCATCGGATATGCGGAATCCGGGTACCCCTCGGACGTCGATGTCGCGTTCAACCTGACCGTACCCAGCGACCACCTGACCGGAATCGCCGGCGCCGTCCGCCCGGGTGGACGCCTCCTCACGATCACCTATCCGGTACCGCAACCGGAGTGGATCGGCCGCGACGACGTCAGCCTGCAATTCGTGCTGGACATGGACGGCACCCTCGGCGGGATGCGCGACGTCGCGGAACTGGCAGTCCGCGGCGGACTGGCGGCCACCATCGGCGGCCGCTACACCCTCGACCAGGGGGCGCAGGCATGCGTCGACTTCGTCCGCCGGCACACGACCGGCAAGCTGGTCGTCACGATGTGACGCCCCTGCCATCGACGCTTCCCGGCAGTCCGACCGTCCGACGACACCACGCGCGACAGGACCCTCACGTGACAGCTGACATCCGCGAACTCCAGCGGGCATTCGACGAGGCTGAGTTGCACGCCGACACCGACCGTTTGAACGCCCTGCTGGCGGAGGACTTCATGTCCATCGGCGAGCAGGGCTACCTGCTGGACAAACGGCAGTGGATCGACCGGCACGCCGACTTCGCCTACCTGTCCCTGACCACAACCGAAGTCGACGTGCGCCGCTACGACCGCGCCGCGATCGTGCGGTGCGTTCAGAACGCCCGGGCGACCTGGCGCCACGACGTGATGACGTTGACAGTCCGAGTGAGCCAGACCTGGGTCGAACTGACCGACGGCTGGCGCCTCGCCGGCATCCAGTTCAGTTCGCTCGACCGGGCGGCCCTACTCGGCCTCACCTGACGCCTGGGACAGGGCCCTGGTGCGCGGCCCGACCAGGCGCCGGACCACCGGTACGGCGTTCCACTTCGCCGCGCCGACCAGGTCCCGGGCGTGCTCCAGCACGGTGTAGTCGGGGCGGGCCAGCCCGTCGGCGAGGGCCCGGTCCAGGTCGTTGCCGCATCGGCTGAGCACGCTGTCGAAGTCGCGCCGGACGGGTTCGAGCAGCTGGTAGCCGAAGGAGCGGTGCAGCCGGGCGAAGAGCGGCTTGTAGAGCCGGGCCCGCTCGTGCAGCCCGGAGGAGTACGACATGGGGTTCTTCGGCCGCCGCCGGACGTAGTCGGGCAGCAGGTCGGCGAAGGCCCGGCGGACGATCCACTTCTCCTGCCCGTCGCGCAGCTTGAGGTCCAGCGGCAGCCGCATGGCCAGCTCGACCACGCTGAGGTCGAGGAACGGCACCCGGGCCTCCACGCCGTGGCCCATGCTGGCCCGGTCCACCCGCTGCAGCTCGGTCCGGCACAGGTTGCGGATCCTGTGGAGGAAGAGCCGGCGGGACCGCTCCGGGCCCACCCGGTGGTACATGGGGTAGCCGCCGAACACCTCGTCCGAGCCGTCGCCGGTGAGGACCACCTTGACGCCCAGTTCCCGCAGCCGCCGGAAGATCGGCATCGAGACCACGGCGTTGATGATGTCGCCGTACTCGGTCAGCTCGGAGATCCGGATCGCCTCGCGCACGTCGGCCAGCCGGATGTCGCGCGGGCGCAACTCGACCACCTCGTGCGGCACGCCCAGGTCGGCGGCGAGCCGCCGGGCGTACGCCACGTCGGGGCTGTCCGGGGCGCCGACCGTCACCGCCACGCAGTCCGGGTGGAGCTGGGTGGCGTGCAGCAGGGCCAGCGAGCTGTCCAGGCCGCCGGAGAGCACCACCCCGACGGTGAGGTCGGTGTCCAGCCGTACCCGCATGCTGTCGGTGAGCGCGACCCGGACGAGCAGGGCGGCCTCGTCCGGGTCGTCGATCATCGGCAGCCCGGCGCCGAGCGTGAGCAGGTCGACGTACGGGCGCAACCGGACCATTCCGTCGGGCTCGGCCCAGCCGTGGTGCCCGGGCGGCACCTCGCTGATCGGCGCGCCGTGCCCGACCAGCGCCTTCACCTCGGAGGCGAGGTGCAGGCAGCCGGGGCCGCGCGACCAGTAGAGCGGCTTCACCCCGAGCGGGTCCCGGGCCAGGTAGGCCCGGCCGGTGGCCCGCTCCACCACGGCGAAGGCGTACTCGCCGCGCAGCCGGCGCACCGCCTCCTCGCCCCACTGCCGGAAGGCGGTGAGCACCACCTCGGTGTCGCCGGCGGTGCGGAAGTCGTGCCCGAGCCGGGTCAGCTCCGCCCGCAGCTCGTGGTGGTTGAAGACCTCGCCGTTGTAGCAGAGGACGTGCCGCTCGTCGGGCGAGACCCAGGGCTGCACCGACCGCTCGCGGTCCACCACCCGCAACCGGCGTACGCCCGCGAGCAGGCCGTGTTCCTGCCGCGTCTCGGTCACCTCGCCGCGCGGGGCGAGGACCGCCAGCATCCGCCGGAAGAGGGCCGGATCGGCCTCGGTGCCGATGCTCAGCGCGATCCCGCACATCCGCTCAGATCCCCATCTCGGCCTCGTAGGCGCGCCGGAACCGGCGGCGGGCGGCGGGCGCGAGGCAGAGGTGCCAGGCCTGGCCCTCGTCGACCACGTTGATCTCGCCGGCCTCCTGCCGGGCCAGGAGCAGCTCGGCGAGGAGGTCGCGGGCGCCGAACCGCCCGTACCACTCCAGCTCCACGTCAGCCGCCCAGCCGAGGCAGTGCCCGCTGGGCACCATGGCGGCGTAGCCGAGCCGGCGCAGCCGGTACTGGTGCTCGGCGCTGCGCGCGAGGCTGGTCACCCAGAGCGCCGGGGTGCCGGGCCGGGCCGTCGCGGTGAACTCCCGGCCCACGTCGTTGAGCAGCGCGATCATCTCGCGCCGCGCCCGGCGGAACCGCAACCCGGCGGTACGCGGGGTGGCGTCGGGGCGCAGCCGCCGCTGGACCGCCCGCAGCCCCCGGCCGAGGACGGTGCCGGGCTGCTCGTGGTAGCGGAAGGCGAGCAGCCCCCGCCGGCGCAGCCACTCCAGGTCGACCAGGTCTGTGCTGGTGTCGACCTGGCCGTCGGTGAGGAAGGTCCCGCTGTCCCGCCACCACATGACGTCGATCCGGGAGAGCAGGTAGATCCGGACCAGCGCGGTGAGGTCGTGCGCCGAGCTGCGGGTGTTCGGCTGGTAGCGGGCCATCTCCAGCAGCAGCGTCTCCCGGGCGCCGACGAAGCCCTGCGGGGTGGCGTCGAGGACGGCGGCGATGGCCGGCTCCCGCAGCCGCTGGTCGAGCAGCACCTGGCGGGCGGTGGTCGACGGCGCGTCCGCCAGGGCGCCCACCTCGACGAGGAGTTCCGCCACCGCGGCCCGGTACGCGGCCAGGTCCGGCTGCTGCCCCGGCCCGGTGCGCGGGCCGACGGCCGGGGGCAGCCGGCGGGCGGGAGCGGCGGACGCTACGGCGGACCCGGGCTGGTGGCCGGGGCTTCGGCTGGGCACTCGCATGGTCGGCCCCTCTCCGGGCAGGACACGGCGTAGTCGAACCTGAAAACACCGTAATCACCAGGATCGGCAGCTCCCCGAACAATCCTCCTATCTCCCCCCTAAGGTGCTCATCCCGCCGAGAGTCCCTGGACCCAGCCGTAATCCGGTGCGGACGGCAGGCCCGCGTCCCGACCGGCGCCGACCGCGTCCGCCAGGTGCAGCGCCGCGCCGAGGGCGGCGCGGAACAGCAGCGAGCCGGTGCTCACCCGCGCCACCCCGAGCCGGCCCAGCGTGGCCAGGTCCGGGCCGCCCGTCCGGTGCAACACGTTGAGCGGCAGCCCCACCTCGGCCACCAGCGACCCGACCGTGTCGTCCGGCGCGCCCGGGGCGAACAGCCCGTCGGCGCCCGCCGCCCGGTACGCCGCCGCCCGCTCCAGCGCCGCCGGCCGCGCGTCGGGCACGCCCAGCCACCAGGCGTCGGTGCGGGCGTTGACGAACATCCCCGGCACGGCGGCCTTCACCGCGGCGATCCGCGCGGCGGCGAGATCCACCGGCGCGAGGCTGCCGTCCGGCCGGCCGTCCTCCAGGTTCACCCCCACCACGCCGAGCGCGGCCAGCTCGCCGACGAACCCGGCCACGGCCGCCGGGTCGGCGCTGAAGCCGTCCTCGATGTCGACGGTGAGCAGCACCGGCAGGTCGCGAAGGCGGCGGGCCAGGTCGAGGGTGTCGTCGCGGGTGGCCCCCGTCCCGTCCGGCTTGCCCGCCGCCGCGGCCACCCCGAGGCTGGTGGTGCCCACGGCCGGGTGGCCCCGTGCGGCGAGCGCCGCGGCGGAGGCGTGGTCCCAGGCGTTGGGCAGCAGCAGGGGCCGGCCCGGCCGGTGCAGGGCGCGGAAGGCGGCGGCGCGGTCATTCATGTTCATCGGAACATCACCTCGAGGTCGGTCGGGACACGCAGGGTGGGGTGCGGGGCGTAGCGGGCCGGCGTCCCGGCGGGCCGGCACCGGTCGCGCAGCACGTCGACCACGCCGGCGGCGAGGGCGAGGGCGTGCCATTCGCCCGGGCAGCCCCGGGGGCCGGCGCCGAAGGTCAGCACCCGGCCGGGGCGGCCGGGGCGGAACCGGTCCGGGTCCGGGTGGACGGCCGGGTCCCGGTTGGCCGCGTCGAAGCGGAGCAGCAGCGCCGCGTCCGGGCCGATCTCCCGGCCGCCGAGGCGCAGCGCGCCGGTCGCGACGCGGCGGGTGGCGCGCACCGGCGGGTCCAGGCGCAGCACCTCGGCCAGCAGGTCGGCGGTGTCGAGCGGGGCCGGTGCGCCCAGCCCGTGCCGGACGGCGGCGCCGATCAGCCCGGCGGTGGCGTCGGCGGCCTGCACCAGCAGCCCGATCCGGTTCGCGGCGGCCTCGGCCGGAGCCGGCGGCGACAGGGCCAGCAGTGCGGCCACCGCCCGGTCGGCGCGGGCCACCGCCGCCCGCTCGGCGCCGGGATGGTAGGCGGCGGCCACCGCGGTCACCGCCGGCGCGGCCGCCGCCGGGTCGGCCAGGCCGAGCCGCGCGGCCAGCACCTCCAGGGGTACGCGCCGCGCCAGCCGGCCCATCACCTCCACCCGGCCCGCCGGCCCGGCACCGGGGAGCCGGTCCAGCGTCTCGCCGGCCAGCCGGGCGGCGGCGGCGCGCAGCTCGTCCGGGTCGAGGTCGCGGAGCGCGGCCACTCCGAGCGCGCGCCGGCCGGGATGCCGGTCCGGGGCGCTGAACCGGCTGACCGTCGCGCGCAGCCAGGCCAGGGTGCCGGGCGGCCCGCCGGACGCGACCGGCACCACGCACCGGGGATCGGTCAGCACGGCGACGACATCGGCGTGCCGGGTCACCACCCAGCCGTCGTCGGCGGGTACCGGCGGTTCGCAGACGGGCGTGTCCGGGGCGGGCGGGATCATGGGCCAACTCATCGCTCGACGGTAGGGCCGGCTCCCTTCGGCGCCGGCCGAACTGTCGTGCCGCCGCCCGCGCGCCCGGGGCGGGCATCTCCCAGGGGACGCCGCCGCGCATCGCCGGCGACTAGCCTCGACGGCGTGCGTACGGTCGAACTGCTCTGCTCGGCGGAGCTGGAGGAGGCGGTACGGGAGGCCTGGGATCGGCTAGCCGCCGCCGGCCTGCCGAGCCTGGCCCGCCACCCGCACCCGACGAACCGGCCGCACCTGACCCTCGCCTCGGTCGACGAGTTCCCGCCCGGCGCGGAGCAGCGCCTCGCCGACCTCTGCGACGCGGCGCTGCCGCTGCCGGTCCGGCTGGACCGGGTGGCGGTCCTCGACGGCAGCGCCCCGCTGGTCTGGCTGCTCCGCCCCACACCGCAGCTGACCGCCCTGCACGGCGCGGTCTGGGACGTGCTCGCCGGGGCGCCCGGGCCGCAGCCCTGGCACCTGCCCGGGCGCTGGGTGCCGCACCTGAGCCTGGCCCTGCGGTTCCGCGACGCCGACCGCCGCCGGGCCCGGGCGGTCACCGGCCCGGAGCGGCCGGGCGGGGAGTTCGTGGCGGCCCGCAGCTACGACAGCGACACCCGGACGGTCCACGAGCTGACCCCGGCCTGCCCGCACCCCGGCCCCTGACCGGGTCCACCCGCACGCGGCCCGGCCCGACCGGGGCCGCCCGTCGTGCGGACGGCCCCGGTCGCACCGGTCAGCGGTGGAACCGCAGGTAGTCGAACTCCGCGGTCACCGCCGGGGTGGCGCCGCCGTGCGCGACCAGACCGATCCGGGGCGTGGTGTCGGCCGGGAAGGTCCAGACCGCGCCCCACGTCCAGTGCGTGCCGTCCCGGCTGGAGCCGGCCCGGAACTCGTGCTCCCCGGTGGCCCGGTCGACGTGGTGGGCCAGTCGCAGCCAGGTCGTGGTGGCCGGGGTGCCGACGATGCTGCCGCCGTACACCGGCTGGCCGGCGAAGGGCAGCTCGTAGCCGTACTCGACCTGGCGGGTGTTCCAGATGGCCACCTGGGCGAGCCGGGCGAACCGGTCGTCGTCCACGTACGCCACGAGACCGGCCTGCTGGTAGTTGCGGACCACGTCCTCGCCCAGGTCGAGGGTCACCTTCGTCTCCGCGACGTAGTCGCCCGCGGGCGCGTCGCGCAGCAGCACCCCGGCCGTGTTGCCGGTGCCCACCAGGTCGGTCGACTCGACCGGCCAGCGCAGGGCGCCGCCGCTCACCGTGGCGGCCGGGTTGGGCCGGATCCACTGCCAGGCCGGGTCGAGCCCGTCGGAGAACTCGTCGGAGTACCGGGACGGCACCGGGCCCACGCGGGGCGGGGCGACCGGGTGCCGGACCGGGCGGTACAGCGCGGCCGCGCTGACGTTGTCGAACTCGGCCGGGCCGCCGTCGGCGCGCAGCGCGAGCGGGCCGGCCGCCGGCCGGGTGAGCGTCAGCGCCACCACGGCGAGCTGGTCGCCGAGGCGGGCCGGGCTCAGCTCGGCGACGAGCTGGTGGTCGCGTACCTCGACGGCCAGGTTGTACCGGCCGGTGCGGTCGAGCCTGGCGGGCAGCGGCACGCTCGCCGTCGCGCCGCCGCTCTCCCGGGCGGTCAGCCGGCCGCCGCCGACGGTGACCTCGACCCGGCCGAGCCGCAGCCCGGCCGTTCCCGCGCCGGCCGGCCGCAGGTCGGCTTCGGCGCGGACGTCGCCGCCGATTCCGGCCCGGGCGGTCAGCGTGCCGGTGCCGGAGAGCACGCCGCCGCTCACCCGCCAGTGGCCCCCGCCGGCCCGCCAGCCAGCGAGGTCGGCGGTGTCGAAGCGGGCGTCGATCCGGCCGGTGGTGACCGGCGCGGGCCGGGCCCTGTCGGAGGGGCCGGCGCCGGCGTTGACGGTCGGCCAGCCGTCCACCCAGTCGAGGCGGTCCAGCAGCATCGGCCGCTCGTTGATCCCGAACGGCTCGTCCAGGTACGGGTCGGCCCGGTCGATGGCGTGGTAGGCGATCCAGTCCTGCCCGGACAGGTCGGTGACCACCGCGTTGTGGCCGGTGCCGATCCACCGGTTGCCGTTCTGGGTGAGCACCGGCGTGCCGCCGGCCCGGGAGGCGTCCAGCCGCTGGCCGTCCCGGTCCACGAACGGCCCGCGCGGGTCACGCGCCCGGCCGACCTGGACGGAGTAGCCGGTGGCCGGGCCGGCGCAGCAGTTCGCCGTGGAGGCGAACAGCCAGTACCAGCCGTCGTGACGCAGCACGTAGCCGCCCTCGAACTTGTTGTCGACGGCGACCAGGCTCGGCGCGCCGACCGCGTGCAACCCGTCCGGTGACAGCTCGGTGACCGAGATGCCGCCGTAGTAGCTGCCGAAGTAGAGGTACGACCGGCCGTCGGTATCGGTGAACTGGCTGGGGTCGATGGTCCAGAGGTAGCCGCCGCCCCCGCCGGGTCGGGGGGCGACCACGGGCGTGTCGGAGAACGTCCACGGTCCGGCCGGGGTGGGCGCGGTGGCCGCCCCGATCGCGGTGTCGAAGGTGTCGCCGGAGACGGTGGTGTCGGTGACGGTCACGTACATGACCCAGCGGTCGGCGACCCGGCGCACGTCGGGCGCCCAGAACGCGGCACCGGGTTCGGCGAAGGGCGGCCGCTGGTCCGGGGCGAAGGCGTCGCCCACGAAGGTCCAGTCGACCAGGTCGGCAGAGCGGGCGATCGGCACCCGGTGCGCCTGGCGTTCGCCCTCGCGCAGCGGGTCGGAGGTGCCGAAGGCGTACCAGAGGCCGTCGTCGCCACGGACGACGGCCGGGTCGGCGAAGGTGTCGGCGAAGCCGGCCGAGACCGGGTTCCGGTAGCGGTCGGCCCCGGCGGCGGGCGCGCCCGCCGCCGCCGTGGACGTGGCCAGCAGCAGCGTGAGTGCGGCGGCGAGCACGCCGCCGCGGTGGAGATGTCCCATCAGGCCTGCCTCAGAGGTAGACGGAGGTCACTGCGGTGCCCCCGCTTTCTACAACGTTGGAGACAACGATGTAAAGGGCGACGCGCGCACACGTCGGTGAGGACCGAACCGTTCCCGTGCCAACATTGCCCGCATGACCACCCGCACCGAGGGCCACGCACTCGCCGGGCTCGCCACGCTGCTCGCCGACCCGACCCGGGCCAGCTTCTGCCTCGCCCTGCTCGACGGGCGGGCCTGGACGGCGGGCGAACTGGCCCGGTCCGCCGGCGTGGCCCCGTCCACCACGAGCGACCACCTGACCCGGCTGGTCCGCGGCGGGCTGCTGGTCGAGGAGCGGCAGGGCCGGCACCGCTACGTCCGCCTCGCCGACCCGTCGGTGGCCCAGCTCATCGAGGACCTGGCCGGCCGGGCGCCCGCCCCGGCGGCGCCGCCCCGCACGCTGCGCGCCGCGTCGGCCCAGGCATCCCTCGCGTACGCCCGGACCTGCTACGACCACCTGGCCGGCCGGCTCGGCGTGCTGGTGCACGACGCCCTGCTGGCCCGGGGCGTGCTCGACCGCGCCGGCGGCCTGGCGCTCACCCCGGCCGGGATGGGCTGGCTGGCCGACCTCGGCGTGCCCGTCGAGCCGCTGAGGGCCGGCCGGCGGCCACTGGTCCGGGACTGCCTCGACTGGACCGAGCGCCGCCCCCACCTGGCCGGCGCGCTCGGCGCCGCGCTGTGCCGGCACTTCCTCGACGTCGGCTGGACGACACGGGGCGCCGGCCGGGCGCTGCGCCTCACCCCGGCCGGCCGCCCCGCCCTGGCCGCCGCCCTCGCGCTCGACCCGGCCGCACTCGCCCCGCCCTCGCGCGACACCGGCCCCGCCCGCGCCTGACCCCCGCCGGCGCTGCGTCGGTCGCCGCGCTCCGGACGGTGCGACGCTCCAGGTGGCCGCCGGGCCGGGTCAGAGCCAGCCCGCCTCGCGGGCCCGCCGGACCGCCTCGGCCCGGTCGGCGGCGCCGAGCTTCTGCACGCACGCGGAGAGGTGGTTGCGGACCGTCCCGGCCGCCAGGTGGGTCCGCCGGGCGATCACCGCCACCGGGGTGCCCAGCTCGGCCAGGCGCAGCGTCTCCAGCTCCCGCGGGGTGAGCGGGCATTCCGGCAGGGTCAGCGCGTCGGCGGCGAGGGCCGGATCGACGTACCGGGCGCCGGCGTGCACCCGGCGGATCACGTCGGCCAGGGCACCCCCGGGCGCGCCCTTCGCGAGGAACCCGCGGGCGCCCGCCGCCAGTGCCGGCCGGAGGTGGGCGGGCCGGCCGTGCCCGGTGAGGATCACCGTGGCGCAGCCGGGCAGCACGCGGGCCAGCTCGGCGGCGACCTGGACCCCGCCGGGCGGCGGCATCTCCAGGTCCAGCACGGCGACGTCGGGCCGGTGGGCCAGCGCGGCGGCCAGGGCGGCCCGCCCGTCGGCGGCGTGCGCCACCACCTCCAGGTCGGGCTCCAGGTCGAGCAGGGCCGCGAGGGCGAGGCGGATCAACTCCTCGTCGTCGGCCAGCAGCACCCGGATCATGACGGCACCGGCACGGTCGCCACCAGGTGGAAGACCCCGTCCTCGGCGTACGCCCGGACGGTGCCGCCGGCCGGGGCGAGCCGGTCGGCCAGCCCGCGCAGCCCGCCGCTGAGCGCGTCCGGGCCGGGGCTCGCGGCGCCGTCGTTGCGTACGGTCATCGTCACGAGGCCGTCCTCTCGGGTGAGTTCGATCCGGCACCAGTCGGCCCGGCTGTGCCGCAGCACGTTCGTCCCGGCCTCCCGCAGCACGGCGGCCAGGTCGGCGGCGACCGGCGCGGGCAACTCGCCGGCCAGCGGCACCAGGGTGCAGCGCACCCCGCTGGAGCGCAGCACCTCCCCCACCGCGGCCAGCTGCTCGGCCAGGTCGACGGCGCGGTAGCCGTGCACGGCCTCGCGTACCCGGCTCAGGGCGGACCCGGCGAGCCGGCGCACCTCGGCGGCCTCCCGGCCGGCCCGGGCGGCGTCGAGGGGTGCGAGCCGCTCGGCCAGCTCGGCCTTGAGCGCGATCACGGTGAGGTCGTGGCCGAGCAGGTCGTGCACGTCGCGGGCGAACCGCAGCCGCTCCTCGGCGGCGGCGAGCCGGGCCCGGGCGGCCTGCCCCTGCCGGGCCTCGACGACCAGGTCCCAGAACCAGACCTGGAGCCAGGTGACCGCGGCGACGCCGGCGCCGACGCCACCGGTCACGAGGAGGGCGGTGGGCAGCGGCCCGCCGGTCGCCAGCGTCACGGCCGCCGAGGCGCCGAGCACCCCCGCCGCGGCCAGCAGGGCGCGCAGCGGCCGGAACAGCAGCGGGGACATGCCGACCAGGGACGCGCCCAGCCACGCCCAGGTGGGCCAGGCGCCGGCCGCGACCGGGCCGACCAGCGGCAGGCTGAGCAGGGCGGCCACCGCCAGCGCGGCGTGCCGGCGGCGGCGGGCGCGCCCGTCGAGCCAGGGAGTGACCGCCCCGTGCAGCACCGCCGCCTGGGCGGCGGCGAAGCCGGCGAGCCCGAGCACGCCGAGCGCCACCCGTCGCGGCTCCGGCTCCCGGCTGAGCCCGACGCAGGGCAGCAGCAGGGTGGTCCCGACGTTCGTCGCCAGCGACAGCAGGGTGAGCTGCCGGGCCCGCCGCAGGCGGCGGTCCGCCGGTTCGACCGTCATGTCCGCCGATCCTAGGGCCGCCGGCCGCCCGGTCCACCCCTGCGGAATGTCACGCCGCACCCGTGCGGGCCGCACGGTTTTCCGGTGACGGACGCCCATGGTTCCGCGCGCGGGGCGCCGGCAGGCTCGGGGCATGACGGAGACGACGGTACGCGTACCCCTGCGGGCGGACGCCCGACGGCTGGCCGGACACCTGGCCGGGATGGTCGTGGCGATGGTGGTCGGCATGCTCCTGCTCGGCCCGCTGTGGCGGGCCGGCGCCGGGTGGCTGGGTGGCGCGGACGCGCTGGCCCGGGCGGATGTCGGCGCGCTGGTGATGGCGACGGACATGGGGCTGGGCATGGCCGCGTGGATGTGGCACCGCGGCCACGGGTGGGCCGCCACGGCCGAGATGGTGGCCGTCATGTACGTCCCGTTCCTGCTGCTGCTCCCACCGTGGTGGGCCGGGATGGTCGGGGACGACGCGCTGATGCTCGGCGGCCATCTGCTGATGCTGCCGGCGATGGCGCTGGTGGCGCTGCGGCACCGGCACGCGCACCCGGCGCCGGCCCGCCGCCATCCGGTGGTCGCGGCGGTGGCGCGCCGGTGGCCGACCGGGTTGGCCCTGCTCATGACGGTGGACCTCTGGGTGGCGCCGACCGTGTTCTCCCCGTGGACGCTGCTGGTGCTGCCGGCCGGCTACCTGCTCGTCGGCACCTGGCGGCGGCAGTGGGGCGACCGCCGGAACCTGGCGTGGCAGCTCGCCGGGCTGGCCGGCTGGGGCGGCCTGGCCGTGGGCGCCCTGCTCGGGCCGGACGGCCCGGCCGGCGTGCTGGTCGGCCTCGGCTGGCTCGGGCACGCCGCCTGGGACGTGGCGCACCACCGCACCGGCCGCGTGGTGCCCCGGGGGTACGCGGAATGGTGCGCCGTGCTGGACGTCGCCGTGGGGGCGACCACCCTGCTGGCCGTCCTGTCCGGGTGAGCCGGCCGGGGCACGGGGCCCGGCCGGATCATCCTCGACGTGGCGGGGGCGACGGTTTGCGGCGGTCGCCGCGACGGCCGGGCGGGGGTGATGAAAGGCTTGCCCCATGAGTTCCGCACCAACCCCGACCGATCCCGCCCAACCCGCCGAGGACGAGGCCGCCGCCTTCGCGGACCTCGGGCTGCGCACCGAGCTGCTGAACGCGCTCGCCGTCCTCGGCTACGAGGAGCCGACCCCCATCCAGCGGGAGGCGATCCCGCCGCTGCTCGCCGGCCAGGACCTGCTGGGGCAGGCCGCGACCGGCACCGGCAAGACCGCCGCGTTCGCCCTGCCGCTGCTGCAGCGCATGCCCGACGACCGTCCCGGCGGGGACCCGGTGTCCCTGGTGCTGGTGCCGACCCGGGAGCTGGCCGTGCAGGTCTCCGAGGCCTTCCACCGCTACGGCAAGGACCTGGGCGCGCGGGTGCTGCCGATCTACGGCGGCCAGCCGATCGGCCGCCAGCTGCGCGCCCTCGACGCCGGCGTGGACGTCGTGGTGGCGACGCCGGGCCGGGCGCTGGACCACATCGCCCGGGGCACCCTGCGGCTGGGTGCGCTGGCCACGGTCGTGCTGGACGAGGCCGACGAGATGCTCGACATGGGCTTCGCCGAGGACATCGAGGCGATCCTGGAGCACGCCCCGGCCGGCCGGCAGACCGTGCTCTTCTCCGCCACCATGCCGGCCCGGATCGACGGGCTGGCCCGCCAGCACCTGACCGACCCGGTGCGCATCCAGATCGAGCGCGAGCGGACGGTCGCCGGTGAGGCGCCGCGGGTGCGACAGAGCGCGTACATCGTCGCGCGGGCGCACAAGCCGGCGGCCCTGGGCCGGGTGCTGGACGTGGAGTCGCCCACCGCGGCCATCGTGTTCTGCCGCAGCCGGGAGGAGGTGGACCGGCTCACCGAGACGATGAACGGCCGCGGCTACCGGGCCGAGGCGCTGCACGGCGGGATGAGCCAGGAGCAGCGCGACCGGGTGATGGGCCGGCTGCGGTCGGGCACCGCCGACCTGCTGGTCGCCACCGACGTGGCGGCGCGCGGGCTGGACGTGGAGCAGCTCACCCACGTGGTCAACTACGACGTCCCGTCGGCGCCGGAGTCGTACGTGCACCGGATCGGCCGGGTGGGCCGGGCCGGCCGGGAGGGCGTGGCCATCACCCTGGCCGAGCCGCGCGAGCACCGGATGCTCAAGACCATCGAGCGGGTCACCGGTCAGCGGATCGCGGTCGACAAGATCCCCACGGTGGCCGACCTGCGCACCCGGCGGCTGGAGCTGACCCAGGCGGCGCTGCGGGAGTCGCTGCTGGAGGACGACCTGGAGCCGTTCCGGGCGATCGTCGAGTCGCTGACCGACGAGTTCGACCTCATGGAGGTCGCGCTGTCCGCGGTGCGGCTGGCCCACGAGGCCACCCTGCCCGGCACGGCCGACGAGGAGGAGGAGATCCCGCAGGTCGCGGTCCGCCCCCAGCGGGAGCCCCGGCCCGGGTACGACGGCCGGGACCGGCGCGGTGGCGGCGGGCGCCCCCGCTCGGGCGGCACCACCCAGGTCTTCATCGGCCTGGGCCGGCGCGCCGGGGTACGCCCGCAGGACCTGGTCGGGGCGATCACCGGCGAGACCGGGATCAGCGGCCGGGACATCGGCTCGATCGAGATCGCCGACCGGTTCTCCCTGGTCGAGGTCCCGCACGGGGTCGCCGACGAGGTGATCCAGGGGCTGCGCGGCAGCACCATCAAGGGCCGCAAGGCCACCGTGCGGCGGGACCGCGACCGGGACGGCGACGGCGGCGGCGGCGACCGGCGCTTCGACGGCGACCGCCGGGAGCGCCGCGACCGCCGCTGACCGGTAAGGAGGGGCCCCTTCTTAACACCCGCTTGTTAAGAGGGGCCCCCTGCTATGCGCGAAGCGTTAACAGGGGGCCCCTCCTTTCACGTCAGGCCGCGGCGAGCGGCTGGCCGCCCAGGGTCTCCGCGTCGACGTCGGCCGGGCGCAACGCCAGGGCGAGCACGTCGGCCACGTCGGCGAGGGTGTGGACGGTCAGCGCCTCGCGGACCTCGGCGGGCAGGTCGTCCAGGTCCGGCTCGTTGCGCTTCGGGATGATCACCTCGGTCAGGCCGGCCCGGTGGGCGGCGAGCAGCTTCTGCTTCACGCCGCCGATGGGCAGCACCCGGCCGGAGAGGGTCACCTCGCCGGTCATCCCGAACTCGGGGCGGACCGGCCGGCCCGTGACCAGCGAGGCCAGCGCCGTGACCATGGTGATGCCGGCACTCGGGCCGTCCTTCGGCACCGCGCCCGCCGGGAAGTGCACGTGGATCCGCCGCCCGGCGAGGGCGTTCGGGTCGATGCCGAGGCGTCGCCCGTTGGAGCGCAGGTAGGACAGCGCGATGTGCGCCGACTCCTTCATGACGTCGCCGAGCTGGCCGGTGAGGGTCAGCCCCGGCTCGCCCTCCATGCTGGTCGCCTCGATGAACAGCACGTCGCCGCCGGCGCCCGTGACCGCCAGGCCGGTGGCCACGCCCGGCACCGCCGTACGCTCCGCCGACTCCGGGGTGAACTTCGGCCGGCCCAGGTAGCGGGCGAGGTTGTCGGTGTCGACGCGGACCGGCGCCGGGTCGGCCGACAGCGCCACGGTGACCTTGCGCAGGATCTTCGCCAGGGCCCGTTCGAGCTGCCGGACGCCGGCCTCGCGGGTGTACTCCCCCGCGATCAGCGCCAGCGCGCCGTCGGTGACGGTGACCTCCTCGGCGGTCAGCCCGGCCCGCTCCCGCTGCCGGGGCAGCAGGTGGTCCCGGGCGATGGCCACCTTCTCGTCCTCGGTGTAGCCGTCCAGGGTGACCAGCTCCATCCGGTCCAGCAGCGGGCCGGGGATGCTGTCCACCACGTTGGCGGTGGCCAGGAAGAGCACGTCGGACAGGTCGAGGTCGACCTCCAGGTAGTGGTCCCGGAAGGTGTGGTTCTGCGCCGGGTCGAGCACCTCCAGCAGGGCCGCGGCCGGGTCGCCGGCGTAGCCGACGGCCAGCTTGTCGACCTCGTCGAGGAGCACCACCGGGTTCATCGAGCCGGCCTCGCGCAGCGCGCGGACGATCCGGCCGGGCAGCGCGCCCACGTAGGTGCGCCGGTGGCCACGGATCTCCGCCTCGTCGCGGACGCCGCCGAGGGAGACGCGGACGAAGTTGCGGCCGAGCGCCCGCGCCACGGACTCACCGAGGCTGGTCTTGCCGACGCCGGGCGGGCCGGCCAGGGCGAGGACCGCGCCGGAGCCGCGGCCGCCGACCACGCCGAGGTTGCGCTCGGCGCGCCGGTTACGCACCGCCAGGTATTCCAGGATGCGGTCCTTCACGTCGGCCAGGCCGGCGTGGTCGGCGTCGAGCACCGCACGCGCCGCGGCCAGGTCGGTGTTGTCCTGGGTACGCGTGTTCCACGGCATCTCCAGGACGGTGTCCAGCCAGGTGCGGATCCAGCCCGCCTCCGGCGAGGCGTCACTGGCCCGCTCCAGCTTGCCGACCTCGCGCAGGGCCGCCTCGCGGACCTTGTCGGGCAGGTCGGCCGCCTCCACCCGGGAGCGGTAGTCGGCGGAGCCGTCCGGCTCGTCCTCGCCGAGTTCCTTGCGGATCGCGGCGAGCTGCTGGCGCAGCAGGAACTCGCGCTGCGACTTCTCCAGTCCCTCGCGGACGTCGCTGTTGATCCGCTCGGTGACCTCCTGCTCGGCCAGGTGGTCCTTCACCCAGCCGACCAGCAGCTCCAGCCGGGCGGTGACGTCCGGGGCGGCGAGCAGCTCGGTCTTCTGCGCCAGGGTCAGCCAGGGCGCGTAGCCGGCCGCGTCGGCCAGCTCGGAGAGGTCGGTCATCCGCTCCATGGCGTCGATGACCTGCCAGGCGCCGCGCTCCTGGAGGACCGAGGTCATCAGGGCGCGGTACTCGCGGGCGAGTTCCCGGGCGCGACCGGCCGGGGCGGGTTCGTCGAGGGTGGTCGCCTCGACCCAGAGGGCGGCGCCCGGTCCGGGCACGCCGGAGCCGATCCGCGCCCGGGCGAGGCCGCGGACCACGGCGGCCGGCTCGCCGCTGGGCAGCCGACCCACCTTCTCGATGGTGGCGATCACGCCGACCGAGCCGTACTCGCCGTCGAGGCGGGGCACGGCGAGCAGCCGCTTGTCGCCGCTGGCACGGGCCGCGTCGACGGCAGCCTGGGTGGTCGGGTCAAGGGTCACCGGGATGACCATGCCGGGCAGCAGGACGGCGTCGGTCAGTGGAAGTACCGGAAGAGTTGCCATCGAACACCTGCTATCGCGTTGAGTTGAGCGTGTCAGGCTCAAGTAACAAACCGTCTCCCTTGTTCCGGCTTGTGACCCACACCACTCCGGCAGCCATGCGAACCCGCCGCGGCGCACGGGAACGCATTTGACCCCGCGCGGATAACCCGACCCGCCGAATGGCGAAGGGCGGGTATTGTTGCGAAATTGCCGCGAGATACGTCAAACTCATAGCCACACCCCGCCCGACACAGGGAGTAATGGCGATGGCAAGGAAAGTAATCACCGTTCTGACCGACGACCTCGACGGCGGAAAGGCCGATCGGACCGTCGAGTTCAGCCTGGACGGTGTGGCGTACACGATCGACGTCTCCGACGAGAACGCCGGCGTCCTGCGCAAGGCGTTGGACCCGTACATCAGCGCTGGCCGACGGATCGGTCGCGGCCCCGTCGAGGCCGGTCGCCCCGCCCGTGGAGGCGCCCGCCCGAGCACCTCGGGAATGGACCGCGAGCAGAACCGCGCCATCCGGGAATGGGCCGTCAAGAACGGCTACGAGATTTCCGAGCGGGGCCGCATCCCCGTCTCGGTGGTGGAGGCCTACAAGAACCGCTGAACCCTCCCGGTTCACCGTCGGGCATCCCGGGGTCACGCTGAGAAATCGGCGTGACCCCGGTCGGCTTTTCCCGGCGTTAACATTTTTCAGCCGGGCGGGGTGTCCCGGCAGGCCACTTCGTCCCGGCGTCGGCCCTCCCCGAGGGCCCGCGCTCCCCGACCCGGGAGCCCATCGGTGCACGTCAGCATGGCGACCAGCGCCGGCACGGCCGGCCGGCCGAACGAGGACTTCGCCGGCGCCGTTCCCGGCGCCGTGGTCCTGCTCGACGGCGCCGGCATCCCGGGCACGGAATCGATCTGCTCCCACGGCGTCGCCTGGTACACCCACCGTCTCGGCGGCGCGCTGCTCGGCCGGCTGTCGCGCGGCGACGGGCGGGACCTCCCGACGATCCTCGCCGGTGCGATCGACGAGATCGCCGCCGGGCACCGGGGCACCTGCGACATCACGCACCCCGCCAGCCCCCAGGCGACGGTGGCGATCGTCCGCGCCCACCGGGGCCGCCTGGACCACCTCCTGCTCGCCGATTCCGTCCTCGTCCTCGACCGCATCGGGGGCCCGCAGGTCGTCACGGACGAGCGGGAGGTCGCGGCCCGGCGCGCCTGCTCCACACCGCTGGCGGGCGTTCCGGTGGGCACGCCGGAGTACGACCGCGTCCGCGCCTCCTGCGCCGAGGCGCTGCGCGCCCGCCGGAACCAGCCGGGCGGCTACTGGATCGCCAAGGACGATCCGCACGCGGCGGAGGAGGCGGTCACCGGCAGCCGGCCCCTGGGCGACCTGGACGCCGTCGCGCTGCTCAGCAACGGCGCCAGCCGCGTCGTCAGCCCGTACGACCTGACCGACTGGCCCGGTGTGCTGGAGCTGCTTGCCGACGGCGGGCCGCCGGCCGTCCTGCGCCGCGTCCGGCAGGCCGAGGCCGGCTCCACAGACCCCGCCGCGCCGGTCCCGGACGACGCCACCGTCGTGCACTGCACCCACCTGACGCAGTCCGCGAGCGGCGAGCGGTGACCGGGCAACGGCGGAACCGCCCGGGGCGGACCCCCGGGCGGCTCCGGCCGTCGATGCTCAGTTGACCCGGATCCGCACCGCGTCGAAGGCGGGGGTCTGGTTGGCCCGCTCCATCATCGGGATGCGGTGCGAGCCGTCACCGGCCCAGACCGCGCACTGCGCCAGGCCCGACTGGGGCAGGCCGGGAACCTGGATGGTCACCTGGTCGGCCTGGTTGCCGCCGCCGCCGTCCTCGGTCGCCACGAAGAACGCCGGAACGTCCTGCGGATTCGCCGGAGCCGCCTGGGTGGTCTGCAGCATCCGGCAGGCGGTGTGGAAGTGGCCGCGCACCAGGCCCTCGTCGTTGAGCAGCGAGCTCTCCACGTAGTAGCCACCCTGGCCGGCGGCGAGGAAGCGGTCGCGCACCAGGTTCCGGGTGCTGACCCGGAGGGTGAACGGCTGGTTGCGCTGGACCCGGTTCGGGAACTGCGTGATGAGCAGCGACGGGTTGTTGGCGGCGGAGCCGACCTCGCCGAACGCCGTGCTCACGCACCGGTTGCCGTTCTGGAAACCGTCGTGCGCCTGGAGCTGGCTGTTGGTGCAGTCCTTGGCGAGCACGCCCAGGCCGTTGTTCCCGCCGTTCTGGCCCCCGTTGTTGCCACCATTGTTACCGCCGTTCTGGCCGCCGTTCTGGCCACCGTTCTGGCCACCGTTGTTGCCGCCGGTCGGCGTGCTCGTCGGCGCGCCGGTCTGCCCGCCGTTGTTGCCACCGCCGTTGTTGCCGCCGCCGTTCTGGCCGCCGTTCTGGGCGTTGTCGGCGATGGCGCACCGGGCCAACTGGTCCAGGCCCTGCGGGCGCTGGGCGACCCGGCCGATGGCCGTCGCGATCCGGTTCAACGTCGCGGTCCGCTTCTCGGCGAGCGGCCGCAGGATGGCGTTGTTGATGAAGTCGCCGCCGTTGCGCCCGTCGGCCGCCAGCCGCCGGTTGGCCTCGGCGATCTGGTCGTTCAGCAGGGCGAGGTTGCGGTCGACCTCGCCGCGCGCCTGCTCGGGCACCTGCGGCAGCTTGCTCCGCACGTCGGGGCAGGCCACGGTCGGGGTCCCGGCGCCCGCGCCGCCACCCCTGGTCTGCTGGCACTCGGCGGCCGACATCTGCCCGTCACCCCAGTGGTTGCGCACCCAGCGGCCGTTCTGCCAGGTCCGGGTGGTGCTGCCGCGGCCGTCCGGCGCGGTGGCGCCCGGGCTCGGGGCCACACAGGACGCCGAGGCGGCGCGGACGGTGGTCCGCCGGTCCTGGGCGGACGAGATCTGGGTGACGGCGACGATTCCGCCGAAGACCGCGAGCGTGCCGACCACGGCCAGCAGACGCTTGCTCCGCGCGTTACCGGATGACCGGCGCGCCCGTGTGGACCTGCGCATCGAATTGCTCTCCTTCTCGATCCGGTAGTTGACTGGTGACCCCGGCGGACCGATGGATTTCGGGGTGAGGATCACTGCGACGTTCCGGCCGCACGTCGATGACCGACGATGCCCTTTCCGCACCGTCCCCGCGCCGTCCGGCGCGGCGGGGAAGATCTGCGTCCATTCCCGCTTAGGTACGGAGCCGGCACGGCGAAGGTTCAACCGGGGATCGGGAGAATTCGCGGAGATTTCCGGGGCGGCCGGACGCGGCCCCGCGACGCCGGGTCAGTCGGCGCAGAGATGGTCGAAGGCGAAGCCGCCCTCGAACTCGTCGCGCCGTGCCGCCAGCCGCCGGATCCGCGCGCGTACCTCGTCCCGGTCCACCAGGGACGGTTCCGCGGCGTCGAGGTCGCGCAGCCGCTCCCCGATCGCCACGGCGGCCAGGTCCTCGGCGAGCCGGCCCGGGTCCACGCCGCAGGAGAAGCGCTGGGCCACCAGGTGCACCCGCTCGACCAGGCACCGGCCGGGCCACACCTCGACCCAGCTCCAGCCCTCGGCCGGGCCGTCCGCCCACCGCACGTGCAGCCCGCGGACGATCGGGTCGGCGAGCCGGCGCTCCACGTACGCCTCGACGGCGGCCGCCCGGGTCAGCGCCCCGAGGTCGTTGACCGGTCCGCGCCGGCCGTCCGGGAGGCGGCCGACGATGTCCCGGAACCCGACGGCGTCGCCGGTGTCCGGACCGGTGCCGGCGGCGTAGCCGCGCGCGTCGATGACGTACTCGACGAGGCGGCGGGCGTGGTCGGCGGCGCGCAGCGTCGGCGACTCGACCCGCAGCAGCGGCAGCCCGACGGCGGCGCAGACCGCGCTGGTCATCCGTTCGGCCCGGCGGGCCGGCGACCCGGCGGGCGCGGGCGGGGCGAACTGCACGGCGAACAGCGGCAGGCCGGTGTCGGCGGCGCAGACCACCTGGTCGAGGCCCTCCCGCCCGGCGGTGCTCCACTGGTGCCCGGTGACGCCCGGCGGCCGGCCCTGCACCAGCTCACCGAGCCGCCGGGCGGCATAGCCCAGGTGGCCGGCGCGGGTGAGCTGCGGCGCGACCCCGGGCGGGATCGGACGCAGCCAGGAGGTGGCCACGCTGCCGGTGCTCGTCATCTCGCCAGATCCATCCGTCGCTGGTGTCGACGCCCGAGTCTAGGGCTTCGATCATGGCGGTCGCCTCCGCGGTGCGGCGGAATCCGGTTGCCCGGTCCGGCCGGGACCGGTGGAATCGCGCGTGTGACGATCTTCCTGACCACCGGACGGCTGGTGCTGCGCGAGTTCACCGCGGACGACGCCCCGCTCCTGACCGGGCTGGACGGCGACCCGGCGGTGATGCGCTACCTGACCGGCGGCCGGCCCACCCCGGCCGGCGAGATCCGCGACCGGGTGCTGCCCACCATGCTGGCCGCGTACCGCCGGCCGCCCGGGCTGGGCTGGTGGGCGGCGGAACGGCGGACTGACGGGGAGTTCGTCGGCTGGTTCGAGTTCCGCCCGCTGCGCGACGGCGACCCCCGCGAGGTGGAGCTGGGCTACCGGCTGCGCCGGGCCGCCTGGGGCGCCGGATACGCCACCGAGGGCGCGCGGTCACTGGTCGGGCACGGCTTCACGGCGCTCGGCGTGGAGCGGGTGGTGGCGACCACCATGGCGGTCAACACCGGGTCCCGCCGGGTGCTGGAGAAGGCCGGGCTGGCGTACCGACGGACGTTCCACCAGGACTGGCCGGAGGCGATCCCCGGCTCCGAACACGGTGAGGTGGAGTACGCGCTGACCCGCGCGGAGTGGGCCTTGAGGCCGGGGACGGTCCGCCGGTCGTGCTGAGCCCGGTCGACCGGGCGGTCCGCCTGGCCGACAAGGAGTTCCAGCTGGTCCCCTCAGCGCCGCGGCCGGCCGAGCGCCACGGCCGGAGGACTGTCCCGCCCCGAAACGGGTACGCCCCGCCGGTCCGGTCGATCGCGGGCGAGCGGGGGTGGGGCATGACGCGCGGGCAGTTCGGTTTCCTGGCCGGCTTCCTGGTGGTCGCGGTCTGGGCGCTGGGCGGCGCCGGGGCGGCGGCCGCCGCCACCGTGGCCGGCCTGGTCGGGTGGCTGCTGGTCCGGGCGCGCGACGGGCACGTCAGTCTGCCCGGGCTCGCCGACCGGGCGACCGCCGACCGGCGCCGTTGAGGCGGACCGGGATGACCGGCACCCTGCCCCGGCGCGCCGCCGCCCCACCCGCGCCGGTCACCTGGCCGGAGGACCGGACCGCCGGGCTCGCCGAGGAGGCGGCCCGGGGCATCCACGCCGTCACCGATCCGGTGGCCACGGTGCGCGCCGACGGCGCCGCCGTCCGGGTCGACCTGGACGTGGTGATGGCGCACGGCGCGCCGCTGAGCGCGGTGGCCGAGGTGGTCCGCCGCCGGGTGGCCGCCCGGATCGAGGCGCACACCGGGCTGACCGTCGAAGCGGTCACCGTCACGGTGGTCGACCTGCGCCTGCCCGGCGAGCCGGCGAGCCCCGGCGCCGAACGGGACGACCGCGACCGGCGGCGGGCGGCCGGTCCCGGCGCGGACGCGCGGGAGGCGACGTGAGCGCCAACACCGGCAGGCGGAGCGGGCCGTGCGCACGGTGAACCGGGTCGCCACCCTGCTGCTCGCCGTGGCCCTGCTGGCCGGCGGCGTGCTGGCGGCCGTCGCGGGGCTGCTCGCCGCGCTGGGCCGCGCCGGTCCCCTGCCGTCCGGGTGGTCGGCCACGCTGACCACGGTCCGCTGGGAGGACCCGCCGGTACGCGGGGTCGCCGCCGCCGTCACCCTGCTCGGCCTGCTGGTGCTCGGCGCCGAGCTGCGCCGCTGGCGGCCAGCCCGGCTGCGGCTCACCGACGGCGACGGCTGGCACCTGCACCGCCGCTCGGTGGAGCGGCGGCTCGCACGGGCGGTCCGGTCGGTGCCGAGCGTCCGCCGGGCCCGGGTCCGCGTCCGCCGGCGCGGCGACGCCTGGCGCCCCCGGGTGACCGCCACCGGCGACCCGGCCGCCCGCGCCGACGTCGAGTTCGCGTTGCGCCGGGAGCTGGACCGGCTGACCGCGCCCCGCCGCGACCCGATCGAGGTCCGGCTCGTCCCCGCCCGGCGGGCGCCGTGAGCAACGCCGCCCACCGGCTGCTGTGGACGGTGCTCGCCCTGCTGCTCGTGGCGGCGGGCGGCACGGCGTCGGCGGTCGGGGCGGGCCGGCTGCCGGGCGGCGGCGTGCCACTGGTCGGGGCCGGGCCGGTGAGCTGGTGGCGGGCCGGCGCGCCGTGGAGCGCCCTCGCGGTGGCCGTTGGCGGGTTGTTGCTCGCCCTGCTCGGGCAGCGGCTGCTCGCCGCCGGGCTGCGGGTGCCGGACCGCCTCGGCGGCACGCTGGCGCACCGCGGCGACGGCGCCGACCGCACCCGCGTGGCGAGCGGTGTGCTGACCGGCGCGCTGGAACGGGATCTGCTGCGGGCGCCCGGAGTCCGCCGCGCCCGGGTGGTGCTCACCGGCCCGGTCACCGGCCCGGACGTGTGGGTCGAGCTGCGCCTGGCCCCGTCCGCCGGGATCGGCGCGGCCCGCGCGCACGTCGACGCGGCGGTACGCCGGTTCGCCGCCACGGTCGGCTGCCGCCCCGCCCACCTGGACGTGACGGCGCTGGTGGACGAGACGGCCCGCTGAGCGGCCGCCCCGACCGGTCCCGGCCCCCGCACCCACGACCGTCGATAGGCGACGATGGGCCGGGGCGAGGAAGGGAGCCGTCGTGCGGGTGGTGTCGCTGGTGCCGTCGTTGACCGAGGCGGTGGCGCTGACCCGCCCCGAGGTGCTGGTGGGCGCCACCGACTGGTGCACCCACCCGGCCGGGCTGGACGTCGCGCGGGTGGGCGGGAGCAAGTATCCGGACCTGGACCGGGTGCGCGCGCTGGAGCCCGACCTGGTGCTGCTCAACGAGGAGGAGAACCGCCTCGCCGACGCGGACGCGCTGCGGGCGGCCGGCGTGCCCGTGCGGGTCACCTTTCCCCGTACCGTGCCGGAGGCGCTGAGCCAGCTCGGCGAGCTGGTCGCCGCGCTCGGCGTGCCCGGCGAGCCGGACTGGCTCCGGGACGCGCGCCGGGCGTGGGTCACGCCGCCCGCGCCGGCCACGCCGCGGGCGGCGGTGGTGCCCGTGTGGCGGCGCCCCTGGGTGGTCCTGGGCCGGGACACGTTCGCCGGTGACGTGCTGCGCCGGCTCGGCGTCACCAACCGGTACGCCGACCACCCGGAGCGCTACCCCCGGCCCGGCCTCGACGAGCTGCGCGGGCGGGAACCGGAGCTCGTGGTGCTGCCGGACGAGCCCTACCGGTTCACCGCCGACGACGGGCCGGAGGCGTTCCCCGGCGTGCCGGCCGCGCTGGTCTCCGGCCGGCACCTCACCTGGTACGGGCCCTCGCTCGCCGAGGCGCCCGCACTGCTCGCCGCCCAGCTCGCCGCGGCCACCTGAGGCCGCCGTCGGTCAGGCGACCGGGGTGGCGTGCACCGGGTCCAACTCCCTGAGCGTGGTGTCGTCCACGTCGTACCCGATGGCGTTGCGCACCGCGACCACGCCGCCGACCTGCCCGGCGAGCCGGCCGCCCCGGTCAGAGGCGCCCGGCACGCCACGGCGGGCCGACCGGACCGGGTCGAGAGGGGACCAAGGTCCCGGTCCGGAGGGCGCCGGTCGGCCCTGCTGGTCGACCGGCCGGAGCGGTGGAATGAAGGTGCCACCGGAAAGCGCGGTGCGAGGCACAGGAAGGGACGTGGAGACCATGACCGCGACGATCGAGCGGACCACCGCCAACACCATCGCCCCGGCGGCCGAGACCACCCGGGACGCCGAGACCACCCGCCGGAAGGCCACCCGGTACGTCTTCGCCGGACTCAGGATCGCCCTGGGCTGGACGTTCCTCTGGGCCTTCCTCGACAAGATGTTCGGCCTCGGCCACGAGACCGCGGCGAAGGCCGCCTGGATCAACGGCGGCAGCCCGACCAAGGGGTTCCTGACCTTCGGCGCGGCCGGCCCGTTCAAGGGGTTCTACCAGGAGATCGCCGGCGCGGCGTGGGCGGACTGGCTGTTCATGCTCGGCCTGCTCGGCATCGGCGTGGCCCTGCTGCTCGGCATCGGCACCCGGGTCGCCGCGGTCGCCGGCGGGCTCCTGCTGGTGATGATGTGGACGGCCGTGCTGCCCCCCGAGAACAACCCCTTCATGGACGACCACCTCATCTACGCGGGTCTGCTGGCCGGCCTGGCCCTGGTCAACGCCGGTGACACCCTCGGCCTCGGTCGGGCCTGGGCGAAGCTTCCCGCCGTCGCGCGGCTGCCCTGGCTGAGGTGAGGTCACCGCGGGCCGTACCCACCGGGCGGGCGTCACCGAGAGGCGGCGCCCGCCACTCTCGTGCCGCCCACCGGTCCCCGCCGCCACGCCGCGGCGGGGACCGACGCGTATCGGCCGGCCGCGATCCGGCAGGATCGACGGGGACCGCACTTGTCAGCACCGAGGAGACCCGCTCATGGAGAAGCCCGAGGTTGGCCCGATCGAGGGCGCGCCGCCCGCCGATCTCGTCATCGAGGACATCACGGTCGGCGACGGCCCGGAGGCCCGCCCCGGCCAGCTGGCCAGCGTGCACTACGTGGGCGTGGCCCACTCGACCGGCCGCGAGTTCGACGCGTCGTACAACCGGGGTGACACGTTCGAGTTCCCGCTCGGCGGCGGCCAGGTCATCGCCGGCTGGGACCAGGGCGTGGTCGGCATGAAGGTCGGTGGCCGACGCCGGCTGACCATCCCGCCGCACCTGGGCTACGGCGCCCGGGGCGCCGGTGGCGTGATCAAGCCGAACGAGACGCTGGTCTTCGTGGTGGACCTCGTCGGCGTCAGCTGACCCGCGGACCGTTCGTCGGGGCCGTCGGCGTGCCGCCGGCGGCCCTGGGACGTCCGGCCGGTCAGGCGGCGGCGCAGCCGACCAGCTCGTGAGCCGACTCGCGGGCCGACTCGCGGATCGGCAGCACCCGGTGCAGGCCGGTGGCCCGCAACACCCGGGTGACCACCGGGTCGGGGTCGACCAGCACCAGCTCGCCACCGCGGGCGCGGACCCGCAGGTGGGCGGCGACCAGCGCGCGCACCCCGGCGGCGGAGAGCAGCCGCACACCGGAGAGGTCGAGCCGCAGCACCGGCCGGGCCGGCGCGGCCCAGAGCGCGGCCCGGAACGCCGCCACGGTGGCGATGTCGATCTCGCCGACCGCCCGCAGGTCCACCACGTGGTCGCTGACGCTCGTCGCCACATGGAACCGGTCGCCGCCCTCTCGCATGTCCCCGAACCTATCCCCCACCACCGACAGTTCCGGCCGCCCGCGGGCGGGGTTCCGGGTAGGTCCCGGGTGGGACCCTGAGCGGCCTCGGGGTCATCCCGCAGGCTCGGGGCCGCGACCGCGCCGCGGACACGCCGCCGGGGGCTCCCGGCCGGGGCATCGGCGGGGGAGAATGGCCGGATGGCCGTCCCCCGCCCGCGCGTGCCCCTGCTGATCCGACCGGTCCGTGAGCCGGCCACCGTGCCACCGCCGCTGGACGGGCCGTGGGCTCCCACCGACGTGCGGCTCGACCGGGCCGACCTGCTGCCGCTGCCCGACGGCGCGCACGGCCCGGAGGACGTGCTGATCGACCCGGAGGGCCGGGTGGTCAGCGGCGACGAGGACGGCCGGCTCTGGTGGTGGCCGGCGGACGCTTCGGCCGGCACCCGCCCCACGCTGCTCGCCGAGACCGGCGGCCGGCCGCTCGGCATCGAGCTGGACCCGGTCGACGGCGGGCTGGTGGTCTGCGACGCCTACCGGGGGCTGCTGCGGGTCACGCCCGACGGCGCGGTGCACGAGCTGACCGGCGCGGCGCCACCGGTGCACCTGGCCGACAACGCCGCCGTGTCCCGGGACGGCACGATCTACTTCACCGACTCGTCGGACCGGTTCCCGCTCTCGCACTGGAAGCGGGACCTGCTGGAGCACCGGCCCAACGGCCGCGTGCTGGCGTACGACCGGCGCACCGGGCGCACCGAGGTGGTGGCGGGCGGGCTCTACTTCCCCAACGGGGTGGCGCTCACCCCGGACGAGTCCGCGCTGATGCTGGTCGAGACGGCCACCCACCGGCTGCTCCGGGTGGACCTGCCGGACGGCCGGGCCACCGTGCTGGCCGACCTGCCGGCCTATCCGGACAACGTCTCCGCCGTGGGCGACGGGACCTACTGGATCGCGCTGCCCAGCCCGCGGCTGCCGATCATGGAGAAGCTGCTGCCCCATCCCCGGGTCCGCCAGCTCGTGGCCCTGCTGCCGGGTGCGGTGCAGCCGCAGCCCCGCCGCTACGGGCTGGTCGCCCTGGTGGACGGGGCCGGTCGGGTGCTGCGCACCCTGCACGGTCCGAGTGGGGCGTACCCGATGGTCACCGGCGTGCGGCAGCACGGGCGGCACCTCTGGCTGGGCAGCCTGACCGCGACGGGCGTGGCCCGGGTCGACCTGGACTGAACGGCGCGGGGCCGGCCCGCGCTGGTCGGTTCGGCCTGAATGGAACGGCGCGGGGCCGGCCCGCGCTGGTCGGTTCGGCCTGAATGGAACGGCGCGGGGCCGGCCCGCGCAGTTTGCGGGCCGGCCCGGCCGTTCCTCCCCGGTGGTCAGCCGCCGCTGTTGCTCTTGGACGGGGCGGGGGCGGGCGACGACCCGCCGGCCACCGCGCCCGGGTGCGGCGTGGCGCTGTGCGTGGGCTTCAGCCCGGCCGGTACGGGCAGCGCGCTGCCCTTGACGAACTCGTCCCAGCCGACGTTCCAGGCCGTGAAGCCGTTGCCCTGGTCGAGCTTCACCTCGGTGCCCTTGACGGTCACCAGGTCGCCGACCTGGGTGATGCCCATCAGCCAGTCCGCGGCGGCCGCGGAGACGTTGGTGCAGCCGTGTGAGGTGTTGGTGAAGCCCTGCTCCCCCTCCGACCACGGGGCGGAGTGGATGAACTCGCCACCCCAGGTGAGCCGCTGGGCGTCGTCCACGTCGACCACGTACGGATCGGCCGAACCCCGGGTGTCGAAGGTGGTCCGGTCGAACTTCTCCATGATCACCATCTTGCCGCTGGAGGTGGGCGTGCTCGACTTGCCGAGGCTCACCGGAACCTTGCGGAGCAGCTTGCCCTCCCGGAAGACGGACATCTGCTTGGTGGCGTTGTCGATCTCGAGCGAGACCTGCCGGCCGATCGTGGAGGTCGCGCTGTGGTCGGCGTCGCCGATGGCGTCCTTGCCGATCGGCAGCCCCTCCAGGGCGCTCCGGACGCTGATCTTCGTGCCGGACTTCCAGAAGTCGGGCGCCCGGTATTCGACCTGCTTGCCGTCCGCCATCCAGGACCAGGTGCCCGGCTGCGGCGGGTCGGTCTTCACGAACAACCGGCGCTGCACGTCCGCTCTGGCCTCTTTCGGAATTGGCGGATCGAATGCGACGACCACCGGCATCGCCGTCCCGTACGTCTGCTTACTGGTGAAATAGAGCTCGCTCGTGACGGTCGGTTTGGTGGATTTCGCCATCGTGGTGAACGTCGTCTTCTGCGTGGTGGTCCGCCCGGAATCGCCGGTCGCGGTCACCTCCGCGGTGTACGTCCGCGAATTCTCCAGCGGCCGGTCCGGCACCCAGCCCGACCCGTCCTCGCGCGGCTGCGCCGGCACCGGCCGGCCCTTGTCGTCGGTGAGCTTCACGGCGGTCACCTTCCCGCCGCTGACCGTCGCTCCCACCTCGGCGCTGACCGGCACACCCTTCGTCCGGTCCACCGGGGTGAGGGTCACCGACGGCGGGGCCGCCGCCTTGCCGTGACCGGGCTTGACTGCCTCCCGCTGGCCGGCGGTGCACCCGCCGACCACCAACGGTGTGGCTGCGATGGTCACCGCCAATAGCGTCAATCGCCGCCTCACGTCCATATTCCGCACCCCATTTCCAGTCCCCCTTGGTTCACATTCTGTACGGCCCTCGGGACGGCGTGGCATATTCGGCGGAATTGCCAGCGGCGGCTGACTTCGATTTCGGCGCGGGCGTACGGAAATGGGAATGGGCGACATGGACGGGCGGTGCGTCACGGCCGTGGCCGGTTGCGACGGACGAACCGCGACGACCGGTTCACCCCCGGTCGTCGTCCCCGTGGTTGCGTTCCCAACGTCCGCCCACGGGCGGCGTGTCCAGCCGGACGGCCGCCTCCGCGTTGCCGGCCAGGTCGTTGTCCTCGACCCGGCAGCCGACGCAGCCGCCCTCCGCGGTGACCCAGAGTCCGTGTGTCTGGGTGGTCGGCTCGTGGCTGTCCCAGACCCGGTTGCCGCGGATGGTGGCCGCGTCCATGGTCGCGTTGACGGTGATGCCGGCCCGGGTCGCCGGCGGCCCAGGTATCTCGTAACTGCTGCCGGGCTTCGGGGTGTCGCCGCTCCAGCCCGTGAAGGCGCCCGGCCGGACCGGGGCCAGGTGCAGCTCGTTCTCGTCGTTCGCGGCGACCACCGCGACCCGCTCGCCCACCCGGATGGTCTTGCCCCGGTGCGCGTCGTCCCGCCAGCTCGCCCGGCGGTCGACGACCGACTTCTCGCTGTACCGGACCGTGTCGCCGCCGCTCCGCTCTTCGGGCCCGCACTGGCGGCCGTTCGCCCGGATCCGGTTGTCGACGACGAACGCGTCCCGGACCGGCCGGTCGAAGCGGACGGCGTCCAGGCTGTTGCCGTAGAAGTCGTTGCTCTCGATGACGATCTCCCGGGCGCACTCCTGTCCCGCGGCGCCCAGGCTGCGCTGGTGGTAGCCGTACCGGCCGTTACCGCTGATCCGGTTGCCCCGCACGGTGTACGGCCCGGGGGTGTTGCCGATGCTGATCCCGTCGCGCAGGTTCGCGTCGATCACGCAGTCGGTGAGGAGGCCACCGCGACCCGCCGTGCCGGTGGTGCCCTTGGCCGAGACCTGGAAGCCGGCGTCGAGGTTGCCGACCAGCGTGCACGCCGACACGACGAGGCCGTTGGCGCCCCAGTCGGCGACGCCGAAGCGGTTGCCCTCGGCATGGCAGCCGACCACCCGGATGCCGCGCGGGCGCAGCCCGCCCTCGAACTGCAGCTCGAAGAAGATCCCGCTGGTGGCGTTGCCGACCGCCGAGCAGTTCACCACGTTGACCCGCTCGACGCTGCCCCAGCCGCCGATCCCGATCCCGATCCCCGCGCCGCCCATCTCGGTGCCGTTGTCCATCCGCCCGCAGCCGGCCACCAGCACCCCGTCGATCAGGCAGTCCTGGAGGAAGTCGCAGCCCAGGCCGGTCGCCGCGGTGTGGTGGATGTAGAGGTTGCGGAACATGCCCCGGACCACGTACTGGAGGCCCAACCCTTTGGCGAGCGGGTTGTACTCGGCCATCGCCACCCCGGACCCGTCGATCTCGAAGTCGGCGAAGGTGCAGTAGGCCAGGTGCCGCTCTCGGCTCGCGCCGTGCAGCTCGGCGGTGTGGAACGCCAGCGGGGTCGGGTCGGCCCGGTCGCCCGGGTTGCCGAGCACGAACCGGGTGGCGCCGGGGCCCGCGCCGACCAGCGAGACGCCGGTCCGCCAGACCGTGCCGGCGTCCCGCATCGAGTACACCCCGGGCGGGCAGTAGATCACCCGGGCCCGCCCGTCGGCGGCGTACGCGTCACCCAGCAGGTCCACCAGCGCGGCGAAGGCCGGTTGGTCGTTGGTCGTCCCGTCCCCGGTCAGCCCGTGCTCCCGCGCGTCGCACATCAGTGGCGCGCCGGCGACCGGATGCGAGCGCACCCCACCGGCCGAGGGCATGTGCGGATAGGTCATCCGTCCCTCCCGTCGGCGACCGCGCTCGTCTTCCCGGTCCTTCCGCGGAGAAACAGGGGTGCGGCCCCGGCCCCGAGGGTGGCCGGGGCCGGGGCTCAGACGTTCGCCACCAGCAGGGCAGGCTGTTCCACGCAGTCCGCGACGTGCCGCAGGAAGCCGCCGGCCACCCCGCCGTCGCAGACCCGGTGGTCGAAGGTGAGGCTGAGCTGGGTCACCTTGCGCACGGCGAGCTGCCCGTCGACCACCCACGGCTTGTCGACGATCCGGCCGACGCCGAGCAGCGCCGCCTCCGGGTGGTTGATGATCGGGGTGGACCCGTCCACGCCGAACACCCCGTAGTTGTTCAGCGTGAACGTGCCGCCGGTGAGCCGGGCCGGGGGCAGGGTGCCGGCCCGGGCGGCCGCCGTGGTCTCGGCGAGGGCCGCGGCCAGCTCCCGGGTGGTCAGCCGCTGGGCGTCGCGCAGCACCGGGACGACGAGGCCCCGGTCGGTCTGCGCGGCGATGCCCAGGTGCACCCCGGCCGACTGGACGATCCGCTGCCCCTCGGTGTCGACGTGGGCGTTGAGCTGCGGGTACTTCCGCAGGCCGCTCAGGCAGATCCGGGCCAGCAGGGCCAGGATGCTGACCGGCGCCTCCGGGGTGGCGGCGTTGATCGCGGCCCGGGTCGCCAGCAGCCCGGTGGCGTCCACGTCCACCCAGATGGTCACCTCGGGGATCTCCCGTCGGCTGCGGGAGAGCTTGTCCGCGATGACCTTGCGGATGCCGGTGAGCGGGATGACCACGTCGCCGTCGCCGGCCGGGGCCAGCCCGACGTGCGCGGCCGGGGCGTCCGGCACGGCGGCGAGCTGCGCGGCCGACGCGGTGGACGCCGCCTCGACGTCGGCGCGGCGGATCACCCCGCCCGGCCCGGTGCCGTGCAGGGCCGCCAGGTCGAGGCCGCGTTCCCGGGCCAGCCGCCGGACGATCGGCGAGATGACCAGCGGTGCGGTGCGGTCCGCGGCGGCGGCCGCCGGGGCGGGGGCGGCCGGCGCGGCGTCGGGCTCGGGGGCCAGGGCCAGCCGGGGGCGGCGGCGCCGCCGGCCGGAGCCGCCGTGGCCGGTGCCGTACCCGATCAGGACGTTGCCGGAGCCGGCCCGCTCCTCCTCGCGGTAGGTGGCGTGCGGGTCGTCGCCGCCGTCGCCGTCGAGCGGGGCGATCGTGATGAGCGGCTGGCCCACCGGGCGGACCTCACCCGCCGCGCCGTGCAGGGCCACGACCCGGCCGGCGTACGGGCAGGGGACGTCCACCACGGCCTTGGCCGTCTCCACCTCCACGACGGTCTGGTCCACGGTGACCACGTCGCCGACGGCGACCCGCCACTCGACGATCTCCGCCTCGCTCAGGCCCTCGCCCAGGTCGGGCAGGAGGAAGTCCCGGGTCCCGGTCGCGGTGGTCATGCCGTGCCGGTCGGGCATGCCCTCACGGCCCTCGCTTCGCTCGGCGCGTTCGCTCATGCCGTGCCGGCCGGGCATGCCCTCACGGCCCTCGCTTCGCTCGGTGCGTTCGGTCATGCCGCCACCCACCGCTCGTCCGGCTGGTCGTCCCACTGGAGCCGGGCCACGGCGTCCAGCACCCGGTCGACCGAGGGCAGGTGGGTGTGCTCCAGCATCGGCGCCGGGTAGGGGATGTCCAGCCCGGACACCCGCAGCACCGGGGCGTGCAGGGCGTGGAAGCAGCGCTCCTGGACCCGGGCGGCGATCTCCGCGCCCACCCCGGCGAAGCCCTGCGCCTCCTGGATCACCACGCAGCGGCCGGTCTTCCGCACCGAGGCGGTCACGGTGGCGTCGTCGAACGGCACGATGGTGCGTACGTCGACCACCTCCAGGTCCCAGCCCTCCTCGCGGGCGGCCTCGGCGGCCTCCAGCGCGACCGGCACCGCCGGCCCGTACGCGACCAGGGTGGCGTCGGTGCCGGCACGGCGCACGACGGCCGTCCCGAACGGCGCGGTCCGGGCCGGCAGCTCCGCCTCGGCGCTGGAGAAGTAGAGCTTCTTCGGCTCCATGAACACGACCGGGTCCGGGTCGTCGATCGCCTCGCGCAGCAGCGAGTACGCGTCCTCGACGGTGGCCGGGGTGACGACCTTCAGGCCCGGCGTGTGCGCGTAGTACGCCTCGGACGAGTCGCAGTGGTGCTCCACGCCGCCGATGCCGCCGGCGTAGGGCACCCGGATGACGATCGGCACGCTGAGCGCGCCCCGGGTGCGGTTGCGCAGCTTCGCCACGTGCGAGGCGATCTGCTCGAACGCCGGGTACGCGAACGCGTCGAACTGCATCTCGACCACCGGGCGCAGCCCGGACATGGCCAGGCCGACGGCGAAACCGACGATGCCGGCCTCGGCGAGAGGGGTGTCGAAGCAGCGCTTGTCGCCGAACCGGGCCTGGAGGCCGTCGGTGATCCGGAAAACCCCGCCGAGCTGCCCGACGTCCTCACCGAAGACAACCACCCGCTCGTCGTCCAGCATCGCGTCGGCGAGCGCGGCGTTGAGCGCCTTCGCCATGGTCATGGTGGCCATCAGGCGTCCCCCTCCTCGGCGCGGGTCGCGGCCAGCTCGGCACGGACCTGGTCACGCTGCTCGACCAGTTGCGGGGTCGGCTCCGCGTAGACGTGGTCGAAGAGGCTGAGCGGGTCCACCTCGGGCTGGGCGTTCATCCGGTCGCGCAGCGCGGCGGCGTACGCCTCGGCCTCCTCGGCGATCGACGCGACCGCGGTGTCGTCCAGCACGCCCCGGTTCCGCAGGTACGCCTCCAGCCGGGCGATCGGGTCGCGGTCGCGCCACGCCTCGACCTCCTCGGCGTCCCGGTAGCGGGTCTGGTCGTCGGCGTTGGTGTGCGGCTCCATCCGGTAGGTGTGGGCCTCGACCAGGTACGGGCCCTTGCCGGCGCGGGCGTGCGCGACGGCGCGGTTGAGCACCGCGAGCACGGCCACCGGGTCGTTGCCGTCGACCTGCTCGCTGGGCACCCCGTAGCCGACGCCCTTGTAGGCCAGGCTCGGCGCGGCGGTCTGCCGGGACAGCGGCACGCTGATCGCGTACTTGTTGTTCTGCACGAAGTAGACGACCGGGGCCTTGAACACGGCAGCGAAGTTGACCCCCTCGTGGAAGTCGCCCTCGCTGGTGGCGCCGTCGCCGATGAAGGCCAGCGCCACGGTGTCCCGCCCCTGGTAGGACTCGCCGTAGGCCAGCCCGGCGGCGTGCACGCACTGGGTGGCGAGCGGGGTGCACTGCGGCGCGGTGTGCACGGCCGTCGGGTCGTACCCGCAGTGCCAGTCGCCGCGAAGAAGGGTGAGCACCTCGACCGGGTCGATGCCGCGGGCGGTCAGCGCCATGGACTCCCGGTAGGTGGGGAAGACCCAGTCGCTGTCGCGCAGCGCCAGCACCCCGCCGACCTGGCAGGCCTCCTGCCCGCGCGAGGACGGGTAGACGGCGAGCCGGCCCTGCTTGGTCAGCGCGGTGGCCTGCACGTCGAAGCGACGGCCGACGACCATGCGGCGGTACATCTCGCGCAGCGCCTCGACCGGCGGCTCCGGGTAGTCGTCCCGGGCCGGCAACGGGGTGCCGTCCGGGTTCAGCAGCCGGACCGGCTCGCTCTTGGGCAGCAGGCCGTCGGAGGGGTCGGGAGCGGCCGGGATGGCCGGCCGGCGGGTGCGCGGGGATGCCCTGCGGACCGCCTGGGGTGTGGTCGTCACGGCGGGGACCTCCTGGACGTGTGGTGGCCCTATGCTTCCGCTGTCGGATGATTGACTCAACATCCGGCGTGAACGCGGGACGAACGGCACCGGAAGGCGGCCCCCATGAGCCAGGAGACCGGAAGCACAGCGGGCACGGCGGGCGGAACGGGACGTTCGGCCGGGCCACTCGACGAGGTCGACCGGCGGATCCTGCGCGAACTGACCGAGGACGCCCGGCTCTCCATCCGTACGCTGGCCGAACGGGTGCACGTCTCGCGCACCAACGCGTACGCGCGGGTGGAGCGGCTGCTGCGGGACGGGGTGGTCACCGGGTTCCGGGCCCAGGTGGCGCCCGAGCCGGCCGGGCTGGGCACCTCGGCGTACATCGCGCTGACCATCGAGCAGAACACCTGGCGCGAGGTGTCCGCCGAGCTGGCCCGGGTGCGCTACATCGAGCACGCGGCGCTGCTCAGCGGCGAGCACGACGTGCTGGCCCTGGTGCGGGCGCCGGACAACGCCACCCTGCGGGACGTGGTGCTGGACCGGGTGCAGAGCATCGCCGGGGTGCTGTCGACCCGCACCTGGCTGGTGTTCGAGGAGTTCGACGGGACGCTGAGCCCGTGGCAGTGACGCCTACCGCTCCGGCGGGGCCTCCAGGCCCTCCCGGTCGGCCAGCTCCAGCAGCGGCTCCAGGGAGAACCGGCGCTCGTCCAGGCCGGCGTGCGGGTCGCCCCGCTCGGCGAACCGGGCCGGCAGGCTGACCACGTCGAAGTCCTCCGGCCGGGCGTCGTCCAGCTCCGCCCAGTCCAGCGGCGCCGAGACCAGCGCCCGCGGGGTGGGCCGGATCGAGTACGCCGAGGTCACGGTGTGGTCGCGCGCCATCTGGTTGTAGTCGACGAAGACCGGCCGGTCCCGCTGCTCCCGCCACCAGGTGGTGGTGACCAGGTCGGGCAGCCGGCGCTCCATCTCCCGGCCCAGCGCCAGCACCGCGCGCCGGCACTCGCCGAAGCTCCACCGCGGCTCGATCGACAGGTAGACGTGGATGCCCCGGCCGCCGGTGGTCTTCGGGTAGCCCACCAGGCCCAGCTCGTCGAGGAACGCGCGCACCTCGTGGGCGACCGGGACCACCTGGGCGAAGTCCACCCCGGGCATCGGGTCCAGGTCGATGCGGAGCTGGTCGGGACGCTCCACGTCGCCGGCCGACACCGGCCAGGGGTGGAACCGCAGGGTGCCCAGGTTGGCCGCCCAGATCACCACGGCCAGTTCGCTGGGGGCCACCTCGTCGGCGGTCCGGCCGCTCGGGAACGTGATGTGCGCGGTGCGCACCCAGTCGGGCGCTCCGGCCGGCAACCGCTTCTGGTAGAACGCGTCGCCCTTGTTGGTCTGCCGGGTGGCGATCTTCGCGCCCTCGAACACGCCACGCGGCCAGCGCTCCAGCATGGTCGGTCGGTCGCGCAGCGCGCGCAGGATGCCGTCGCCGACGGCCAGGAAGTAGCGCACCACGTCCAGCTTGGTCAGGCCGCGCTCGGGGAAGTAGGGCTTGTCGGGGCTGGAGACGCGGACCAGCCGCTCCCCCACCCGGATCTCCTCGGCCGCCGTGGTCGCCACGCCTCACACCGTACGACGCGGACGGTCGCGGCGCGGGGATCTCGTCACGTGATGAGCAGGGCCCCGACGATGATCAGCGGCACCGAGACGAAGAGGAAGATGCCGACGCCGGTGAGCACCCGGCCCCCGCCGCCGTCCTCCCGCTCCGGGGCCAGACCGAAGGTGGACCGGGCCGGCAGCATGCCGATCCGGCTCAGCGTCAGGTCACCGGTCATCCCGATCACCGCGCCGACCAGCATGAACGCCACGCCCAGCCGGTGGACGAAGTCGCCGCCGCTGACCCCGACCCAGATCCCCACCGCGATCGCGATCGTCACCGCCGCGATCAGGAAGAGCACCAGCGCTTCCCGCAGACCCCTGATGACCGTCCCCATGCGTCGCCTCCCCGCGACCGGGCCCGCCCCGGTGCGTCGGACGACATTCTGCCCGGTCGATGCCACCCGGCGCCGCCCCGCGGCGTGGCGGGTCCGGGGACACGGTCGTGGCCGGGCGGGCGCACCCACCCGGCCACCGGCGCGTACGGTCAGCCGTTCTCCTTCTGAAGCCGGTCGGCGAGCATCTTCTTGCCCTGGTCGCCGGCCTTGCGGTTGTTCTCCTGGATCTTGCGGAACCAGGTGGCGAGCTCGGTGTCGCCCCGGTCCTCCGCGTCGGCGATGTACGTCTCCATCTGCCAGACGTGCTGAAGTGACATCTGCACCGCGTGGATCAGGTCGTAGTTCTTGTCCTTCACCGGGCTCGTCGGCTCTCGCACCATCGTCGCCACGACACACCTCCCCTGGGTCGGCCTCGCCCGCGTACGGGGCCGACCGCGCTTACCCGCCCGGCCGCCGTTCACGCCCCGCGGGCGTGCCGGCTGCCACCGGCCGGCACGGTTACCCGCCGGAGCACCCGGGTACCGGAGGCCGCATGGCGGAACTGGCAGCCCTCTGGATCGTCCGGCACGGCGAGAGCACCGCGAACGTCGCGGCCACGGCCGCCGAGGCCGCGGGCACCGAGCTGATCGACCTGACCCACCGGGACGCGGACGTGCCGCTGTCGCCCACCGGCGAGGAGCAGGCCCGGGCGACCGGGCGGTGGCTCGCCGGGCTGCCCGAGGCGCGGCGGCCGGACGTGGCGGTGGTGTCGCCGTACCTCCGGGCGGTGCGGACCGCCGAGCTGGCCCTCGCCGGCACCGGCGTGCCGGCGAGCCGCGACGAGCGGCTGCGCGACCGCGAGCTGGGCATCCTCGACGGGTTGACCGGGCACGGCGTCCGCCGGCGGCACCCCGACGAGGCGGCGCGCCGGGACCGGCTCGGCAAGTTCTACTACCGCCCGCCCGGCGGGGAGTCCTGGACCGACGTGGCGCTACGGCTGCGCGCGCTCCTCGGCGACCTGCGCCGGGACCACGCCGGCGGCCGGGTGCTGCTGTTCGGCCACGACGCGCTGGTCTTCCTGCTGCGGTACCTCGTGGAGGGGCTCACCGAGGTCGAGCTCATGGCGCTGACCCGGGGGCACGTCATCGCCAACTGTTCGGTCACCGGCTGGTCGGCCGACGCCGCCGGCCGGCTGACCCCGGACGTGTTCAACGACGTCTCCCACCTGCACCGGCAGGGGGCGCGCCCGACCAGGGAGGACGAGGTCCATGCCGAGCCGGTCTGAGGTCATCACCCCCGCGCTGCTGCGGGACTGGGCGCTGCCGGTGCCGACCGGCGGCAAGGAGGCCCGGGGCACCGTGCTGGTCGTCGGCGGGTCCCGGTTCACCCCGGGCGCGGTGCTGCTCGCCGGGGTGGCCGCACTGCGCGCCGGTGCCGGCGTGCTGCAACTGGCCGCCGCCGAGTCCACCGCCGCCGCGCTCAGCATCCAGGTGCCCGAGGCGCTGGTGGTCGGCCTGCCGGAGACCGCCGACGGCGCGGTCCGGGGCGACCCGGGTGACCTGCTCGACGGCCTGATCGCCGAGGCGGACGTGGTGGCGGTCGGGCCCGGCCTCAAGGACATCGACGCCACCCGGGCGCTGCTGCACGTCGTCCTCGACGCGGCGGGCCCGGAGACCGCGCTGGTGCTCGACGCGTACGCCCTCGGCGCGCTCAGCCACGAGCCGGACCTGCTGGTCGGCTCGGGACGCAAGGTGGTGCTCACGCCCAACCTCACCGAGGCCCGGCACCTGCTCGACCGGGAGCCCGGCGACGACCTGGACGCCGAGGCCGTGCACCTGGCCCGCCGGTACGACGCCGTGGTGTCCCTCTACGGTCACATCGCGACTCCCGACGGGCGGGCCTGGCGGGAGGAGAGCGGCGACGCGGGCCTGGGCACGTCGGGCAGCGGGGACGTCCGGGCCGGGCTGCTCGCCGGGCTGCTCTCCCGGGGCGCCGAGCCGGCGCAGGCCGCCTGCTGGGCCGCGTTCGCCCACGCGGTGAGCGGGCAGCGCCTGGTCCCCCGGTACGGCCGGATCGGCTTCCTGGCGCGCGAACTGCTCGACGAGATCCCCTACACGGTGGCCACCGTCTGACGGTTGTTGTTCATCCGTTCGGGTGTGTGTAACACCACACTGGCTCCCTACGCTGGTTGACCGAAGGCAAGCAACCTGCTCGTCTTCCGCCGGCCCGCTTCCCGCCAGGGAGTGGGAACCGACCAGATCGGCCCCCTGGGAGTCTGTGTGAAGAACCTCCGTCGCAAGACACTGGCCGCCGCGTCCGCCGCGACGCTCGGCGTCGGCCTCGCCCTCAGCGGTGGGCTGGCACCGGCGGCCGCCGCCGGACCGGACACCTCGTACCTGGTCCTCGCCCCGCAGGGCGCCAACACCAGCAAGGCCGCCGCCCGCGTGGCGGCCGCCAAGGGCACCGTCGTGGCCTCCTACGACCAGATCGGCGTGCTCGTCGTCCGCTCGACCAACCCGGACTTCGCCACCCAGGTGGCGGGGGCGGGCGTCGAGTCGGTCGCGTCCACCGCCGGCCTGGGCACCGCCCTCGACGAGGGCGAGACCGTGGAGGTCTCCGCGGCCGACGTCGCCGCCGCCACCGACAACCCGACCACCGAGCCGCTCTACGGCCAGCAGTGGGACATGGACATGATCCACGTGCCGCAGGCCCACGCGGTGAACAACGGCAGCCCGAACGTCGTCGTCGGCGTGCTGGACAGCGGCATCTCCAGCAGCCACCCGGACCTGGCGACCCAGATCGCCAAGGACAAGAGCACGTCCTGCATCGGCGGTGTCACCAACACCACCGAGTCGGCGTGGAACCCGACCACCAGCGACCACGGCACCCACGTGGCCGGCACCATCGCCGCCGCCGTCAACGGCGTCGGCGTCACCGGCATCGCGCCGGGCGTCAAGGTCGCCGCCGTCAAGGTGGTCAACGACGACGGGTTCATCTACCCGGAGGCCGCGGTCTGCGGGTTCCTCTGGGCCGCCGACCACGGGATGCAGCTGACCAACAACAGCTACTTCATCGACCCGTGGGAGCTGAACTGCCGCAACGACGCGCGCCAGCGGCCGGTGTGGCAGGCCGTGCAGCGGGCGATCCGCTACTCGCAGTCCAAGGGCGTGCTCACCGTGGCGTCCGCGGGCAACTCCAACTACGACCTGGCCCACAAGATCACCGACACCGCCAGCCCGAACAACGGGACGCCGGAGAACCGTGAGAACCTCACCAACGCCTGCCTCGACCTGCCGGCCGAGGCGCCGGGCGTGGTGACCGTCTCCGCCGTCGGCCCGACCGGCGAGAAGAGCTACTACTCCTCGTACGGCCAGGGTGTGGTGGACGTGACGGCGCCGGGTGGCGACACCCGGTACCGGACCCAGGGTGTGCGCTCGACCACCACCGACGCCATCCTGTCGACCACCTTCAACACCGCCACCCGCACCAACGGGTGGGGGTACAAGCAGGGCACCTCGATGTCCGGCCCGCACGCCACCGGCGTCGCGGCGCTGGCCCTGTCGGCGCACCCGGGGATGACCCCGGGCCAGCTGGCGTCGTTCCTGGAGCGCACGTCGGTGGCGCAGTCCTGCCCGGCGGGCGTCTACAACCCGGTGCCGTTGATCTCGCCGACGGACCCGGACCTCTACGACGCGACCTGCTCCGGCGGCGCGCGCAACTCGTTCTACGGCGCCGGCATGGTCGACGCGTACAACGTGGTCAAGTAGCGGCAGCACCAACGGTGGGGCCCGGCGACGAGTCGCCGGGCCCCACTCGTTTGTCCTGGTCGGGACGGGGGTACCGGGGCGACATCAACCGACCTTAGGAGGTACCCCGGTGTCCACCGACGCGATCGTCCTGCTCAAGGAGGACCACAAGGAGATGCGCCGCCTGTTCAAGGCCTTCCAGGACGCCGAGGAGGGCCCGGCGAGCGAGCGGCAGAAGCTGGTGAAGCAGATCCTCGAGGCGTTGACGGTGCACACCTACCTGGAGAACGAGGTGATGTACCCGGAGGTCCGCAAGCTCGTGCCGGACGTCGAGGACGACATCCTGGAGTCGTACGAGGAGCACCACGTCGCCGACGTGCTCTGCTTCGAGCTGTTCACCATGGACGCCGAGGACGAGCGTTACAACGCCAAGACGACGGTGCTCATCGAGAACGTGCTGCACCACGTCGAGGAGGAGGAGCAGGAGTGGTTCCCGAAGGTCCGCGAGGCGCTCGGCCGTAACCAGCTCCAGGAGATCGGCCAGCGCATGATCGACCTGCGCCCGAAGGCCCCGAAGACGCCGACCGCCCCGAAGGCGCTGAAGAAGTCGCTGGACGCCGTCGTCGCCTGACCCGGCACCACCGGACGGCGGGACCCGGCCGAGGCCGGGTCCCGCCGCCGCATACGCGCGTCAGTTGCCCGAGCCGGGCTCGGCCATCTTCCGGTGCTGCTCCGCCTTCAGCCGGTCCGGCACGATCTTGCCGGCGGCGGTCTGCAGCTTGTTGACGAACGAGCCGGCCGCCACCTTGTGCTCCCCCTTCATGAGGGCCTCGAAGGCGTCCTCGGCCACCGCGCGCGGGTCGTCCTTCTTCCCCTGACCCACCCCGGTGTCCTCCATGTGGGCCCGCTCGAAGAACTCGGTGTCGGTCGGTCCGGGCATCAGCGAGGTGACCGTGACACCGGTGTCCTTCAGCTCGTTGCGCAGCCCTTCGGCGAAGGACTGCACGAACGACTTCGAGGCGTTGTAGACCAACTGGAACGGCCCCGGCATGGTCGAGGCGATCGACGAGGTGAACAGCACCCGCCCCCGGCCCCGCTCCACCATGCCCGGCAGCAGCCGCTTGGCCAGGTGCACGGTCGACCGCACGTTCAGGTCGACGATGTTCAGCTCGTCGCTCAGGTCGGTGCCGCCCACGAAGCTCCCGCCGGCGCCCCGGCCGGCGTTCAGCGCCAGGGCGTCCACCGGACGGCCCAGCTCCGTCACGGCCCGCGCCAACTGCTCCACCCCGTCGGGCGTGGCGAGGTCCACCTGCACGGGGTACGCCTCCGGGCCGCTGTCACGGCGCAGGTTCCGCGCCGCCGTGGCGATCCCCGGGTCCTCGGCCGCCACCACCACGTCGTAGCCGTGCTCGGTGAACTGGGCGGCCAACTCGTACCCGATGCCGCTGGACGCGCCGGTCACCACGGCGAGCGGACGGTCGGTGGTCGGTGTGCTCATCCTCGGGTCTCCCTCCCTGGACGCGGGCCGCGTGGCCTGGCCCCTCCCCCGGGGGTTTGCCCAGCCCCGGGCCGCCCAACCCGACGGCACGCGGCGGAGGTGCGCCCGCCCGACTCCGGCGTACCCGGTAGGATCGGCGCGGGCCGTGACTGGCGCGTGGGGATGGAGAACCATCGGGAAGCGGTCCCGTCATAAGGACGCACGCCGAGCGCCTGGGCCTTCCGCACGTCACCTGGAGGTCGCATGTCGCTGAACGCCGAGTCCACCGCCTTCCGCAGCGCGCTGGAGGTGATCCGCGCCGTCGAGCCGCGGGTGGCGGACGCCATCGGGGCCGAACTGGCCGACCAGCGCGAGTCGCTCAAGCTCATTGCCAGCGAGAACTACGCCTCCCCGGCCACCCTGCTGGCCATGGGCAACTGGTTCAGCGACAAGTACGCGGAGGGCACCATCGGCCGCCGCTTCTACGCCGGCTGCCAGAACGTCGACACCGTCGAGGCGCTCGCCGCGGAGCACGCCAAGGAGCTGTTCGGGGCGGCCCACGCGTACGTGCAGCCGCACTCCGGCATCGACGCCAACCTGGTCGCCTTCTGGGCGATCCTGGCCGACCGGGTCGAGTCCCCGGCGCTCAAGAAGGCCCAGGTGCGCCAGGTCAACGACCTCACCGAGGCGGACTGGTTCGCGCTGCGCCGGGAGCTGGGCAACCAGCGGATGCTGGGCATGTCGCTGGACGCCGGCGGGCACCTCACCCACGGCTTCCGGCCGAACATCTCCGGCAAGATGTTCGACCAGCGCAGCTACGGCACCGACCCGGCCACCGGCCTGATCGACTACGACAAGGTCGCCGAGGCGGCCCGCGAGTTCAAGCCGCTGATCCTGGTGGCCGGCTACTCGGCGTACCCCCGGAAGGTCAACTTCCGGATCATGCGGGAGATCGCCGACTCGGTGGGCGCCACCTTCATGGTCGACATGGCGCACTTCGCGGGCCTCGTCGCCGGCAAGGTCTTCACGGGCGACTTCGACCCGGTGCCGCACGCGCACATCGTCACGACCACCACCCACAAGTCGCTGCGCGGCCCGCGCGGCGGCATGGTGCTCTGCGGCCCGGAGCTGGCCGACCAGGTGGACCGGGGCTGCCCCATGGTGCTCGGCGGCCCGCTGCCGCACGTGATGGCCGCCAAGGCCGTCGCCCTCGCCGAGGCCCGCCGCCCCGACTTCGCCGGCTACGCACAGCGGATCGTCGACAACGCCCAGGCGCTCGCCGAGGGGCTGCTGCGCCGGGGCGCGAAGCTGGTCACCGGCGGCACCGACAACCACCTGGTGCTCATCGACGTCTCCGGCTACGGGCTCACCGGGCGGCAGGCCGAGCAGGCGCTGCTCGACTCCGGCATCGTGACCAACCGCAACGCCGTCCCGCAGGACCCGAACGGCGCCTGGTACACCTCCGGCATCCGGATCGGCACCCCGGCGCTGACCACCCGCGGCCTCGGCGGCACCGAGATGGACACCACGGCCGAGCTGATCCACACCGTGCTCAGCCAGACCACGCCGGGCGCGAACGCGGACGGCACCCCGTCGAAGGCCAAGTACGTCCTCGACCCGGCCCTGGCGGAAACGGTGAGCAAGCAGGCCAGCGACCTGCTCACCAGCTTCCCCCTCTACCCCGCCGTCGACCTCGGCTGACGAACCGCCCACTCCCCGAACGCCCCGCCCGGCCCCCCAGCCGAGCGGGGCGTCGGCGTCGGTGGGCCCCCTTAGCCGCCACCTCGCCGAGCTGGGTGGATCAACCTGCGACAGCCCGCAGCGCTTCCCGCCTCCGGCGAGTTGATCAAGAGGTTTGCGTCTTGGGCACGCGCGTTCCCGGACGCAAACCTCTTGATCAACGCGGGTGAGCGCGGGGCGCCGCGCGCCGGGGGGTCAGGGGGTGGGGTGGGTGCGGTGGCGGAGGGTGTGCAGGCGGTGGAGGACGTTGGTGCCGCCTCGGCCGAAGTGGTCGTGCAGGGCGCGGTACTCGGCGTACAGCTCGTCGTAGGCGTCGGCACGGGTCGGGTCCGGGTGCCAGGTCTCGCGGCGCGCCGCGCCCATCACCGCCGACGCGCTCTCCACGTCCGGGTACGCCCCGGCGGCCACCGCCGCGTGGATGGCCGCGCCCAGCGCCGCCGGGTGCGCGGCGTCCACCACGTGCAGCGGGCGGCGCAGCACGTCGGCGTAGATGCGCAGGAGCAGCCGGTTGGCGGTGAGCCCGCCGGCGGCGGTCAGCTCGTCGACGGGTACGCCGGCGGCCTCGAAGGCCTCGATCACGGTGCGGGCGCCGAACGCGGTGGCCTCCAGCAGGGCCCGCCAGATCTCCTCCGGCCGGGTGGCCAGGGTGAGCCCGACCAGCACGCCGCTCAGTTCGTGGTCCATGAGCACCGACCGGTTGCCGCTGTGCCAGTCCAGGGCGAGCAGCCCGTGCCCGCCCACCGGCTGGTCGGCGGCGAGCGAGTCCAGCAGCTCGTGCACGGACACCCCGCGCCGGGCGGCCTCCTCGGCGTACGAGGCGGGCAGGGCGCGGTCGACGTACCAGGCGAAGATGTCGCCGACCCCGCTCTGGCCGGCCTCGTAGCCCCACCGGCCGGCGGTGACGCCGTCCTCGACGACGCCGCAGACGCCGGGCACCTCGTGGCAGGTCTCCGCGTTCATGATCAGGCAGGTGGAGGTGCCCAGGACGGCGAGCATCCGCCCGGGCGCGACGGACCGGGCCGCCGCCGCGGTGACGTGGGCGTCGATCGCCCCGGCGGCCACCGCGACGCCGGCGGGCAGGCCGGTCCAGCCGGCCGCCTCGGCGGTGAGCGCGCCGGCCCGGGCGGCCGGCGGCAGCAACGGCCCGTCGTCGATCTTCGCGAGCAGGTCCGGCAGGTCCGGGTGCAGCGCGGCGAGGAAGTCGGGGGCCGGGTAGTGGCCGTCCTGGCGGAGGCCCTTGAAGCCGGCGGCCGAGGCGTTGCGCGTGGGACGGCCGCAGAGCCGCCGGACCAGCCAGTCGGCGGTCTCGACCCAGCGGTCGGCGCGGCGGAAGACCTCCGGGTCCTCCTCCAGCACTTCGAGGGCCTTGGCGAGCTGCCACTCGGCGGAGACCCGGCCACCGTAGCGGGCCAGCCAGGGCTCGCCACGGTCGGCGGCCAGCGCGTTGATCCGGTGGGCCTGCCGCTGCGCCGAGTGGTGCTTCCAGAGCTTCGGCCAGGCGTGCGGCCGGTCCCGGAACTCGGGCAGCTCGGCCAGCGGGGTGCCGTCGGCGCGGGTCGGCAGCACCGTGCAGGAGGTGGCGTCGAGGCCGAGGCCGATCACCTCGGCCGGGTCGATCCCGGCGGCGCGGACGGCGGCGGGCACGGCGGTGCGCAGCACCTCGACGTGGTCGGCCGGGTCCTGCAGCGCCCAGCCGGGCGGCAGCGCCGGCCCGCCGGGCAGCCGCTCGGTGATCACCCCGTGCCGGTACGCGTGCACGGCGCTGCCCCGCTCGGCGCCGTCGGTCACGTCGACCACCACGGCGCGCCCGGAGAGCGTGCCGAGGTCCACCCCGACGACGTACCGGCCCACCCGCTGCTCCTCCCCCGAACTGGGAGGATCACGCTAGCGGGTCAGCGCAGCGGGCGCTTGAGGTGGTAGCGGTGCACCTCGGTGCTGCCCTGCACGTTGTTCACGTCCTCGGCGGCGGAGACCAGCTCCCAGCCCTCCCGGCCGACGCGGTTGAGGTGGGCGATCGCGGTGTCGCCGTACGCTGTCACGTCGTTGCGGGACCCGTCCGGGCCGTACCAGACGAACGTGACGTGGAAATTGCGGCCCTGCCCCTGATAGCGGCGGACCAGCAACGCGTACTCCCAGGCAACCATCCGTCCATTATCAACGGTGGCGGCGCCGCCCGGGAGCACGGGTGGTGGCGGAACGACGACAGCGCGGTGTCAGGCCGGAGCGCCCACCGCGGACAGCTCGTCGGTGATCAGCGCGGCCAGCCGGTCCAGGCCCGTGTCGATCTGCTCCGGGGTGACCGCGCTGACCGACAACCGCAAGGCGTTGACCGGGGCGCCGACGTCGTAGAAGTGCGCCATGGGGGTCCAGAGCACGCCGTAGCCGCGGGCCGAGCGGTGCAGCAGCGCGTCGTCCACGCCGAACGGCACGGTGACCACGACGAAGAAGCCGCCGGCCGGGACGTTCCAGCGCACCGGCCCGCCGGCCGGGAAGCGCCGGGCCAGCCCGTCGGCGAGGTGCCGCAGGTTGCGGGCGTACGCGGCGCGCTCGCGGGCGGTGGCCGCCACCAGCGAGCAGTCGTGGGCCAGCAGCGCGCCGCCGATCACCGCCTGGCTGACCGGGGAGGTGTTCACGGTGACCATGCTCTTGATCTTGGCGAGCTGGTCGGCGAGCGGGCCGACCGTGCCGTCGGAGCCGGCCACCCGCTGGTCGGCGACGACGTAGCCGACCCGCGCCCCGGGCAGCACGGTCTTGGCGAACGAGCCGAGGTAGACCACCCGGCGGCGGGTGTCCAGCGCCTTGAGGGTGGGCAGCCGTTCGGCGCCGGCCGCCGGGAACAGGCCGTACGGGTTGTCCTCGATCAGCAGCAGTTCCTCCTCGGCGGCCAGGTCGAGCAGCCGCCGCCGCTGCGCCAGGTCCATGCTCACGCCGGAGGGGTTGGCGAAGTCGGGCATCACGTAGCAGGCGCGCGGGCGCAACCCCTCGGCGCGGGCGCGGTGCACCTGGGCGCGCAGGTCCGCCAGGTCGATGCCGTCCGGGCCGCCGGCGACCGGGCGCACCGGCAGGTCGACCAGGCGGGCCGCGCCGGTCAGCCCGACGTACGTGGGGGCGACCGCGAGCAGCACGTCCCGCGGCCCGGCCCGCAGCGCGCGCAGCACCAGGAACATCGCCTCCTGGCAGCCGACCGTCACCACGATCGCCTCCGGGTCGACGGTGAGCCCCTCGTCGACGGCCAGGTTGCGCGCGACGAGGTGGTGCACGATGCCCTTGGTCCGCCCGTACTGGAGCAGCGTCCGGTCGACCTGCGCGCGGCTCAGGCCCAGGTCGTCGGCGAGGTGCCGGCGGAAGGCGTCCAGGTGCTCGTGCAGCACCGCGGAGTCGAAGAACTCCTCGTACGGCCGGCCGGCCGCGAGCGACACGGCGTCCGGGTAGTGCTGCGCCACCTCGTTGAGGAAGTTCATCGAGTTCAACGCGGGGTCGTCCACGCTCGGGTGCAGGGCCGCGACGGTCAGGTCCACCGGCTCCACGTCAACCTCCGATCAGGGTGCGCAGCTGGCGGGCGGCGGCCGGGTCGGCGCAGCCACTGAGGATCAACGCGTCGCGCAGCTCGGCGGCGAGCAGCGCCAGGGCCGCCTCCGCGCCGGCCCGCCCGCCGGCCGCGAGGGCCCAGAGCATCGGCCGCCCGACCAGCACGCCGGCCGCGCCGAGGGCGAGGGCGCGCAGCACGTCCGTGCCGCCGCGCACGCCGCTGTCCAGCAGCACCGCGCAGCCCTCCCCCACCGCGGCGACCACCTCGGGCAGCACGGCCGCGCTGCCCGGTGCGCCGTCGAGCTGCCGGCCGCCGTGGTTGGAGACCACCACCGCGTCGACGCCGAGCTCCGCGGCGCGGGCCGCGTCGCGCGGGTCCAGGATGCCCTTCACGAGCAACGGCACCGGGGTACGCTCCCGCAGCCACGCCAGGTCGGCCCAGTTCAGCGCGGGGGCGAAGACCGCGCCGGTGTGCACGGCCACGGCGGACACGCCGGGGGTGCCCTGGTGGGCCAGGTCGTCCCGGCCGCCGGGCAGGTTCGCCGCCGTGACGTGCGGCGGCAGGGCGAAGCCGTTGCGCACGTCGCGCAGCCGCCGGCCGAGCACCGGCACGTCGACGGTGACCATCAGCCCCCCGCAGCCGGCGGCCAGCGCCCGGTCCAGCAGGTCGGCGACCATGGCGCGGTCGCGCAGCCAGTAGAGCTGGAACCAGACCGTGCCGCCGACCGCGGCGACCTCCTCGATCGGCGTGCTGGCCAGGGTGCTCGCCACGTAGGGCACGCCCGCCGCGCGGGCCGCCGCGGCGAGCCCCACCTCGCCGTCGGGGTGCAGCAGTTTCTGGTACGCCATGGGCGCGACGGCCACCGGCAGGGCGTACCGGCCGCCGGGCAGCGGCGCCTCGGTGGTCGGGACGTCCACCCCGGCCAGCATCCGGGGCAGCACCGCCACCCGGTCCAGCGCGGCCCGGTTCGCGGCCAGGGTGGTCTCGGTGCCGCTGCCGCCGGCCACGAAGTCCCACACGTCGGCGGGCAGCGCGGCCCGGGCCAGCTCGGCGAAGTCGGCCAGGCTGGCCGGCGGCGCGAACGCGGGTTCGGCGGGGGCGTCCCGTCGCCGGCGGCCCGCCACGGCCGGCTCGACGGCGGCCGCGTACGGCGGGACGCCGGTCGTCGTGGCATCCGCCGGGTCGCCCGGTCGCCGGCCCGGCACCGCCGGACGCAGGGCGGCCGCCGTCGTCGGGTCAGCCACGGTCGGCCCCACTCCCCGTGCCGGCGGCCGAGGCGGCCCGGTCGAGCCCGAACCGGGCCCGCAGGAAGGCCGCCGCCTGCTCCTGCGCCTGCCGCCCGGCGTCGAACACCCCCGGCATGGCGAAGAAGCCGTGCACCATGCCGTCGTACCGGGTCGCCTCGGTGGGCACGCCGGCCTCGGCGAGCCGGTCGGCGTACCGCTCGCCCTCGTCGCGCAGCGGGTCGTGCTCGGCGGTGATGACCAGCGCCGGGGGCAGGCCGGCGAGGTCCTCGGCGAGCAGCGGCGAGGCGAGCGGGTGGGCCGCGTCGCCGGGGTCGGCCAGGTAGTGCCCGCGGTACCACTCGACGGAGTGCCGGTTGAACAGCAGCGGGTCCTCCGCGCCGGTGGGCGCGCGGCGGGGCTGCTGGTCGGTGTTCGGGTAGACCAGCACCTGGGCGGTGAGGCGGGGGCCGCCGTCGGCGCGGGCCAGCAGGGTGACCGCGGCGGCCAGGTTGCCGCCCGCGCTGTCCCCGCCGACGGCCAGCCGGTCCGGGTCGACGCGGAACTCGTCGGCGTGCGCGGCCAGCCGGCGGACCGCCGCGTGGCAGTCGTCCACGGCGGCCGGGAAGCGGTGTTCGGGGGCCAGCCGGTAGCCGACGGTCACGGTCTGGCAGCCGGTGAGGTTGACCAGCCGGCGGCAGATCCCGTCGGCGGTGTCCACGCTGCCCAGCGTCCAGCCCCCGCCGAAGAACCAGACGAGCGTGGGCAGCGGGCCGTCGCCGGCCGGCCGGTGTATGCGCACCGGCAGCGGCCCGCCCGGGCCGGGGACCTGCGTGTCGCGTACCTCGTGCACGGGCTCGACCGCGCCGGCGCCGGCGCGGATCGCGGCGAGGTCGGCGGCGCGGGCCTGCGCCAGGGTCTGGGTGTAGAGCGGCGCGGTGCCCGCGGCCGCGCGCGCGGCCCGCCACGCGACCACCTGCGGGTGAAGCGTCATCGGGCCTCCCCGGTGGTGACGAAGAGCTTGTCGATGCCGCGCAGGAAGAGGCTGCCGCTGTAGGTGTAGGGCTGGGTGACCGCCAGCTCGGGGAAGCGGGCGAACAGCCGGGGCAGCGCGAGCCGGCCCTCCAGCCTGGACACCGCCGAGCCGAGGCAGAAGTGCAGCCCGACGCCGAAGGCGAGCGACGGCGGGCCCGCGCGGTGCGGGTCGAAGCGGTCCGGGTCGGGGAAGCGGGCCGGGTCGCGGTTGGCCGCGGCGATGAGCAGCAGCACGTTCTCGTCCCGCGCGACCGGCACGCCGCCCAGCTCGGTGTCGTGCGGCGCGGCGCGGGCCAGGAAGTGCACGGGACTCTCCATCCGCAGGACCTCGTCCACGCAGCCGCGGGCCAGCGCGTCGTCCCCGGGCAGCGCGGCCACCACGTCCGGGTGGGCCAGCAGCAACGGCAGGCCGTTGCTGAACATGTAGACGGTGGTGACGAAGCTGGCGTTGAACAGCACGATGAGGTTGCTGATCAACTCCTCCTCGGTCAGCTCGACGCCGCCCGCGTCCAGCACCTCGACCAGCCCACTGATCAAATCCTCGCCCGGCTGCTTCCGCCGGTGGGCCAGCAGCTCGCGGTAGTAGCCGCGCAGCTCGTCGGCGGCCTGGTTGGCCCGGGCGAGCCGCTCCGGCGTCTTGCCGGCCACGTCCATGTACTCGTCGATCCAGTCGACCCGCTGCCGGTACCAGGCCAGGTCCGCCTCGGGCAGGCCGATGAACTCGGCCATCACGAGCGCCGGGACCGGGTACGCGAAGTCGGCCACGAAATCCACCTCGGCGCCGTCCGCGCCGGCCTCGGCCATCCGGTCCAGCCGCTCCTCGACGATCCGGACGATCACCGGTTCCAGCGCGCCGAGCCGGCGCGGTGTGAACGTCCTGGCGAAGACCGCCCGCATCCGGGTGTGGTCCGGCGGGTTCACGAACATCATCGAGGTGAGGAAGGTGCGCAGGATCTCCTGGTCCTGCCAGCCGGGCGGGGCGCCCTTGTACCAGCCCGGGTCCCGCAGCACCCGGTCGACCAGGTCGTAGCCGCCGGACACGGCGGTGATCGTGCTGTGCTCGGCCCGTTTCGGAACCGCGGCGATCGGCCCGTGCTCGTGCAGGGCCGCGTACCACGGGTACGGGTCCTGCCGGCCCTCCTCGCTGTACAGGCCGGTCAGGATCGCGTCGACGTCCACAGTTTCCTCCCCAGGAAAGACGGTTGGGGGCGGCGCTGGTGCCGACGCCGCCCCCACCGGTGTCACAGTCCCAGCAGTCGCAGGGGCACGGCGTCGGCCATCGCCTGCGCGCCGGCTTCGTTCGGGTGGATGTGGTCCCCGGCGTCGTACGCCGGCAGCAGCCGGCTCGGGTGCGTCGGGTCGCGCAGCACGGCGTCGAAGTCGATCACCCCGTCGAACTCCGCGCCGCCGGCGCCGCGCAGCCAGGTGTTGACCGCCTGCCGGGTGGCCTCCTTCTCCGCGGTCCACACCCCCGGGCCGCCGTTGCCCTCGTACGGGGTGATCGTGCCGACCAGGCTGGTCAGCCCGCGCTCCTGGACCTGCCGGTTGAGCTGACGCAGCGAGGCGATGATGGCCTCCGCGCTGTCGCCGTTCATCCAGATGTCGTTGATGCCCAGGTGGGTGACGACGGTCCGCACCCCGGTCTGCGGGAAGACGTCCTCGTTGAGCCGGGCCAGGGCGTTCGGACCCAGCTCGTAGTAGCCGGGGAAGTCACCCGCGCCGGGCTCGGTGCCCTCGTGGTTGAGCCGGTTGCCGGAGAGGCTCAGGTTGAGCACGCCCGGGGTCCGCACGTCGGGGCGGGCATCGATGAGCCGCTTGGCCAGCAGGTCCGGCCAGCGCCGGTCGGCGTTGACGGTGCTGCCGTTGCCGTCGCCGATCGAGTCACCGAGGACGACCACCGAGCCCGGGCTGAGCCGGCGTTCCACGTCGATGCCGGAGAGGAACATCCAGCAGCAGTTGGGCCGGGTGGTGAAGCCGGCGCCGCCGGCCGCGGTGGTGAGGTCGGTGGCGCCGATGAAGTTGGTGACCCGGGACTGCCCGTGGAAGGTGACCGGCCCGGTGAGCACCGGGAAGTACAGGGTGACGACCAGGTCCTCCTGCTCCGCCACCCGGTAGGACAGCGGGTCGCTGAGCAGCTCGGCACCCTTGTTGATGGTGGCCGAGGAGGCACCCTGGAAGGACAGCTCGCGGACGCTGGCCGGGTCGATGTCGGACAGGTCGTCGGGCGTGGCGGTGTTGGGGCGGGCCACGGTGGCGTGGCCGACCATGACGGCCTGCTCGCCGTAGAGGTTGGTCAGCCGGACCCGGAGGCGGTCGCCGCCGACCGTGGTCTGCACCGGCATCCGGATGCTCTGGTTGTTCAGGCCGGTGTTGGTCAGGCCGACGGTGTTCCCGCGGGTCACCGCGGCGGCCCAGGTGCCGGCCCACTCGGCGCGCCCGTGCCGGGCGCTGTCCGGGTCGGCGGGGCCGGCGCTCGCGGTGACCGCGGGGGTGCCGGCGATCAGCAGCGTTGCGGCGGAAGCTATGACGTGCCATCTCTTCGGGGTCGGCATTGATCCTCCATCGTTGGCAGCCCCGGGCCGCGGCGCGATCGGCGCCGCCGCCGGGCGATGGACCGGAAACTAACCGTCGGCGGTGACGAGCGTCAATCGACCTGATCGACATGATCAAATGTCTTCGGGGTGCCGGCGAACGCCGTTCGGGCGCTGTCCTCTCCGGACCCGGGCTGCCTAGGCTCGGCACTGGCGGCGGTGCGGTCGCCGACCCTGGCACCTGCCGTCGCGCCCGGCTCCGACCTGCCGGGACGCCGCCACGGCGGTCGTCGTGGCACCGCGCACCGGTGCCACCGCCGACCGTCCCCGGACCACGATGGGGGCCGCCCGATGACCGACCGGCCGAACTACGTGCACGAGGCGCTGGACCTGTTCGCCGGGTTCGGCGACCGGGAGGCGCTCGTCGGCGGGGGCCGCCGGCTCACCTACCCCGAGGTCGGCGCCGAGGTGCGCCGCCTGGCCGGCGCGCTGCTGCGGCACGGCGTACGCCCCGGAGACGCGGTGCTCGTGATGCTCGGCAACACCCTGGAGGGGCCGCTGCTCCAGCTCGCGCTGCACCTGCTGGGCTGCCGGAGCATGTGGGTCGCCCCGGTCACCTCCCGGCGGGAGATCGACGAGTTCGTGACGCTGGCCCGGCCCGACGCGTTCGTGCACGACCCGCGCGACCCGCTCGGCGCGCAGCTCGCGACCGGACTGGCCGGCGTACCGGTGCTCTGCCTCGGGCCCGGCGGCGCGGGCCCGGACCTCACCGCCGCCGGTGAACCGGCCGACCTGCCCGCCGCGCCGCCCGCCCCGGAGTCGTTCCTGCAGACCAGCGGCACCACGGGCACCCCGAAGCTGGTGCACCACCGGGAGAGCTTCTACCGCCAGATCCTCGCCCTGGCCGCCGACATCCGGGCGGCCGGCTTCCCGCTGCTGCGGCACCTGTCCCACTCCCCCATGTGGCTCGCCAGCGGCCAGATCACCACCCTGATCAACCTGTTCACCGGCGGGGTGCTGTTCCTGCGCGAGCAGTGGGACCCGGCCGCGTTCATCCGGACCGTGGACGCCGAGAAGCTGACCTCCACGTTCGTCACCCCGCCGATGCTCTACGAGGTGCTCGACCACCCGGCCCTCGACGGCGCCGACTTCTCGGCCATGTTCATGTTCAACGTGGGCGCCGGGCCCGCCGCGCCCGCCCGGCTGCGCCAGGCGATCGCCCGCTTCGGCCCGTGCCTGCGCATCGTGTACGGGCTCAGCGAGGCCGTGGTGATCTGCGCCCTGCCCGGGCTCACCGAGGACCCCGAGCACCCGGAGCGGCTGCGCTCGTGCGGCCGCCCGTACGGGGACGTGGCCGTGGAGATCCGCGACGCCGACGGCCGGGTGCTGCCGGCCGGTGTGGACGGCGAGGTGTGGGCGCGCACCAGACTGAGCTTCGCCGGCTACCACGGGCAGCCGGAGCTGACCGCCGAGACGATCGTCGACGGCTGGGTGCGCACCCGCGACATCGGCCACCTCGACGCCGACGGCTACCTCTACCTGGTCGACCGGCTGCAGGACCGGATCCTCACCCGGCAGCGCAGCTGGCCGATCTACTCCCGCCCGATCGAGGACGTGCTCGCCGCCCACCCCGAGGTACGCGCCGCCGCGGTGATCGGCGTGCCCGACCCGGTCGCCGGGGAGCTGCCGCACGCGTACGTGGTGCGCACGCCGGGGGCCACGGTGACCGGGGAGGAGTTGATCGCGCTGGTCACCGGCGAGCTGAGCGAGACCTGGGCGCCCGGCGCCGTGGAGTTCCTGGACGCGCTGCCGCTGAACCGCTCCGCCAAGGTCGACAAACGCGCCCTGCGCGCCCGGTACGCCGCCGCCCACCCGGCCGACGCCGAGTCGCTGGGCACGGCCATCGGCAGCCCGGCGTGACCCCGCGCCGGGAGCTCTGCACGCTGGTCGGCGCCGACCTGCTGTCCAACCTGGGCACCCGGATCTCGGTGGTGGCGATCCCCTGGCTGGTGCTGGAGACCACCGGCAGCCCGACCCGGATGGGCCTGGTCGCGGCGGCGGAGACCCTGCCGTACATGCTCTCCAGCGCGCTGGCCACCCCGTGGGCGGACCGCTTCGGCGTACGCCGTACCTCGGTCGCCGTGGACGCGGCCAGCGCGGCCGCCATGGCGGTCGTGGCTCTGGCGCCCTGGCTGGGATTCGGCACGCTGCTGGTGCTGGTCGCGGTGGCGGGCGGGCTGCGCGGCATCGGCGACCGGGTCAAGCACGTGCTGTTCAAGCCGGCCGCCGAGCGGGCCGGGGTGCCGCTCATCCGGCTCACCTCCGCCTACGACGGGCTGGCCCGGGGCATGACGCTGTTCGGCGCCGTGCTCGGCGGGCTGCTCATCGACTGGGTGGGAATAACCCGGGCGATCTGGATCGACGCGGCCACGTTCGCGGCGTGCGCGCTGGTGATCGGCCTGCTGGTCCGGCCGCCCGCGCCGGCCCAGCCGGCGCCCCGGGAGAGCTACCTGCGGGCGCTGCGCGGCGGCTTCGCCTACCTGCGCACCGACCGCACGCTGCTGACCATGCTGATCGTGGTCTCCGCGTCGAACATGTTCGCCAACGCCAGCGTCGCCGTGTGGATCCCGCTCTGGGTGGACCGGGTGCTCGGCGACCCGGCCGGGTTCGGCCTGCTGCTGGGGGTGTTCTCCGCCGGAGCGCTGCTGGGCAACCTGCTCTTCACCGTGGCCGGCACCCGGCTGCCCCGGGGGACGACGTTCGCGCTCGGGCTGGCGCTCAGCGGCGCGCCCCGGCTGCTCGCCCTGGCGCTCAGCGACGACCTCGTGGTCGTGCTCGTCGTGACGTTCGTGTCCGGCATCGCCATCGCGGCCGTCAACCCGCTGCTCGGCGCGGCCCTCTACGAGCGGGTGCCGGAGTCCTTGCAGACCCGGGTGCTGGGCATCTCCGGCTCGGTGGCCTTCCTGGGCCTGCCCGTCGGGGCGCTGCTCGGCGGCTGGTCGGTGGCGGTGCTCGGGCTGACCCCGGCGCTGCTCGTGATGGCGGTGGCCTGCCTCGTGCTCACGGTGGCGCCGCTGCTGGTCGCTCGCCCGCCCGCCGATCGGCCGACCGCGGAACCGGTGGCCTCCACGCCGGCCTGACCCGCTACGTCCTGCTCCGGCCCGTGCCGGCCGTCGCGGCCGACGTCATCCCGCGCGGGGGGACGTGACGACCGCGCCGGACGACTTCGGCGCGGCCGGCCCGCCGGGATCGGGGCGGGCACCGGTGTCGGCGGGCCGGCGTAGGGTCGGCCCATGGCCACCTGGGACGACGTCCGGCGGATCGCGCTCGCCCTGCCGGAGACCACCGAGCGCGGTTCGCACGATGACCTGCCGGCCTGGCGGGTGCGCGACAAGCTCTTCGTCTGGGAGCGGCCACTGCGCCGCGCCGACCTCGACGCGCTCGGCGACGCCGCGCCCGACGGCCCGATCCTGGGCGCCCGGGTGCCCGACCTGGGCGCCAAGGAGGCGCTGCTCGCCGACGACCCCGAGGTCTACTTCACCACGCCGCACTTCGAGGGCTACCCGGCCGTGCTGGTCCGGCTCGACCGGATCGGGGTCGACGAGCTGACCGAGCTGGTCACCGAGGCGTGGCACGCGCGCGCCCCGAAGCGGCTGGCCGCCGCCCACCGGGCGGAGACCGCATGACCGTGCCGGTGGCCGGCATCGTCTTCGACATGGACGGCACGCTGATCGAGTCGCACGAGGTGGTGCCCGCGGCCTACCGCGCGGCGGTGCGGGCCGGCGGCGGGCCGGAGCACAGCGACGCCGACGTCATCGCGGGCTACTCGCTCGGCTCGCCGGCCGACCTGCTGACCCACCTGCTGGGGCGGCCGGCCACCGACGCGGACCTGGCGGCCTACCACACCCAGCTGGCCGCGCTCGCCGAGCGGGTCACCGTCTACCCCGGGGTGGCGGAGGTGCTCGCCGAGGTCGCCGCCCGGGTGCCGGTGGGCTTGTTCACCGGCGCAAGCCACCGGGCGGCCCGGATCCTGCTCGACCGGGTCGGCCTGCTCGGCCGTTTCCGGGTGGTCCTCGGCGGCGACCAGGTGGCCCGCCCCAAGCCGGCGCCCGACGGCGTCGAGCTGGCCTGCCGGCGACTGGGCGTGGACCCGGCCCGCGCCGCGTACGTGGGTGACTCGCCGTTGGACCTGCGGGCCGCCCGGGACAGCGGTGCCGTGGCGGTCGCCGCGGCCTGGGGCCACCAGTACGACCCGGCGGAGGCGGCCGATGTCCGCGCGGCCCGACCCGGGGAGCTGCTGGCGCTGCTCGGCTGACCGGACGCCCGGCACCCGTCGGGGTCACGCCTCGGGGGCCGGCCCGGGAGTTCACCGGATGTCGCCGGCCGGGCCCTCGCCGAGCATGGCGGGGTGGGCATTCCGCACGCGCCGGTCCGGCGACCGGTCCTGATCCGTTCCGTGGCCGGCACGGAACGCGTCGAACTCTTCCTGCTCAGCGCGGTGCTCTGCATCGGGGTGACCCGCGCCGTCCTGGCGGCGGCAGACTATCCCCGGGTCGGCACGGGCGGTCTGCACGTGGCACACGTCCTCTGGGGCGGGCTGGGCATGCTGACCGGCCACCTGCTGTCCCTGCTCTTCCTCGGTCCCGGGATCGCGCGGCTCGCCGCCGTGGTCGGCGGGGTCGGGTTCGGGCTCTTCATCGACGAGGTCGGCAAGTTCGTCACGGCGGACAACAACTACTTCTACGAGCCGGTCGCCGCGATCATCCACGGCACCGTCGTCCTGGTCTGGCTGGTGGTCCGCCTCGGCGTGCACCGCCGCCCGCTCACCGACGAGGAACGCCGGGTCAACCGGCTGCACGACCGGGCCGACCGGGTCGCCGGGTCGCGGGCCGGCGAGAGGGACGGGGTCACCGCGTCGCCGGCCGGCGAGCAGGCCCCGCCGGTCGTACCGGCGCGGAGGTTCGCCGGGCTGCCGCTGGAACGGCTGACCACCGGTGTGGCCCGGCCGTCCCCGGCGGCCCTCCTCACGGCGACGGCGCTGCTCGTGGTGTTCGCCCTGGGTCGGCCGCTCGTGCTGCTGTCCCGGGAGCCGACCGTCGCGCACCAGGTCCACGCGGCGGCGGCCAGCGCGTCGGCGCTGCTCACCGCCCTCGGGGTGGCCCGCTGGCGGGCCGGGCGGCGGCAGGGCGGGCTGCGGCTGGCGGCCGCGGCGCTGGTCCTGCAACTGCTGGTCGTGCAGGTCTTCTGGCTGCTCGACCACGAGTTCGCGGGCTTCCCGCTGGTGCTCGTGAACCTGCTGCTGCTCGTGCGGATCCGCACCCTGCTGCCGACCGCGGCGGCGGTCAGGTCGCGGTCGGGCCCAGAGGGGCCGGTTCCGGCCGGTTCCCGAGGGCCCGGCGCACGGCGTCCTCGGGTGTGGCCGCGTGGGCCGGGCCGGGGACCGGGACACCGCGGGCGTCCACGACGCGCCAGCCACCGAGCACCACCACCGGGATGCCGCCCCGCCGCAGGGCCAGCGCCACCTCGCTGAGCGTCCCCCAGGAGCCGCCGACGGCGATCACCGCGTCCGCGCTCCACACGAGGATGGCGTTGCGGGCCTGGCCCATGTTGGTGACCACCGAGGCGGACAGCTCGGCGGGGGCGGGAGCGGTGCCGTCGTCGGGGCGTACCCCGATGACCAGGCCGGCGCGGTCCCGGACGCCGGCGGCGACCGCGGCCATCACCCCGCCGCCCCCGCCGCAGAGCACGGTGACGCCGCGCTCGGCGAGCAGCTCCCCCACCCGCCGGGCCTGCGCCCGTTCCTCCGGCGTCGCCTCCGCCGGCCCGCACACCGCCACCTGCATCCCGCCATTGTTGCCGGTCCGCGGGCACCGGCCTCATGATCGACGGATCTGGTACGGCTGGGTTAGCGTGCGGGGATGGGATCGACGGTGGCCGAAGCGACGGATCCGTGGTGCCTGCGCCCGGGTGAGGCCGCCGAGCTGCTGCGGGGGCACCCGTGGCGGCGGTTCGTGGTGCTGGGCGACAGCGTGGCCGAGGGGATGTGCGAGCCGGTCGACGGCTACCCGGACCTCCAGTGGGCCGACCGGATCGGCGCGGAGCTGCGCGCGGCCGCGCCCGAGCTGGCGTACCGGAACCTGGGGCGGCGCGGGCTGCGGGCGCACGAGGTGCGGGCCACCCAGTTGGCGCCGGCGCTGGCGTTCGCGCCGGACCTGGCGCTGGTGGTGTGCGGGGGCAACGACGCGTTCCGGCCCGCGTACGACCCGGAGGCGGTCGACGCGGAGCTGACCGCGATGGTCACCGCGCTCCAGGGCGCCGGGGCGGACGTCATCACGGTCGGCATGTTCGACGTGTCGCACAGCCCGGCGGTGCCCGACCCGCTGCGAGCCGGCCTCCGTGAGCGGATGCGTCGGCTCTCCTCCCACACCGGACGGCTGGCGGAACGGCTCGGCACCCTGCACGTGCACCTGACCGACCATCCGCTCGTCGCGGATCCGTCGCTGTACAGCAGCGACGGCCGGCACGGCAGCGCCCGCAGCGACGCCGTCGCCACCGCGGAAACCCTCCGCGTCCTCGGCACCCACCTGCCCACCGTCTCCTGAACCACGCCGCCCTCCCCCGCCGGCGTCGATCAAGAGGTTTGCGTCGGGAACCGGGCTCCGGATGACGCAAACTTCTTGATCAACGCGGCCAGAGGCCGGGAGGCCGGCGGGGTCAGGTGGGGTCGGGGGTCAGCAGGCCGGCCAGCAGGCTGCGCAGGGTGCGCTCGAAGAGGTCCCGGTCGGGCGGAGGGGACGGGGGTTCCGCGAACGCGGCGGCCAGATGCGGGTACGCGGCCAGGTCGACGTGGTCGAAGGTGACCGTGCCGGCGGCGGCCGCGCTGCGGGCGAAGAGCGAGACCACGCCGGTGACCATGGCGATGGCCTCGAACTTCGCGGCGACCCCTGCCCGGACCGGTTGCAGCAGGCGCAGGCAGGCGTCGAAGTGGGCCAGGGTGTTCGGCCCCGGGACGGTGGGCCGGGCGACGGCGTCGGGCAGCCACGGGTGGCGGCGGTACAGGGCGAGCTGGCGGCGGGCCAGCCGGAGGAACCGGTCCTGCCAGGTCCCGTCGTCGTCGGCCGGGTACGGCCGCAGCTCGCCCGCGCACCGGTCGACCATGAGGTCCAGCAGGTCGTCCCGGGAGGACAGGTGCCGGTAGAGCGAGCCGGCGGCCATTCCCAGCGCCCCGGCGACCGCGCGCATCGACACGGCGGCCAGCCCGTCGGCGTCGGCCAGCGCGACGGCGGCGGCGACGATCTCGTCCCGGCTGTGCGTCGGGGCGGGGCCGCGGGCGCCGCGTTGCGGTCTGGTCCAGATCGACCGTCCGGTGGAGTCGCCGTCGGCCGCATTCCGTGGTGCACCGCTCACCACACCACTGTAAACTGCAAACGGCGTTCGCGGTTTTGCGGGGTCGGAGGGAGCAGTCATGCAGCGGATCACGGCACCGGACGGCGCGGGGATCGTCCTGCACTCGAGGGGCACCGGACCGGATCTCGTGCTGGTGCACGGGGGCGGGGTCACCGTCCACGAATACCGGCGGCTGGCCGCGCGGCTCGCCGACCGGTTCACCGTCCACCTGTACAACCGGCGGGGCCGGGCGGACGCGGCGGCGCGGCGCGAGCCGTACACGGCGGAGCAGGAGATCGACGACCTCGGCGCGGTGCTCGCGCACACCGGCGCCCGCCGGGCCATCGGGCACAGCTACGGCGCGTTCGTCGTCCTGCGGGCCGCGCTCCGGCTGCCGCTGGACCAGATCGCCCTCTACGACCTGCCGCTGTGCCTGGCCGGGCACGGCCTGCCCACCGCGTTCCTCGACCCGGCCGAGGAGGCGATCCGGGCCGGCAACCCGGCGCGGGCGCTGGCGATCGTGGGAGCCGGAGTCAACCCGCAGTCACCCGCGTCGCGGCTGCCCCTCGCCGTGCGTACCGCGATCTGCCGTGCGTTCCTGCGCACCGAGGTGGGTCGGACGATGGGCAGCCTGGTGGGGATGACGCTGGCCGAATCGCGGCAGGTCCAGGCCCACGAGGGGCCGGCCGAGGAGTACGGGCGGATCACCGCCGAGGTGCTGCTGGTCAGCGGCGCCCGGGCCGCTCCCTACTTCACCGAGATCAACGACCTGGTGGCCGCCGCCCTCCCCCGGGCCCGGACCCTGCGCGTCCCGGGCAGCGCCCACAACGGCATCGCCGCCGCACCCCCAAAGCTCGTCGACCCCATCGCCGCCTTCTTCACCACCCCCACGGCACCCGCCACCCGGCGTTGATCAAGAGGTTTGCGTCAGGAATCCGGCTCGGCGAGACGCAAACTTCTTGATCAACGCGGTGGCGGCCGGGGGGTGGCCGCGGGGTTGGTCAGTCGGTCAGGAGGATGCCGGTCATGAGGACGCCTCGGGCCAGGTTGAGGACCTCCTCGCAGCCCGGGTAGCCGACCCGTGCCAGGGCACCGGAGCCGGTCCGACCGAACAGGTACGGGGCGAGGCTGTAGGGGACCTCGGCGGTCACCGTCTCCCCGGTCTCGATCTGCACGAAGTCCATGGCCACCCGGTCGGCCTCGTGGTAGCGCTGGAGGATGTTGCCGCCCGCGTCGATCGCGGCCCGGACCCCGTCCTCCCACGCCACCGGGGTCATCGTCCGGCCGATCAGCACCCCGTGACCGGCCGAGCCGCCGGCCGGCTTGGCGACCAGGTCGGCCTGCTCGGCCAGCGCCCGGTCGAGCTGGTCGGCGGTGAGCGCCACGGTGTGCGGGACGTACCGGCGGATCAGCGCCTGGTCGGCCTCGGCCAGCAGGTCCAGGTCGGCCCACAGCCACGCGTAGTTGAGCTTGTTGCTGAGCAGCCAGGCGGCACTGCTGACGAACATCGGCAGGGTGCCGGCCGCGAGGGCGCCGGCCACCGCGTCGAGGCCCGCGCTGGGGGTGACCCGGTTGGGCACGAAGAGCCGGAACAGCGCGTCCACCGGGGCGCCGCCGACCACGAGCCGCCGGTGCTCGTCCAGGGCGGCCGTGCGGACCGGGGCGATGACCAGGTCGATGCCGAAGCGCGCGGCCTGGTCGGCGAGCGGCGAGAGGATCCGGATGAAGGTGTCGGGGTCGTCGAGGCCCGGGTACTCGGCGTCGAAGTCCATGAGCAGCGCCACGCGGGCGCCGTCGGGCAGGCCGAGGGTGTCCCGGATGGCCACGAACCGCTGGTCGAGCAGGGACGGCGCGGGCCGGACCGCGAGCCCGTCGAGCAGGCCGTGCTCGCGGTAGAGCTCGGCGTACCGGTAGATCACCGTGTCGGCGTCGAAGCCGCCGCCGAGGCTGCTGTCGATGTTGTACTCCACGATGCACGGCACACCGCCGGAGAACAGCACGTCGGGCCGGTACGCGGCGAGCAGCCCCTCGTGCAGCGGCTCGTCCTCGTCCAGCAGCCGGGTCTCCCCCACCGGCACGTCGAGCAGCCGGCGCAGTTCACCGGCGGTGCGGGCCCGGCGCCGGCAGGCCTCCAGGATGAGCTGGACGATCCGGTCGCACACCTCGTTGAGCTCCCGGAACGCGTCGGCCGTGAGCACCGGTGGCCGGGCGAGCCGCCACTGCTTGTTGTACGTGGCCCGGCCGTGGAAGATCTTCTCCCAGGCGCCGGCGCCGGCCGCGACCATCGCCGTACGGGTCGGCTCGGGCAGGTCGGTCCACGCCTGCCCGGCGGGCGGCCACGGATAGTTCGGGTCCATCGTTCATCCGTCCTTACACGTCAGTTGGATGGCGGCGGTGAGCTGGTCGCGGCCGGGTTGCACGGCCCGGTCGAGGGCGGGTGCGAAGGGCAGCACGGCTCCGTCCGGCCGGGTGACCCGGTGGGGCGGCGCGGCGAGCGGGACCCGCTCGACGACGGTGGCGATGATCTCCCCGGCGATGCCGCAGGACCGGTTGGAGTCGTCCACCACCACGAGGCGCCCGGTGCGGGACACCGAGTCGAGCAGCCCGTCCCAGTCGAACGGGTACAGCGTGCGCGGGTCGAAGACCTCCACCGAGACCTGGCCGGCCAGTTCGTCGGCGACGGCGAGGGCGTCGTGCACCAGGTGCCCGACGGCGACCACCGTGACGTCGGTGCCCGGGCGGCGCACCACGCCCCGGCCCAGCGGCACCGGGGCGAAGTCGGTGACGTCGGCCCGCACGTCGAGGGCCCCGGCGGGGGCGAACACCACCACCGGGTCGTCGCAGCGGATCGCCGAGACCAGCAGCCCGTACGCGTCGGCCGGGGTGGCCGGCACCACGGTGGTCACCCCGACGTGGGCGAAGAGGCTGTACGGGTGGTCGGAGTGCTGCCCGGCCCAGCCGGTGCGGGAGCCGGAGCCGGGCACCAGGTAGGTGACCGGCACCGCGCACTGGCCGCCGGTCATCAGCGGGAATTTGTGGGCGTGGTTGACGATCTGCTCGAAGACGAGGAAGAGCAGCGACGGGATCTGGAACTCGATCACCGGGCGCGCCCCGGCCAGCGCGGCGCCGGTGGCGAAGCTGGTGAACGCCTGCTCGGACAGGGGCGTGTCGAGCACCCGGTCCGGCCCGAACCTCTTCAGCAGGCCGGTGGTGACGCCGGCGGCGGCCACCCGGATGTCCTCGCCGAGCAGGAAGACCGACTCGTCGCGGGTCATCTCGTCGGCGAGCGCCCGGGTGAGCGCCCGGCGGTAGGAGAGCCGGGGCATCAGCCGCCGCCGGTCCGGGCGGTGAGCCCGCTGGCGTACAGGTGGTCGAGGGCGGTGGCGGGGTCGGGCGCCGGGCCGGCCAGCGCGAAGTCCACCGCCGCGGCGAGGGTGGCCTCGACCTCGGCGTCGATCGCCGCCCGGACCGCGGCGGGCAGCCGGTCGCCCTGGATGAGCACGGGGTCCCGGCGGCGTGCGGCGGCGACCTCCTCGGGCGGGCGGTAGTCGAGGCGTACCCGGTGTTCGAAGGTGTGGTGGGCGTCGAAGCGGTAGGTGCGGGCCTCGACCAGCTCGGGGCCGCCGCCGGCGCACATCCGCGCGACGGCGGCGGCGCTGACCTCGCGTACCTTCTCGGGGTCCTGGCCGTCGACGGTGGCCGCCGGCATGCCGAAGGCCGCGGCGCGGCCGGCGATGGTGCCGGCGACCGCGCCCTCGACCGGCATGGTGGTGGCGTAGCCGTTGTTCTCGCAGACGAACAGCACCGGCACCCGCCAGAGCGCGGCCAGGTTGAACGCTTCGAGGAGCATCCCCTCGTTGACCGCGCCGTCGCCGAAGAAGGTCGCCCCGACCACGTCGTCGCCGCGCCGCCGGCGCGCCCACACCGCTCCGGTGAGGATCGCGCCCGCGGCCCCGACGATGGCGTTGGCGCCGAGCACCCCGACGCCGAAGTCGGCGGCGTGCATCGACCCGCCCCGGCCCCGGTTCAGCCCGGTGACCCGGCCGCACAGCTCGGCGAGCATCCGGGCCGGGTCGGCCCCCTTGGCCAGGACGTGCCCGTGCCCGCGGTGGGTGCCGGTCACCAGGTCCGCGACGCGCAGCGCCGCGCAGACCCCGGCGGCGACGCCCTCCTGCCCGAGGTACGGGTGGATGCCGCCGACGATCTCCCCGGCGTCGACCAGCTCGATGGCCCGCTCCTCGAAGCGGCGGATCAGCCGGACCGTCCGGTAGAGGCCGACGGGGTCGGGGCCGGTCACGCCGGACGCCCCTCCGTGGTCGTGGTCGGGACGTCGCGGTCGCGCCAGATGACCGGGCAGAATGCGGGATCCGTGTAGTCCGGCCGGCCCTCCGGGGTGCGGCGGACCAGCACGTCGTGGTTGTACGCGGCGAGCGTGCCGTCGGAGAGCGGATACTCCCGCCAGGCGTTGGCGCCGTCCTGCAGGTGCAGCGAGATGGCCTGGCGGGGACGGCCGCTGACGTTGGCCCCGCTGCCGTGGTAGACGCGGCAGTGGTGGAAGCTCATGTGTCCCTTCGGGATCACCATGGGGACCTTGCGGATCTCCGCGCCGTTGTACGCGGCGTTCTCGGCCAGCATCGCCTCCAACTGGTCGCGGTCCCGGTCGGCGAAGTGCCGCACCACGGTGTCGTCGGCGCCGATCTCCCGCCAGCGGTGCGACCCGTCGACGATGGTGATGGTGCCCATCTCCTCGCCGCAGTCGTGGAACGGGATGAACGCCGTGAGCATGTTCTCCGAGGAGGACGACGCCCAGTAGTGCTTGTCGAAGTGCCAGGGCACGATGTTGGACGGCTCACCGGAGATCGGCGGCTTGTAGATGAGGGTGGACTGGAAGATCCGGATCTCGTCGGCCCGCGCGAGCCGGGCGGCGACCGCGCCGATGAGCGGCTTGCGCAGGATCCGGCCGATGGCGTCGTGCTCGTGGTGCACGTAGTCGTTGTGCCGCTGCACATCGCCCTTGGCGGGTTCCCAGTAGGCCAGCTTCGGCGGGCGGACGGGCAGCCGCCGGTCCCGCTCCCCGGCGTAGTAGCGGTCGGTCGCGGCGACGAGCGTGTCCACCTCCTCGTCGGTGAGCAGCTTCCCGCTCAGGTACCAGCCGTGCTCGGCGTAGTGCCGCACATCCTCTTCGGACGGCAGCAGCGCCTCCTCCTCGGCGGTCAGTGCCGGATGTGTCGTGGTCATGCCCGAACCCCTCCTGCCGTCCCGGCCGCGACGGCGGGGGTCGCCCCCGCCGCGGCGAGTTCACGTTCCTTGGCCTCGTACAGCGCCTTGATGTTGCCGCTGCCGAAGGTGCGCGCCCCGCGCCGCTCGATGAGTTCGAGGAAGAGGGTGCGGCGCACGTGCATCGACTCGGTGAAGATCTGCAGCAGCTGGCCGTCGTGGTCGGAGTCCACCAGGATGCTCAGGTCGCGCAGCCGGTCCAGCGGCGCGTCCACCTTGCCGACCCGCCGTTCCAGGTCGTCGTAGTAGGCGTCCGGGGTGCCGGCGAAGCGCACCCCGCGGCCGGCGAGGGCGCCGACCGCCGTGACGATGTCGTCGGTGCGCAGCCCGAGGTGCTGCACCCCGGCGCCGGCGTGCCAGCGCAGGAAGTCCTCGATCTGCCCGGGCCGCCGGCCGGTGTCCGGCTCCAGCAGCACGAGGGTGACCCGTCCGGACGGGCTCTGCACCACCTTCGAGTTCATGGCCTGCCCGGCGACCTCGATGTGCTCCTCGAAGATCTGCGCGAAACCGAAGACCTTCTCGTAGTGCCCGATCGTCTCGTCGAGCTGCCCCGGCGGCACACAGACCGCCAGGTGGTCGATCTCGGCGAGCAGCGGGGTGTCGCCGCCGCCGGGCAGCTCCTCGATCGCCCCGGGCAGGAACCGCGTCCGGTCGCCGCGCCGCTCGACCAGGCGGTGCAGCACGTCACCGAAGCCGCCCACCTCGGCGGTCACCACCTCGGCGTCCGCGCCCGTGAAGGTGCGCGGCGCGGTCACCGCGGTCGCGCCCCGGGCCACCAGCTCCGCGTACGCACCGGCGGCGTCGTCGACCTCCAGGGCCACCACGGCGATGCCGTCGCCGTGCCGGTGCACGTAGGCCGACGCCGGGTGCTCGGCGGTCAGCCCGCTGGTGAGCACCATCCGGATGTCGGCCTGTGCGAGCAGCAGCGAGCGCTGCCCGGCCAGCCCGGTCTCCGGGCCGCCCTGGCCCCGCAGCCGGAAGCCGACGGCCGTGTCGAAGTAGAAGGCGGCCTGGCGGGCGTCTCCGACGTACAGCTCGACGTGGTCTATGCCATTGATGTCCATAGGTAGCCTTTCCCCCTGTTCCCCCCGTGACTGCGACCCGGGCGTCCACCCGGGATGGCGTCCGATCAGTTGCGGCGCAGCAGCAGGCTGACGTTCTGGCCGCCGAACCCGAACGAGTTGGTCAGCGCGTGCTCGGCCCGGGTCTCCCGGGGCGCGGCGCGGACGTGGTCCGCCTCGCAGTCCGGGTCCGGGTCGTCGAGGTGGTAGGTGGGCGGGAGCAGCCCGCGCCCGAGGGCGAGGGCGGTGGCCGCCGCCTCCAGCACGCCGGAGGCGCCGAGCAGGTGCCCGGTCAGCGCCTTGGTGGAGCTGACCGGCACCCCGCCGGCGCCGAACACCGCGGCGAGAGCGGTGGTCTCGGCGATGTCGCCGAGCCTGGTGCCGGTGCCGTGCGCGTTGACGTAGCCGACGTCGGCCGGCGTCACGCCCCCACCGGCCAGCGCCCGGCGCATGCACGCGGCCGCCCCCGCGCCGTCCGGCCGGGGCGCGGTCGGGTGGTGGGCGTCGGTGTTCACCCCGTAGCCGGCGACCTCGGCGTAGCCGGTGACCCCCCGCGCGGCGGCGTGCTCGGCGCGTTCCAGCACCAGCAGCGCCGCCCCCTCGGCCAGCACGAACCCGTTGCGCCGCTTGTCGAACGGGCGGCTGGCCTCGGTGGGGTCGTCCCAGCCCCGGGCCAGGGCGCGGGCGTTGCCGAAGGTGTCGGCGAAGGTCGGGAACAGCGGCGCCTCGCTCGCCCCGCAGACCACCACGTCGGCCTCGCCGGCCCGGATGAGGCGTACCCCGTCGGCCACCGCCTGGGCGCCGGAGGCGCAGGCCGTGCCCACCGCGGAGCTGTAGCCCCGGATGCCGTGGGCGATGGCGATCCGGGCCGACGGCATGTTCGGCAGGATCCCGGTGAGCAGGTACGGGCTGACAGCCGTCCGGCCCCGCGCCGCGCGGGCCAGGACCTGGCTCTCCAGCGTGGACATCCCGCCGACCCCGCCGACGATCACCCCGATCCGCTCCGGGTCGACGTCGCGCCCCACCTCGATGCCGGCGTCGGCGAGCGCCTCGGCGGCGGTGATCAGGGCGAGCAGCACGACCCGGTCGAGCACCTTGGTCTCCGGGCCCGAGGCGACGCTGCGCGGGTCGATGTCCGGCAGGATCCCGGCCACCTCGAGGCTGTCCCGCGCCGGGTGCCCCTCGGGCGGCCGGCACAGCCCGGACCGTCCGGTGGTGAGCGCCGTGAACGTCTCCTCGACGCCCCGGCCGGCCGGGGTGAACAGCCCCATGCCGGTGACGACGGCGCTCATGACGCGGCCTCGGCGAGATAGCGCTCGCGCAGCGCCACCTTGCGGACCTTGCCGGTCACGGTGACCGGGATGTCGTCGGCGCGCACCGGCACCACCCGGCGCAGCGTGGCGGCCAGGTCCGGCCCGATCGCGGCCCGGATGCGCGCGGTGCGGTCCGCCGCCGGGTCCGCCCCGGCGGCCAGCTCCAGCAGCACGTCCGTGACGACGTCCCCGCCCTCCTCGAGGAGCACCACGGTGCAGTCGGTGACGTCGGCGCAGGCGGCGAGGATCCGCTCCTCGGACAGCGCGGTGAAGAAGCGCTTCCCGTCGCCCGTCTCGACGGAGTCAACCGCCCGGTCGAGGTGGTAGTAGCGGCCGTCGGCGTCGGCGCGGACCAGGTCGCCGGTGAGGTACCAGCCGCGCAGCCGGGACCGGTAGGTGGTGACCGAGTCGTTCCAGTAGCCGCGGAACAGCGACGGCGAGTCGATGCCCAGCCAGCCGACCTGCCCGGGCGGCAGCTCGTTGCCCGCCTCGTCGAGCACGGCCACCCTGGTGAACCGGTACGGCCGTCCGACGCACCGGCCGTACCGGTCGGTGTCGACGGTGTGCGTGACGTGGAACATCGAGTGGCCCATCTCGCTGGAGCCGAGCCCGTCGATGAAGACCGAGCCGGGCACCCGGGTCACCCCGTCGCGGGTCATCACGTCCCGCGAGCCCACCCTGACCAGCCGGCGCACGTGCGGTTCGTGCGAGCAGTCGCCGGTGTTGAACCACAGCCGCACCGACTCCAGGTCGTACGCGGACAGGTCGAAGCGGGCCAGCTCGGCCCAGGTGACGGAGAACCCGAACACGCCGTCCGGCCGCCAGCGCTGGATCGCGTCGAGCACCCGCTCGCCACCCTGCTCGGAGAGGAGGTACATCTCGGCCCGGTTGCCCAGCGCCTGGTTCACCATCAGCACCGTCGCGGTGTGCGGGGCGGGCAGCGCGTTGAGGATCCGGGTGGTGCCCTGCGCCTGCGGCATGGCGAGCAGGTGCCGGGTGGCGGCGAAGAGGCTGGCGTGCGAGTGCAGCACCGCCTTCGGCACCCCGGTGGTGCCGGAGGTGTGGGTGATGACGACCGGGTCGTCGTCGTGGTGCCGGTAGTGCGGCGGGGCCGCGGCCGGGTCGCCGCCGCCCGCCTCGGCGGGCTCGCCGAGCAGGAGCGCGCCCGGGTCGTGCCCCCGCAGGGCGGCGGCGTGCGCGGCGTCGGCGAGCACCCCGACGGCGCGCAGCCGGCGGACGTACTCGGCGGCGATCTCCGGGCGCAGCCGGCCGTTCATCAGCGCGGGGATCGCGCCGAGCCGGGCCAGCGCCAGGAACGACAGCACCATGTCGGCGGCGGAACCGGCCCAGACGGCGACCGGGTCGCGCGGCTTGATCCCGCGCTCGTGCAGCCAGGCGGCGCGGGCGGCGACCAGCTCGTCGAGCCGGCCCAGGGTCAGCGGGGTCTCGGCCGGGTGGCCGTCGACCGCGGTGTCGAAGGTGAGCCCGGGGCCGTCCCGGTCGGCGCCGTGGGCGAGCACCCGGGCGAGCACGTTCCCCGCGCCCAGCTCGGTGTCGGCGGCCAGCGCGCCGCGCAGTCCCCTCGTCCTCATTGATGTGTTCCCTCCCCCAGCAGCACCGCGGTCGCCTCGCCCGGCGTACCGTCCGGTGCCTGTTCGATCAGGACCAGCAACGCCTGCGCGGCGTCGCCGTCGTACAGCAGCAGGTCCGCCTCGGCGGCGCCCTCGGCCCGGGGGTCCCCCGCCGGGCTCAGGCACACCACCGGCCCGTCCAGCCCCCACCGCGCCGCGACGTGCCCGGCCACGCTGTTCGGCACCGACTGGAAGAAGAACAACGGGCCCACCCGGCCGCCGGCCGCGACCGTGGCCCGGACGTGCGCGGCGCTGGCCCGGTCGCCGCTCGCGCTGACCAGCACCACCGCCGTGCGGTTGCCGGCGGGCAGCGGCCCCGCCCCGTACCGGGCGCGCAGGCAGCGGTCGGCCACCGCCACCACCAGCGGCGCGAACGCCGAGTGCACGAAGCCCGGCACGGCCGGCGGTGGCCCGTCCCCGGTCTCCGGCCAGCGCGCCTGCGCCAGCACGGCGGCGGTCACGGCGCACCGACCAGCAGGGCCGTGTTCGCGCCGCCGAACGCGGCGTTGAGGGTCAGCGCGTGGGCGGTGGCCGCCGGGCGCGGCGCGTCGGTGACGACGTCCAGCGGGCAGCTCTCGTCGGGGCCGAGCCAGCCGGCGTTGACCGGCAGCTTGCCGTGCCCGAGCGCGAGCACGGTGACCACCAGTTCGAGCAGGCCGGACGCCTCCAGCGCGTGCCCGTGCACCGCCTTCGTGGAGCTGACCGGGATCCGCCCGGCCGCCGCGCCGAACACCCGGCCCAGCGCCGCCGCCTCCGACGCGTCGCTGTACGGGGTGCCGGTGGCGTTGGCGTTGACGTAACCCACCGCCGTGCCGGGCAGCCCGGCCCGGCGCAGCGCCGCCTCGACCGCCCGGGCCAGGCCGTGCCCCCGCGGGTCCGGCTGGCACGGGTGGTACGCGTCGCCGGCCCGCCCCCAGCCGGCCACGGTCCCCAGCGTCGGGGCGCCCCGTCCGGCGGCGGCGCGGGCCGACTCCAGCACCACGGCCACCACCCCGTCGCCGAGCAGCAGCCCCTGCCGGCCGGCGCTGAACGGTCGGACCACCCCGTCGGCGGCGAGCGCCCGGCCGGCGTCGAAGAGGGCGTACTGATCCGGCTCGACCAGGTAGCCGGCGGCGACCACGACCCGGTCCAGGTCGCCCCGGCCGATCAGGGTCGCGGCGTCGGCGACCGCGGTGCTCGCCGACACGCAGGCGGTGGTGTAGACGCGGGCACGTTCGCCGAGGCCGCAGCGGCGGGCCAGGTGGCCGGCGAGCGCCGGCACCGGCGGCCCGGCGTCCCCGCCGCCCGGCGGCGGCAGCGAGTGCGGGCCGCCGTGCGCGGCCAGGAACAGCGCGGCGCCGGCCCGCTGCGTGCGGTCCAGGCCGGCCGCCCGGCACACGCGGTCGACCGCGTCGGCCAGCTCGTCGGCGAGGGTGCCGACCTCGGGCAGGGTGGCCGCCACGGTGACCCGGCGGCCGGTGGTGTCGAAGCGGCGCACCGGTGTGAACGCCGGGGCGCCGGCGAGCACCCCGGCGAGCAGCGCGTCGGCGCCCCTGCCGAGGGCGCTGAGCGCGTGGACGCCGGTGATCCGTACAGGCTCCCGCTCAGCCATCTGCGGGAACGGTCAGCGAGGTCTGGAACACCGCCAGCGCGTCGTCGACGGTGCGGATGCCGGCGAGCTGGTCGTCGGTCAGCTCCAGCCGGCGGTCGTAGCGTTGCTCGACGAGGTGTACGAGCCACGCCAGCTCCATCGAGCCGACCCGGTCGGGCACCTGGTCGACGGGTTTCGCGGTCAGTTCGGCGAGCATGCTCACCAGGTCAGCTCGCCCCAGGTCGGGCCGACCGGTCATCAGGACTTGTCGCTGTTCGCGGCCGCCCGGGCGGCGACCATCGTGGTGAACTCGCCGACCGTCATGAGGGCCAGCTTCTCCGACTCGTCGTCGGCGAACTTCAGGCCGTACCGGTCCTCGACCCGGACCGCGAGGTCGGCCAGGGCCAGCGACTCGAGGTCGACGCCGGAGGGGCCGAGGGTGGTGTCGTCGTCGATGTCCTCGACGTCGTAGTTCATGTCGGCGAGCTGCTCGATGACGAAGGCGCGGACCTCGTCTCGCATGGCGTTAACCTCTTTCCGTGAACCAGCTACCGGTGCCCGGTCGGGACACCGTGTACGTGTGGACCGGCCGGACCGCCGGCGACCAGCGGGAGCTGGCGCGGCGGCTGCTGAGGCGCGCGGGTGGCGCGTTGCTCGGCCGGCCCGAGGCGGAGATCGGGGTGGGACGGGCGCCCGGCGGGCGCCCGGAGGTGTACGCGGCCGGCGGGCGGACGCTGCCGGTCAGCGTCAGCCACGCCGGCGGGGTGGTCGTGGTGGCCGCCCGGACCGGCGGGCCGGTCGGGGTGGACGTCGAGCGGCACCGGCCGCTGCCCGCCACGCCGCTGGCCCGGCGCTGGTACGACCCGGACGAGGCGGCCTGGCTGGCCGCCCGGGCCGAGGCCGGCCGGGAGCTGGACTTCCTGCGCCTGTGGACGGCCAAGGAGGCGGTCGGCAAGGCGCTCGGCACCGGGCTGCGCGACGGCGGGCTGCGCCGCCGGATGCCCGCGCCGGACGGCGGCGGCGGGCTGCTGCGCCCGGTCCCCGGCTGTCCCGGGGTGCGGGTCGGCCATCCGACCGGCGGGGCCGGCCTGGTGCTTGCCGTCGCGGTCGCCGGGGCGGCCGGGCCGGTCGAGGTCGCCCTCGCGTAGCGGGCCGGTCATGACGCGGCGTCCCGGAGCGCCGGCGCGGAGCGGACCAGCTTGCCGGTGGTGGTGCGGGGCAGCTGGTCGAGCAGGTGCAGGGTGCGGGGGCGCTTGTAGCCGGCCAGGCGCTCGGCGAGCAGCTTGTCCAGGGTGTCCTCGGAGAGCGAGCCGTCGGTCTGCACGTACGCGGTGACGCCGTCGTCCCAGACCACCACGGCGGCGGTCACCCCGGGCAGCTCGGCGACGGTGGCCTCCACCTCGGTGAGGTCGACCTTCATGCCGCCCACCGACACCTGCGAGTCGAGGCGGCCCTTGATGGTGACCAGCCCGGTGCCCGGGTCGACCACGCCGGCGTCGCGGGTGTGCAGCCAGCCGTCGGCCCAGCGGGTCGGGTCGGCGAGCCCGACGTACGGGTTGGCCGGGCAGCTCACCCACAGCTCACCGCCGGACTCGCGGACCCGGATGCCGGGGGCGGGGGCGATGGCCGGGCGGTGCGCCCCGTGCAGGTCGGTGCCGATGACGCCGACCTCGGTCATCCCGTACATGTTGCCCAGCGGGACGCCGTAGCGGTCGGTGAAGGCGCGGGCCACGGCGGCCGGGACCAGCTCGCCGCCGGTGGTCATCCGCCGGAGCTGCGGCAGCGGCCCGGCCGGCACGGTGGAGGCCAGCAGGCCGATGTGGAACGGCACGCCGAGCACGGTGGCCGGGCTGTCCTGGGCGGCGACGGCGGCGAGGATCGCGTCGCCGCTGAGCCGCTCCGGCGGGCACAGCTCGACGCCGGCGTGCAGCCCGTAGAGCAGGCCGCCGACCAGGCCGAGCACGTGCACCATGGAGGGCAGCAGGACGATCCGCTCGCCGGGCAGCGCCACCCCGTCGATCCGGGTGTAGCGGTGCACCTCGCCGACCAGGTCCCCGGCGGTGCGCCCGATCACCTTGGACGGTCCGGTGGAGCCGGAGCTGAGCTGGATCACCGCGTGCGGGCTGCCGGCCGGGCGGTCCGAGTAGGCCGCGACGCCCGCGGTGACGTCGACGAAGATCCGCAGCGCCCCGCCGCCGGTGCGCACCGGCGCGACCACCACCTGCGGGGTGAGCCGGCGCAGGGCCTTCTCGACCTCGTGGTCGGTGAGCCGGTGGTCGAGCAGGATCGCCTGGGCGCCGGTGCGCCAGGTGGCCAGCAGGTGCACCACGTACGCCAGCGACGGGGGCAGCCGCAGCGCGGCGGCGCCGCCGGGGCGCAGGCCGGCGTCGGCCAGCCGGGTCTGCGCCTCGCCGACGAGGCGGCGCAGGGTGGCCTTGTCGACCGGCTCGGGCAGGCGGAGACACATGTCGGTGGGACGCCCGGTGAACAGAATGTCGTCCACCCAACTCGCGTCTGTCGACACAGGATGTTCCGCCATAGGATGTGCTGTCACGACCGCCCACCGCCCAGCCTCGAAGTGGGCGAAATACGCCCAACACGTGCGTTCTCCGGGGTGCTGACGGAACAGTACGACAGCCGTCGGATCCATTGCTACATGCAAATGGCTAGATCAATACGGGCGGCTGGACGGATTGCTCAGGCTCGATCGGACAGGCAGGATCGGTGCCACGCCGGCTCGGTATCCCGCCGGCCGCCCGACGCTGTGCTGGGCGCAGGTGCGGTGCGGTCCGACGGGTCTCTACGCTCGGGGCATGTTCCGTGCGGCCCGACCCGACGACTTCGCGCAGATCATCCGCCTCTACCGGCAATTGCAGCCCGACGATCCGCGGTTGACCGACGGATCCGACGAACGGGCCTTCGCGCAGATCCTGAGCAATCCGGCGCTGCACCTGTTCGTCCTCGAACTGGACGGGCTCGTCGTCGCCACCACGTACCTCAACGTGATTCCCAACATCTCCCGATCGGCATCGCCCTACGCCGTCATCGAGAACGTCGTGGTCGAGGAATCGCGGCGCGGCACCGGCCTGGGCAAGCAGATCATGGCCGGCACCCTCCAGGCCGCGTGGGACGCGGGTTGTTACAAGGCGATGCTGATGACCGGCTCGCGCCGGCCCGCGACCCACGCCTTCTACCGGGCCTGCGGGTTCTCGGGCGACGTCAAGACGGCGTACCTGGCTCGACCGTCCTGACGCGGCGCACCGTCACCTCTCGTCCCCCGCCGGCGGGGGCGCGGCGCCGCGGAGGACCACCGCGCTGTTGAAGCCGTCGAAGCCGCGCGCCCCGACCAGGGCGATGCGGCTGCGCGGCGGGCGCGGCCGACGCAGGAAGGTCAGCTCGCAGCCCGGCGCCGGCTGCTCCGGCCCGGCCGAGGCGGGCAGCAGGCCGTGGTGGAAGGCGAGCAGCGCGGTGGCCGCGTCCAGCGCCGAACCGCCCTGGTGGGCCCGGCCGGTCAGCGGCTTCTGCGTGGTCACCGGCGGGGTCGTCGCGCCGAAGACCGCGCGCAGGGCGGCCGCCTCGGCCCGGTCGTACGCGGGCACCCCGAGCGCGTCCGGCCAGATGACGTCCACGTCGTGCGGGCGGACCGCGGCCCGGTCCAGGGCCAGCCGCAGCGCCCGGGCGTAGTGGGTCGGGTCCGGGCCGGCCTCCCGGTCGGTCGGTGCCGCGTCGTGGGTGGCCGCCCAGCCGGTGATCTCCCCGTAGATCCGGGCGCCCCGCGCGAGGGCGTGCCCCAGCTCCTCCACCACGAAGACGGCCCCGCCCTCGGCGGGCACGTACCCGGCCGCGCCGGTGTCGAACGGCCGGTACGCCCGCTCCGGGTCGGCCACGTCGCTGAGCAGCCCGGAGCGGAGCTGGCAGGCCAGCGCGTACGGGCTGAGCGGGCACTCGGTCGCCCCGGCCACCACCAGCGGGGTGCCGCGCCGGATGGTCCGCACCGCGTGGGCGAGGCTGTCCAGCCCGCCGGCCGACTCGGAGACGGTCACCCCGCAGGGCCCCTTGAGCTGGTGCCGGATGGAGAGCTGCCCCACGCTGGCCGCGTAGAACCAGGCGATCGACTGGTACGCCCCGACGGTCCGGCTCGGCCCGCCCCAGAGCCGTTGCAGCTCCCGCTGCCCGAACAGGTTGCCGCCGGAGGAGCTGGCCAGGGTGACCGCCCACTGGTACGGGTCGGGCGCCTCGTCGGGCAGGCCGGCGTCGGTCAGCGCCAGCCGGGTGGCGGCGAAGCCGAGGTGCGTCCACCGGTCGGTCTGCACCCGCTGCCGGGTGTCGCTGAAACCGGCCGCGTCGAAGTCGGGCACCTCCCCGGCCACCCGGGTCGGATAGCCGGCCGGGTCGAACAGGGTGATCGGCCCGGTGCGGCGGGTGCCCGCGAGCACCGAGTCCCAGTGCGCGTCGGCGCCGACACCGGTCGGGGCGACCACCCCGATCCCGGTCACCACGGCCCGGGCGGTCACGGGTGGACCGCCAGCCGGCGGAAGATCATCGCGGACTGGAAGCCGCCGAAGCCGCTACCCACCGACAGCGCCACGTCCACCGGCACCTCCCGGGCCTCGTTGGGCACGTAGTCCAGGTCGCACTCCGGGTCCCGGGTGGCCCAGTTGGCGGTCGGCGGCACCACGCCGTACTCGATGGCCAGGGCGCACGCGGCCATCTCGATGGAGCCGATCGCGCCGAGCGAGTGCCCGACCATCGACTTGATCGAGCTGATCGGCACCCGGTACGCCGCCGCGCCCAGCGCCCGCTTGAACGCGGCCGTCTCGTGCCGGTCGTTCTGCCGGGTGCCGGAGCCGTGCGCGCTGACGTACGACACGGCCGACGGGGCGAGCCGGGCCTGGCGCAGCGCGTCGCTGATCGCCACGGCCATCTCCGCCCCGTCGGGGCGCAGCCCGGTCATGTGGAAACCGTTGCTGCGGCTGGCGTAGCCGGCCACCTCGCAGTAGACGTGCGCGCCCCGCCGCCGGGCGTGCTCGGCCTCCTCCAGCACCAGCACGGCCGCGCCCTCGGCCAGGACGAAGCCGTGCCGGTCGGCGTCGAACGGCCGGGAGGCGTGCTCCGGGTCGTCGTTGTCCGGGCTGGTGGCGCCGATGGCGTCGAACGAGGCGACGGTGACCGGGGAGATCGGCGAGTCGGCGGCCCCGGCCAGCACGATGTCCGCCTCGCCGTCGGCGACGAGCTGGTGGGCGTACCCGATGGCGTCGATGCCGGACGTGCAGCCGGTGGAGACCACCTGCGCCGGGCCGTGCAGGCCGTGCCGGCAGGCCACGTCGGCGGCCAGGCTGCTCGGGATGAGCGCCTGGTACAGGTACGGCCCGCCGAGGGTGTGGTCGACCAGCCAGTTCCGGCCCGAGTCGCTGACCCGCACGTACTCCTTCTCCAGCGCCATGGTGCCCCCGACGGCGGTGCCGAGCACCACGCCGGCCCGCTCCCGGTCGGCGTCGCTGAGGGCGAGGCCGCTGTCGGCGAGCGCCTCGGCGGAGCAGGCCAGGGCGAACTGCACGTACCGGTCGGCGCGCTGCCGCTCGGCGAGGGTGATGCCGGCGGCGTCCGGGTCGAAGTCGCACTCGGCGGCGATCTGCGAGCGGAACGGCGACGGGTCGAAGAAGCTGATCCGCCGGGTGGCGGTGCGCCCCTCGGTGATGGTCTTCCAGAACCGGTCCCGGGTGGCGCCGCCGGGTGCGACGACGCCGACGCCGGTGACCACGGTCCGCCGGCCGGTCACGACGGCTCCCGTGGCGGTGGGGCAGCGCTCTCGGTGTCGACGTGGCCGAGTTCCGGGCGGGGGGCGAGCGGCCCGAGGTGGAAGACCACCTCGGCCGGCTCGTCGCCGGTGTTGCGCAGCCGGTGCCGCACGTCCCGGCGCACGAACAGCGCCTCCCCGGCGGCGAGGGGCACCGGCCGGTCGTCCAGGTCGACGGTGATGGCGCCGCGGGAGACGTAGAGGAACTCCTCGCTGTAGGGGTGGTAGTGCTCGGCGATCCGCTCCCCCGGCGCGAGGGTGGCCACCCCCATGAAGCCGGAGGTGCTGCCGACGGTCTTCGGGCCGAGCAGCACCCGCAGCTCGCCGCCGCGCCGCCGGTCGGCGGTCACGTCGTGGACGGAGACCCGGGCCGTGGACGTGTCGGTCATCGCGCGCCTCCCGCGTGCGCCCGCTCGATCTTCTCCTTGATGACGGCGAGCTGGACCTTGCTGTTGGTGTTGATCCGCTCGGTCATGCCGGCGTTGTCGACCGGCGCCGTGGGCTTCATGGCGAAGTCCTGCACCCAGGTCATCCGGGTGCCGCCGGGGATCTCGTCGTAGCGCCAGTAGATGCGCATGTACTCGAACGGGCCGGTCTCCACCCGCCGGGCGCGCACCTCGCGGGTGCCCGGGTCGGCGGTGCGTTCGCTGACCCAGCTCCACGACGTGCCGTTCTCGTCCGGGTGCATGGTGAGCCGGAACCGGACCGTGTCGCCCTCCCGGTGCAGGATCTCGGCCGCCGCGTACTCGGTGAACAGCTCGGTCCACCGGGCCACGTCGTTGGTGATCTCCCAGACCAGCGGCAGCGGGGCGGCGATGTCGACCGCGTTCTCGGTGTGCCCCGGAGGATCCGCCTTCCGGGCCACCAGGTCGGCGACGCCGGCGATGCTGAGCTGCCCGGCCTGCTCCGGGATCTTCACCCGCCACCGGTCGGCCACGACCGCGGAGAGTTCGAGCAGCGCCAGCGAGTCCATGCCCAGCTCCTCCAGGCTGGCGGCCGGGGTGCGGGCGGCCGCGTCGGCGTCCAGGCCGCAATGGGTCACCAGGATGTCGGTGATCTCGTTGGTGAGCGGTCGGTCGGGAGCGACGGTCATGGGTTCCTCCAGGCGTTCGGGCCGGCGGCGGGCGCGGCGGTGACGGGCGTACGGCCGGCGGGGTCGGTGTCAGCGCGGATGTCGGGCACGGGGGTGGGCACGGCCGGTTCGGCGGGCGGGGCCACCTCGGCGACCGGTACGGCGTCGGCTGCGGGCGGGTGGAGCAGGCGGTCGACCAGGGCGGTGGTGTGCCGTCCGGCCCGGAAGGCGGCGTCGCGCAGCACCCGCCGGGCGAACGGGATGGTGGTGCGCACGCCCGGGCCGGCCACCTCGAACTCGCCGAGCGCCCGGTCGAGCCGGTCCAGCGCGCCGTCCCGGTCCGGCGCCCAGACCGCCACCTTGGCCAGCAGCGAGTCGTAGTGCGGGCTGACCAGGTAGCCGACGTGGCCGTGGGTGTCCACCCGGGTGAACGGGCCGCCGGGCGGCCGGAACCGCTCCAACCGGCCGGGGGCGGGGGCGAAGTCGCGGTCCGGGTCCTCCACGTTGACCCGGCACTCGACGGCCACCCCGCGCAGCCCGACGTCCTCCTGCCGCCAGCGCAGCGGCGTGCCGGCGGCCACGTGCAGCTGCTCGTGGACCAGGTCGATGCCGGTGACCAGTTCGGTCACCGGGTGCTCCACCTGGATCCGGCAGTTGATCTCCAGGAAGTGGCAGCGCTCGGCCTCGTCCACCAGGAACTCGACGGTGCCGGCGCCGGTGAAGCCGACCGACAGGGCGCCGCGCAGCGCGGTCTCCGCGAGGGTGTCCAGGGTGGCCGGTCGCAGCGCCGGGGCGGGCGCCTCCTCGATGAGCTTCTGGTGCCGGCGCTGCACCGAGCAGTCCCGGGTGCCCAGGTGGATGCCGTTGCCGTGGCCGTCGCAGAGCACCTGCACCTCGACGTGCCGGGCGTCGGCCAGGTACCGCTCGACGTACACCCGGTCGTCGCCGAAGGCGACCTGGGCGGCAGCGCGGGTGCGGGCGTACGCACGGGGCAGCTCGGCGGCCGAGCGGACCACGGTCATTCCGCGCCCGCCCCCGCCGGCGGCCGCCTTGACGATCACCGGGTAGCCGACCTCGGCGGCCACGTCGAGCGCCTCGGCGGCTGTCGGCAGGGTCCGCACGCTGCCCGGCGGCAGCGGCAGGCCGGCCCGGCGCATCAGCGCCCGCGCCGTGGACTTGTCCGCCAGGGCCGCCATCACCTGCGGCGGCGGGCCCACGAAGATGAGCCCGTTCTCCGCGCAGATCTCGGCGAAGTCGGCGTCCTCGGAGAGGAAGCCGTAGCCGGGGTGCACGGCCTGCGCGCCGGTCTGCCGGGCCGCCTCGACGATCGCGGCGGCGTTCAGGTAGCTCTGCCGGCTGGACGCCGGTCCGATCTGGACGGTCTCGTCGGCCAGCCGCACCGGCAGCGAGTCGGCGTCGGCGCTGGAGTGCACCACCACGGTCCGCACGCCCAGCTCCCGGCAGGCGCGCAGCACCCGCAACGCGATCTCGCCCCGGTTGGCGATCAGCACCTTCTCGAACATCAGGCGTCCCGTCCGGTGAGCGGTTCCAGGGCGATCAGCGGCTGGTCGTACTCGACGGGCTTGCCGTCCTCCACCAGCACCTCGACCACCCGCCCGGCCTGGCCCGCGGCCACCTCGTTCATGAGTTTCATCGCCTCCACGATGCCGACCACCTGGCCGGGGCGGACCACGTCGCCGACCACCACGAACGGGGCGGCGCCGGGCTCAGGGGAGCGGTAGAAGGTGCCCACCACGGGCGACCGCACCGCCGGCCGGTCCGCGACGGGGACCGGCTCGACCCGCGGTGCGGTGACCGGGTCGGCCTCGGCACGCGGCGCCGGGGCCGGCGGGACCGGGTGGTGCCACTCGACCTCCAGCACGGTCTCGCCGCTGCGCAGCCGTACCCGGCGCACCGGGCCGGCCAGCTCGGCGACCAGCTTGCGGGCGTGCCGGCTCAACCCGTCCAGCACCTCCTCGGCTCCGCCGTCCCCGCTCACTGAGCCACCTCCGTTCGCGTCCGATCGATTGCCTCGACCGGCGGGTTGACGCCGGTCGACCGGGCCGCGCCGAAGCGGCGGAACCGCTGCCGGCGGCGGCGGACCAGGGTGGCCGGCGGCACGGCGAGCAGCGGGGCGAGGTTCGCCGCCACGGCCCGGCCCAGCAGCTCGGCGGCGCCGGCCGGATCTCCGTGGGCGGCGGGCCGCGGCTCGGGCACCACCTCGTCGACCACCCCGAGCCGGGACAGGTCGGTGGCGGTGAGCCGGAGCGCCCGGGCGGCCTGCGGGGCGGCCGAGCTGTCCGACCAGAGGATCGCGGCGCAGCCCTCCGGGCTGATCACCGAGTAGACGGCGTGCTCCAGCATCAGCACCCGGTCGGCGACCGCGAGGGCGAGCGCGCCGCCGCTGCCGCCCTCGCCGGTGACCACCGCGACGACCGGCGTGGGCAGGACGCTCAGCGCGAGGATGTTCTCCGCGATCGCGGCGGCCTGGCCCTGCTGCTCGGCGTCCACGCCCGGGTCGGCGCCCGGGGTGTCCACAAGGGTCACCACCGGCAGGTGAAGCCGGGCCGCGAGGCGCATGAGCCGCAGCGCCTTGCGGTGCCCGGCCGGGCTGGCCATGCCGAAGTTGCGGGCCACCAGCTCCGCGGTGGTGTGCCCCTTCTGGTGGCCGATCACCATCACCGGCCGGCCGTCCAGCCGGGCCACCCCGCCGACGATCGCCGGACAGTCCGCGCCGAGCCGGTCGCCGTGCAGCTCCACGAAGCCGTCGAAGGCGGTCTCCAGGTAGTCCAGGGTGGTGGGCCGGCCGGGGTGCCGGGCCGTGCGTACCGTCTCCCAGGCGTCCCGGGCCGGTCTCGGCGCGCCGACCGTGACGGCCGGTCGCGGCGCCGGTTCCTGCCGGGGTACGGGCACCCGCCGGCCGGCCTCGGCGGCGGCGAGCAGCGCCGTCAACCGGCCGCGCAGCGCGTGCCGGGGCACCACCAGGTCGACCTGGCCGTGCCGGAGCAGGAACTCGGCCGTCTGGAAGCCCTCGGGCAGGGTGGCGCCGGTGACCTGGCGGATCACCCGGGGGCCGGCGAAGCCCAGCCGGGCGCCGCTCTCGGCGAGCACCACGTCGGTGTTGGTGGCGAAGGAGGCCGCCACCCCGCCGTAGGTGGGGTCGGTGACGACGCTGACGGTGAGCAGCCCCGCCTCGCGCAGCCCGGCGATGGCCTGGCTGACCGTGGCCATCTGCATGAGCGACAGCGCGCCCTCCTGCATCCGCGCCCCGCCGGAGGCCGTGACCAGCACCAGCGGCGTGGCGTCGGCCAGCGCCCGCTCGGCGGTGCGGGTGATCAGCTCGCCGACCGCGCAGCCGAGGCTGCCGCCGAGGAAGCGGAAGTCCATCACCGCGAGGGCGACCGGGTGGCCGCCGACCCGCGCGGTCCCGCAGAGCACGGCCTCGTCCAGGCCGGACCCGGCGCGGGCCGCGCCGAGCCGGTGCGGATAGGGCAGCGCGTCCACGAACCCGATCGGGTCGACCCGCACCGCCCGGTCCGCCAGCGGGGTGAACGAGTCCGGGTCGACCAGCTGCGCCACCCGGTCCGGGGCGTCGAGCCGGGCATGCGACCCGCACTCCGGGCAGACGTCGAGGTTGCGTCGCAGCCGCTTGCGGTAGAGCAGCGAGGCGCAGTCGTCGCAGCGGGCCCAGAGCTGCTCGTCCCGGGGTGCGGTGGTGGTCACGGCCGCCGCCCGGGGGCGTCGTGACGGTGGGACTGCCGCCCGGGGGCGTCGTACCGGTAGAAACAGTGCGCCATGGCGTCGCGCGGCGACTGCCAGGTCGGCAGGTAGGGCGAGATGTACGGGCGCAACCGTTCGCTGATCCGGACGAACTCGGGATGGCCGCGCGCCTCCTCCACCGCCCCCTCGGTCGGCGCCTCCGTCTCCAGGAGATGGACGTAGAGGTCGTGCAGCCGGTAGAGGGAGCGGTGCCGGACGCCGACCAGGCCCGGCAGCTCGGTCGCGTCGGACGCGGCGAAGATCTCGGCGACCCGATCCTCGGCGGTCGGCACCACCTTGGCGACGATGAGCGAGCGGTCCATCCGCGGCCTCCCTGGATGCGTACCGGTGTGGGGCGAGCGATCTCGGCGCACAACTGGCGACACCGTGCCGCCGGCACCGTCAACGGGGCGTCAACCGGCCACCATCGGCCTGGGAAGTTGGTGACGCTGCGTTGACGCAAACTGTGTGCGAGCTATGGGAAGATCAAATTACGCGAATGAATAGCGACACTTCTTCGCAGTTCACAGGCCGTTCGTGTGACCATTACGGACGGTCAGCGAACCGTCCCCTCGTTGACTCAGAGTAACAAGTGTTGATATCCTCCGTACCGGTCAGCCCGGTCACAGCGGGCTTTCTCCGCCACGGCGGAGCCGTTCCGACACCGGCGTCGCGGGCAGCCGAGCCAGGCGACAGAGGACGGTCGGGACGAGGGTTCCACGTGCTGGGGGTGCGCCCGTGTCCGGTGGATCGAGAATGCCGACGGCGGGGAACCCCGCCCCACAGGTGTCGCTGCACCTGCTCGGCGGGTTCCGCCTGCTCCACGACGGCGTACCGGTGGTGGTCCCCCGGGGCCTGCAACGGGTCATCGCCCTCATCGGGCTGCGCCCGGCCGCCACCCGAAGCCACCTCGCCGGGCTGCTCTGGCCGGAGACCTCGGAGGACCGGGCGCTCTCCTCCCTGCGCACCGCGCTGTGGCGGCTCCGCCAGGACCCCTGCTGCCCGCTGCGCACCGACGGCGACACCGTCCGCCTCGACCCCGCCGTCCACCTCGACGTCGACGAGCTGGTGGCGTCCGCCGACCAGGTACGCGACGGCCGGGTTCCGCGCGGCGCCGCCGGCAACGGCCGGCACGACCTCCTCCCCGGCTGGTACGACGACTGGGTGCTGCTGGAACGGGAACGGCTGCGGCAACTCCGGCTGCACATGCTGGAGGAGCTCGCCGGCAACCACCTCGCCGCCGGGCGGCACGGCGAGGCCCTGGAGGCGGCGCTCGAGGCGATGGCCGCCGAGCCGCTGCGGGAGACCCCGCACCGCCTGGTGGTCCGCATCCACCTCGCCGAGGGCAACGCGTTCGAAGCGGTGCACGCCTTCTACGTCTACCGCGACCTGCTGCTGCGCGAGTTGCGCCTGGAACCGTCCCCGGCCATGTGCGCGCTGCTCGACGACACCCTCGCCCCGATCCGGCGGGCCAGCCGGCGGGAGGCACCCCAGCGGCGCGCCGACCGGACCAACGCCCCCGGCCGGTCGACCGGCTCGGCGCCGCGCGGTTCGACCGCACCCACCACACCACACCCCCGCTGACCGCCGCCGGCGTCACCGCCGTCATCAATGTCACCGTCCGGGCCGTGACGGCCAGGTGACAGCGGGCCCGGCAGGGTGTGCCCACGGTGGCCGGCGCCCTGGACCGGAGTCGGCACCGCCAGTGGCGAGAGGGGTCCCGATGAGTCGACTGTTGGTCGTCAGCCGGATCGTGCCGGGCGCGCAGGGGCGGGTGGCCCAGATCTTCGCCGAGTCCGACGCCACCGACCTGCCCCGCCTCACCGGGATACGGCACCGCTCGCTGTACTACCTGCACGACCTGTGCGTGCACCTCATGGAGACGGTGGACGTCGACCCGGACCTGGCCGCCGAGGTGCGCGAAAACCCGTTCTACCAGCAGGTCAACGAGCGGCTGTCGGCGCACACCTCGCCGTACCTGCCGACCTGGCGTTCCCCCCGCGACGCCGTGGCCGGCTGCTTCTACAGCTGGGACGCGGCCGACCTGCCGGTGCCCCGCCAGGCCTGCTGAGCCCCCGGCGGGAAGACCGGGGCGTCCCGGACCCTCGAACGGCACCAGGGTCCGGGGCGCCCCTTCCGCGTAGCACACGCTCGGTCATCCCGCGGCCACCGGCCGGCACGTCCCGTCCCACCGGCGGCGACTGCCGCCGACCTCCCTGTCGTCCCGCGCGTACGTGTGCGAAGCTGCCCCGGGTTTTCTCGCGATTGTCGTTCACGTACATAGGAGGAGGTTGGCATGCCGTCGAGCTTCGGGCAGTGGCTGGTGCTGATCCTGGCCCTGCTGGTGGGCCTGGTCATCGGGTGGGTGGTGAGCGGCCGACGGAACGCGGCCGGCACCGGCGCGCCCACGGTGGAGGGTGGCGCCGCCCCGGCGCCGGAGGTGACCGCCACGGTCGACCGGGAGCGGCCGGAGGCCGTGGTCGACGAGGTGCCGGCGCCCGCCGCGGTGACCGAGGCGCCGGCCCCGGCCGACCAGGACGCCGCCCCGGCCGCCGCCAGGCTGGCCGCCGAGGCCGCCCCCCTGCCGTCCACCGAGCCGGCGACGGTCACCGAGCCGGCGATCTCCGGCGAGGCGCCGGCCCGCACGGTGGCGGCCGAGCCGGTGGCCGAGGAGGCGCAGCCGGTGGCCGAGGAGGCGCAGCCGGTGGCGGTGCCCGAGCCGCGCGCCGCCGACGAGGAGGCCGAGCCGGCCCGCAGCGCGCCGGAGCCGGTGGCCGTGGCCGACGAGCCGGCCGCCGCGACCGAGCCGGTGCCGGCCGCCGACCCGGTGGCCGAGCCGGCCGAGCCGGTCGCCGCCGAACCGGTGGCCGACGAGCCGGTCGCCGCCACGGAGCCGGCCGCGCCCGTGACGGTGCCCGCGCCGCGCGCCGCGGTCGAGGACGCCGCTCCGGCCCAGGTGGACGCCGCCGACGACTTCCGGCGGATCCAGGGCATCGGGCCGAAGCTGGCCGCCGCCCTCCAGGCCGCCGGCATCCGCACCTACCAGCAGCTCAGCGAACTGGACGAGGCGACGCTGCGGGAGACCGTCAAGGCCGCCGGCCTGCGCGCCGCGCCGGGCCTGGCGACCTGGTCGCAGCAGGCGAAGGTGCTGGCCGGCGCCCGCGCCGAGGCCGAGCGGGTGCTGCCGGCCGGCGCCGGCGAGGGCTGATCCGACGCGCGGCGCCGGTGGTGACAGAGGGTCACCACCGGCGCCGCGCCCCGGACGGGCGCGAAATGCCGGAAGCCGGCACGGGCCCACGCGGGCGTCGCTACGGTCGGGTGCAGGGCCGGACGGCCCGCCGCGCCGATCCCGCCACCGCAGGAGCAGCTCGTGCCCACCCCCACGCCGGAGCAGCCCGCCGAGCGGCGGCCACCGGTCCGGGACCCCGAGGCGCCACGCCGGGTGACCCTGCTGGAACTCTTCTTCGACCTCGTGTACGTGGTCGCGCTCTCCCTCATCTCGCGCGGGCTGATCACCGGCATCGACTGGGAGCGGGCCGTCCAGTCGCTGATCATGCTGATGGCGATGTGGTGGACGTGGGCGATCACCACCCTCGTCACCGACATGTACGACCCGCAACGTCCCGAGATCAAGCTGCTGATCGTCGCGGTGATGTTCGGGGCGCTGCTGATGACCACCGCCATCCCGGAGGCCTTCAGCGGCCGGGGGCTGGTCTTCGCCGGCACGTACGTGGCGATCCATCTCGGACGCGGGCTGTTCCTCATGCCGGCCGTCCGGCGCCACCGGCAGACCCAGCGCCGGGCCGCCCGGATCTTCATCTGGTTCGCGGTCTCCGCGATCCCCTGGCTCGTCGGCGCGACGGCGAGCGGCCACGCCCGCGAGACGCTCTGGCTGGTGGCCCTGGGTATCGACTATCTCGGCTTCCGGCTCGCGTACCCGGTGCCGGGGCTGGGCGTGGTGCCGGACGCCCAGCGCAACGTGACCGCCGAGCACCTCTCCGAGCGTTACCAGCAGTTCTTCATCATCGCGCTGGGCGACGCCATCCTGGTCACCGGCACCGTCTTCAGCCTGCACCACTCCGAGGCGGAGAACATCGGGGCCTTCGCCATCGCGTTCGCCACCACCCTGCTGCTCTGGCGGATCTACGTGCACAAGTCCGGCGAGCTGCTGCCGCACGCCATCGCCATGTCCAGACAGCCGAGCAAGTTCCTGAACTCCGCCCCGTACACCCACCTGCTGATGGTGGCGGGCGTCGTGACCAGCGCCGCGGGGTTCGACCTGGTGCTGCTCGAACCGACCGGGCACACCCCGCCGGCCTGGCTGGCGATCATCCTGGGTGGGCCGGCGCTGTTCCTGACCGGTCGCGCCGCCTTCGAGTACGAGGTGTTCAGCCGGGTGTCGGTCTCCCGACCGGGCGGCGTCCTGGCGCTGCTGACGCTCGCGCCCTTCCTTCTCCACCTCGCCCCCATCTACGCCGCCCTGGGCGCGATGCTGGTGCTGGCCGGGGTGGCCGTCGCCGACCACCTGCGCAGCCGGGGGCGACCCCCGGAGAGCCCCGCCCCGCCGCACTGATCCGACGCCGCGATGGTCGGAATCGGCCGCGCCGCAACCGCGGCGCCGTTTGACCGTTCCCCCGCTCTGGGTACATGGCCTCCACCTCGAATCCACCACAACCCCAGTGGAGGCAACCCATGCGCGGCACCTCGATAGTCGGCGTCCTGGTCGTCATCTGGCTCATCATCGGCGCCATCGCCGCCGGACAGCGCGGTTACTACGGCAACGACGAGACCAACTGCGCCGAGGCCGGCACCATCCTCGTCACGATCGTGGCCGGCCCGCTGAACTACATCGGCGCGAACCCCAAGGTGGACTGCAAGCTGCCCGAGCCGTCCAAGTAGGCCCCACCCCGGCACACCCGGCCCGCGCCCGCTCCCCCGAGGCGCGGGCCCTTTCGTGCCCGGCGCGCGCAGAGTCACCACCGCTACGGCGTCCTAGGAGGCTGGGTCCTTCGTTCCGGCGGTGTTTGTCGGGGTCCGGGGCGGGAACGGCAGCGGTCCAGCCGCGCGGAGGACGGGAGACCAGGGCGATGCAGATCGGCTACAAGCTGGCCTCGGAGGCCTTCGGCCCGCAGGAACTCATTCGGCAGGCGGTCCGCGCGGAACAGGCCGGCTTCGACTTCGTCGAGATGAGCGACCACTACCACCCCTGGCTGGAAATACAGGGGCACTCCTGCTTCACCTGGAGCGCGCTCGGCGCCATCGCCGCGAAGACCAGCACGCTCGGGCTGGCCACCGGGGTCACCTGCCCCTCGGTGCGGTACCACCCGGCGATCATCGCCCAGGCCGCGGCCACCATGGCGCTGATCTCCGGCGGGCGGTTCACCCTGGGTGTGGGCGCGGGCGAACGGCTCAACGAGCACGTGGTCGGGCGGGGCTTCCCCAGCGTCCGCGGCCGGCACGAGCGGCTGCGCGAGGCCCTGGAGATCATCCGCCTGCTCTGGCAGGGCGGCTACCAGTCGTACGAGGGCCGGCACCTCCAACTGGAGGACGCCCGGGTGTGGGACCTCCCCTCGACGCCCCCGGTGATCGCCGTGGCGGCCAGCGGTCGGTCCTCCGCGGCGATGGCCGCCGAGCTGGGCGACGGGCTGTTCGCCACCGAGCCGAAGCCGTCGATCGTGGAGCGCTACCAGGAGGCCGGTGGGCGGGGGCCGCACTACGCGGAGGTGCCGATGGCCTGGGCCTCCGACGAGGAGCAGGCGGTGCGCGCGGCGAAGGAGACCAGCCGCTGGGCGGTCACCGGGTGGAAGGTGATGAGCGAGCTGCCCAACCCGGTGAACTTCGACGCGGCGACGATCTGGGTGGAGGACCAGCACATCCGGCAGCAGTTCTCGGTCGGGCCGGACCCGGAGCCGCACCTGGCGAAGGTGAAGGCCTACGTCGACGCCGGGTTCGACCACATCGTGCTGCAGAACGCAGGCCCGGACCCGGACGGCTTCCTCGACTTCTGCGCCGGGGACTTCCTCGCCCGGGTGCGCGCGCTCGCCTGACCGGCGCGCCGCGGGCGGGGCGCCGGCAGCCGGGCGCCGCCCGCTGCGGGTGGCGGCCGGCGTACCGCTCGGGCCGTGGGACCGGGACGCGGCCGGCGGCCGGAGGCGGTGCTCAGCCGCCCACGTGGATGCCGGGCCGGCGGGTGGGGTCCGGCTCGGTCTTGCGGATGATCTCCCGGACCACCGGCGGGGTGTCGCCACGGCCGAGGATCAGGTAGCGCAGCAGGTGCGCGATCGGGTTGCCCTCGGACCACTCGAAGTGGCAGTGCGGGCGGACCCCCGTGGCGTCCCGCAGGGCCAGCAGGATGGCCGCGATGGCGTTGGGCGCGGCGGGGCTGTTGGCCCGCAGGATCCGGTATCCGCCGACCTCCACCCCGTGCACCCGCAGCACCTCGCTGAACCGCGAGGGGTCGCTGACGTCGATCTCCAGGAAGAGCACGTCGGCGGCGCCGGGCACCGGGTTCATGCCGCGCTGCGCGCGCTCCTTGAGCCGGTACTCCTTCAGCGAGCCGCTCTGCCGCTTGTTGGCGATCAGGTGCAGCCGGCCGTCGTGGGCGATCGAGTCGGCGACGAACCGCCGTGCCGCCTCATCGAACTCGATCCGCTCGGCGCGCAGTTCGGTGGTCCGGGACACCCGGGAGATCAGCGAGACGGCGACGATGCCGGCGATGAACAGGCCGGAGATGGTGATGCCGTCCGGCTTCTCGATGACGTTCTCGACCAGCGCGTAGAGCAGCACCAGGGTGAGCACCGTGAAGCCGATCCCGGCGAACGGGTGCCGCGACCGGTAGGCGGAGATGGTCACCGCGATCGCACCGGAGACCATCATGGCCAGGATCCCGGTGGCGTACGCGCCGGCCTGGGCGTTGACGTCGGCGCGGAAGGCGACCGTGATGGCGATGCTGATCGCCGTGTAGACCAGCACCACCGGCCGGACCGCCCGCCCCCACTCGGGCGCCATGCCGTACGAGGGCAGGTAGCGGGGCACGATGTTGATCAGGCCGGCCATCGCCGAGGCGCCGGCGAACCAGAGGATGAGGATGCTGCTGATGTCGTAGACCGTGCCGAACGCCTCGCCCAGGTGCTCGTGGGCCAGGAAGGCCAGGGCCCGGCCGCTGGCCGCCCCGCCGGGCGCGAACTCGTGCGCCGGGATGAGCACGGTGGTGACGAAGGTGGTGGCGATGAGGTAGACCGACATGATCAGCGCGGCGGTGGTGAGCAGCTTGCGGGTGTTGCGGATCCGCGCCGCCAACCGGTGCTCGGCGTCGACGCCGTCGCTCTTGATCAGCGGCATCATGCTCACTCCGGTCTCGAAGCCGGAGAGGCCCAGCACCAGCAGCGGGAACGCGAGCACGCTGGTGGCCAGCACGTCGCCCCCGCCGCCGACCCGGGTCAGCCGGTCGGTCCAGCCGGCCAGCGCTTCCGGTTCGGCGGCGACCTCGGCCAGGCCGGCGACCACGATCACCGCGTTCAGCCCGAGGAAGACCGCCACCAGCGGGATGGCGACCTGCACCGCCTCGCTGAACCCCAGCAGGAACACCCCGCCGAGGATGAGCAGCAGCACCACGGTCACCACCACGGCGGCCGTGGTGCCGTGCGGGAACGACTCGGGCAGGACCGGGTTCTCCAGCAGGTGCACGGTGGCGTCGGCGGCGGAGAGCGTGATCGTGATGATCCACGAGGTGGCCACGAAGCCGAGCAGCACCAGCACGAAGATCTTGCCCCGCCAGAACGGCAGCAGCCGTTCCAGCATGGCCACCGAGCCCTGCCCGTGCGGGCTCTCCCGGGCCACCCGCCGGTACATCGGCAGCATCCCGAACAGCGTCAGCGCGACGATCAGCAGGGTCGCGAGCGGGCTCAGCGCGCCGGCCGCCACCGCGGCGATGCCGGGCAGGTAGGAGAGGGTGGAGAAGTAGTCCACGCCGGTCAGGCACATCACCCGCCACCAGGGATGGCCCTTCGACTGGTGCTCGCGGGTCTCCGGGCCCTCCGGCTGCACCCGGTGCTGGAACAGCCAGCGGGGGAACCCGCCGGTCGGTTGGGCCCGCCGCACCGGGCTCTCCACGCGCTCGGGCAGCGTCGCCGGACCCCGCCGGGCGCGGTCGCCGCGGTCCGGGTCGCGAGCGTCGCGCAGCGCCCGGTCCGCGGGGGTCGACTGCGCGTGGTGGCGGCGCCCCCGCGTCCGCCGGGGCTGTGCCCCGTCCCGTGCCTCCGCCATGTGCTCCCCTTCAGGCCCTGCACCGACGGTAGGCGGTACGCGGGGCGCGGCCCGGCGGAACCGGGCAAGCGGGAGAAAGATGATCAGGGTGGGGTGGCCAGGGCGTCGCGCAGCGCTTCCGGGTCGGTCACCGTCACCGTGACGGCCGGGTGGCGCGGCCACGGGCCGGGGACGAGCGCCGGCACCGGCGTGGCGAGGCGGAGGCAGACCCCGGAGGCCACGCCGGTGCCGAAGGTGACCCCGCCGTCGGCCAGGGACAGGTGCGGTCCGACCACCCGCCACCAGCGGTACGGGCCGCCCAGCTCGACCCCGCTCACGTTGCCGCGGGCGGTGCGCAGCCGCCAGGGACCGAACCGCACGGTCATCTCGTCCGGGCCGAGCTCGACCCGGGCGGTCTCCGGCCGCACCCCGAGCAGGGCCAGCGGCAACCGGAACGCCGGGTCGAACCGGAAGGCGAAGCGGCGGACCGAACCGGTGTGCGGCATGGCCGCCGGGTACCCGGTCGGGCCGGACCGACACCCGCTCCCGCCCTCGGCCCGGGTCGGCCCGGCCGCTCCCCCACCCGGCCGGGACCGGGCGACGCCCCCCCGACGCCGCCCGGTCCGGTGGGTCCCTCGGGTCAGCCGGGCAGCCCGAGCCGGCCGGCCAGCCAGGCGACCCGGTCGTCCCGGGTGCGCGCGGCGCCCAGGTCGTGCTCCTCCTCCGGGTAGAGCGACACCGTGGCCCGCGGCGCCGCGGCGGCGAAGGCGGCGCGGGTCTCCGCGCCGACGAACCGGTCCGCGCCGGCGAACTGGAGGTACGCCCCGGCGCCCAGCCGCACCACGAGGTCCACCGGGTCCAGGCCGGCGAAGACCGCCCGGTACGCCTCCTTCTCCCCCGCCGGCAGGTGGAGCCAGTAGCTGTCGAACCAGTTGGCCCAGGTCGCGTCAGGCGCGAGCAGCACGGCGGTGCGCAGCCCCGGCTCGCGGGCGGCCAGGTCGGCGGCGTACATGGCGCCGTAGTCGTGGCCGACCACGGCGGTGCGGGTCCGGTCCACCCCCGGCTCGGCGAGCAGCCGCCGGTACGCCGCCCGCACCCCGTCGAGCTGAGCCGTGACGGCGCCCCGGTCCCGGCCGTCGCCGACCGGGTCGCCCGCCCACGGGAAGGTGAGCTGCGGCAGGACCGACACCACGCCGCGTCCGGCCAGGGCGGTCGCCTCGGCCAGGAACTCGCTGCGGTCCTGGTTGGCCCGGCCGGGCTCGAACCAGTGCAGGTCCAGCACCCCGGCCAGCCCGCCCCCGGCGCGCTGCGGCCGGACCAGCCAGGCCCGGACGGCCGGCTGCCCGGCGACCGGGATCTCGATGTCGCGGATCACCGTGGGCGCCGCGTGGCCCGCGGCCGCCGGTTCGGCGGGCGCCTCCGCCTGGGCGTTGCCGCCGCCGGCGAGCGCGCCGGTGACCAGCAGCGCGGCCACGGACACGAGGGCGGGCAGACGTCGCATGTGCCACCTCCATAAGTTTTTAAACTCATTTTACAGCTGACGACGCTAGGATGGCGGACGGCGATCGGTCAAGTGCGGGAGGACGGCGGACGTGTCGGCAACCCGACGAGGGAGGGGACGCGGATGAGCGCGGTGCCACCCCTGGAGCCCGCGCTGCGCCTGGCCATCACGCTGCTGCACAGCTACTGGGTGCTCCAGGACCCGGTCGACCAGCTCTCGGTGGCGCGGCTGCGCGCCGCCGCCCGGGACGTCGGCCTCGCCGAGGTCACCGCACCGCTCACCGAGGCCGACCTGCCCCGGCTGCGCGACCTGCGCGACCGGCTCCACGCGGTCTTCGCCGCGCCCGACCCGGCCGCCCGGGTGGCCACGCTCAACGAGGTGCTCGCCGAGGTGAGCGCCGGCACCGTGGTCGAGCCCGGGCCCGACGGCACGCTGCGGCTCACCCCGCTGCCCCGGCCCGGCCCGGCCGGACCGTTCGCCGCCCTCGTCACCGGGGCGCTGGCCCGGGCCGCGGCGACCGGCGGGGCGGAGCGGTTCGGCGTCTGCGCGGCCGACGGATGCGACGCGCCGTACCTGGACCGGACCCGCGCCGGCCGGCAGCGCTACTGCTGCGAGCTGTGCAACAACCGGGCCGCCGCGGCCGCGTACCGGGGGCGGACCCGGCGCGGCTGACCGGTCACGCCAGGGCGGCCGTCCAGCGGTCCACCCCGGCGTCCAGCAGCGCCGCCGTGGCCCGCCAGTACGCCCCGTCCTCGGCGTGGATCCGCGCCCAGGGCTGCACCCCGTCACGGGCGCCCGCCGCCAGCAGGTCGACCATGGCCCGGGCCCGGCGGCCGAGCAGCGCGGCCAGCGCCGGCCGCTCCGCCGCCGGCAACCCGTAGCCGTCGACCAGGGCGCGCAGCCGGGCCGCGGACTCGTCCGGCGCCCGGTCCGGGCGCATCCCCGCCATGCTCTGCCCCGCGTACGCCAGCTCCCAGAGCCGGGTGCCCGGGCCGGCACCGTCCCAGTCGATGAGGACCCACCCCCGGGCCGAGCGGACCAGGTTCCACGGCGCCACGTCGTGGTGGCAGACCAGCTCCGCGCCGTCGGGGGCGATCGCCGTCTGCCAGCTCGCGCCGGGCGGGGGCGTGAAGGACGCCGTCGCGTCGTGCAGATCGGCCAGGAACGCGCCGATCGAGGCCAGCTCGTCGAGGGAGTACGTCCCGGCCGGGTCGCCCGGCTCCCCCGGGACGTACTCCAGCACCTGCCGGCCCCGGTCGTCCCGGCCGAGCGGCCGGGGCGCGCCGCCGAAGCCCACCGCGTGCAGGTGGCCGAGCAGGGCGTCGACGCTCGCGGTCCACGGGCCGGCCGGGCGCCGGACGGTGTCGCCGACCCGGACCACCCCCGCGGTCACGTTGCCGGGGAGCGCCTCTTCCACCGGCCCATCCTCGCACCACCGACGGCGTCCCCGCGTCCCGCGCCCGACCGGCGGCGGGACGCGGGGACCCCCCGTCCCGGCTACTGCAGGAACGCCCCGAGGGGCGACAGCAGCAGCCGGCCGAGCAGTGCGGCGTTGTCGTCCAGCCGCATCCGCTCACACTCGCGGGCCTCCGGGTCGTGCCGGCAGCGCCAGATCTTCTGCGCGTTGCGCCAGGCCACGTTCCGGGTGTACTCGACCAGCTCGCCCTGGTACCAGTCGTCGATGTCGCCGTTCACCATGTCGATCATCAGCTGCCAGTGGTCCAGGTAGCCGCGGCGCAGCTCCGGGATCCGCTCGGCGAAGATCTTGTTGATCTCCAGGTAGTCGTGGTGCTGGTCGCTGCCGTCGACCGGCTCGGACTCCAGGCTGTCGAAAGTGGTCACCAGCGCGAACGGCAGGTCGTAGTTGATGTGGGCGTTCACCCCGGCGGCGGCCGACGGCAGCGGCCGCGCGTCCGGGCCGCGCATCCGGCGGAACAGGCACGACCAGGCCTTCGGCGTGCTCGGGTGGGAGTCCGTCCAGAACCGCAGCGCGTCGAAGTAGCGGGCCGCGAACTCCACGTCGAGCCGGGCCAGGAAGGCCGGGTCGGTGAAACGGTCGTCGTACAGGCCGTCGAGGACCGTGGAGGTGATGACCAGGTAGAGCTTGTTGAAATCGGCCAGCGGGCAGCTCTCCTCCAGCGGAGGCAGCCGGACCAGCAGGTCCTGGAGCTTGGTGAGGTGGTCGACGACCGCCGGCACATCGGCGGGGTGGTCGGCGAGCAGCCCGACGATGTCCTGGTGCACGGGACCCCAGACCGGTTCGGTCATCTCTCCTCCACAGTGGTCGGCGCCCCCACGACGCCACCCGGTGACGCTGGACAGCCTTCCAGCCGGCGTACGCCGGCCGGATCAGTAGAACGACGTATTGCCGACGCGCGGCTACTCGGCCCGGTTGCGCAGGAAGATCGCGCTGGCCTGCACCCGGGTGCGGACCTGGAGCTTGTCGAAGATGTGCGACACGTGCACGCCGATGGTCCGCTCGCTGATGAACAGCCGCTGGCCGATCTCCCGGTTGGTCAGCCCCTCGGCGACCGCCGCGAGCACCTCCCGTTCCCGGGCGGTGAGCACCACCAGCTCGTCCACCGTGGGCGCGGCCGGTTCGGCGGCCCGGGGCCGGGGCGCCGGACGCGCGGCGGGGGCGCCGTCGTCCAGGGCCACCCGGGCCCGCCCGGCCAGCGTGCGGATCTCCTCGCTCAGCGGCACGGCGCCGAGCGACTGGGCCGTCCGGTGGGCCTGCCGCAGCAGCTTGCCGGCGGTGGCCACCCGGCTGCGCCGGGCCAGCAGCGCCTCGGCCTGCCGCAGCCGCGAGTAGGCCGCCGGGTAGGGGTGGTTGCGCCGGTCCCACTCGGTGGCCGCGCGCGCCCACAGCTCGGGGTCGCCCCGGCCGTCGTCCAGCCGGCTCAGCTCCGCGGCGCAGAGGGCCAGGAACGCGTCGGCGACGTAGCGCACCGGGGCGCCCGCCTTCCCGCTCTTGGCGGCCACCCGGTCGACCACCCCGCGCAGCCGGCGGACCGCGTTCGGGTCCACCTCGACGGTCCGGCTGGCCGACGCCTCCGCCTCCGCGCGCAGCCCGTGCCAGGCCAGCGTGGCCAGCACGATGACGTCGTCGGACCGGCTCTCGGTCAGGCCCCGCTGGACCGCCTGCCGGGCCAGGTCGTGCCGGCCCTGCCACATGGCCAGCCCGGCCCGCAGGATGAGCATCGGCAGCACGTGCCGGGCCCCGCCGCCGGCCAGCACGGTGGCGACCGCCTCCAGGTCACGGTCGGAGGCCTCGACGTCGCCGTAGCCGACGGAGAGCCGGCACCGGGCCAGCAGCAGCTCGACCGCGTCGGCGCCGGACGGGCGGTGCCGCAGCGCGGCCGCCACCACCTTCTCGGCCTCGGCCCACTGCCCCACCCGGAACAGCCCGTTGGTGGCGATGGCCAGCAGCCGGGTCTCCCAGGTGCGGCCGAGCCCCAGCTCGGCGACCCGCTCGGCGCCCCGGCGGGCCACCACCACGCCCTCCTCGAGGATGTTCAGCGGCCCGGTGAGCAGCTCGGCCAGGTGCAGGTACGCGCAGGCCACGTCCTCCGGCCGGCCGGAGCGCTCGGCGGTGTCCAGCGCCTCCCGCATGACGGCGAGCCCGGCGTCCGGGTCCTCCAGGTAGGCCTCGCTGAACCCGAGCGCGGCGCTGGCCAGCACGACCTCCGAGGCGGTGCCCTCGACGTCGGCGGCGAGCCGCAGCGCCTCGCGGGCCTGGTCGCCGGCCTCCGCGTAGCGGCCCAGGTGCAGCAGCAGCTCGGCCAGGTGGGCGGCGGCCGTGGCCCGCTCCCGGGGCGTGCAGTCGTCCGCGGCGAGCACCCGCCGGTACTCGGCCTCGGCCGGCGCGGACCGGCCGGCGGCGGCCAGGTAGCGGGCCCGCCGGATGTGCAGGGCGCAGGTGGGCGGGCCGGCCGGGTCGGCGGCCAGCTCCTCCAGCAGGGCCAGCGCGCGGGCGTGCTCACCGCAGTGGTGGGCGGCCTCGGCGGCGTGGGTCAGCAGCTCGGCCCGGTCGACCTCGACCGGCTCGGGCCGGCCGCCGTCGGGCAGCACGGCGGGCGGGGTCGTGGCCAGGCTCAGGGCGGCCGACCAGTGGCGGTGCGCCTCGGCGTAGCCGTGCAGCCGCTCGGCCTCCCGGGCGGCGGCCATCGCGGCCGGCAGGGCCCGGGCCGGCTCGCCGGCCAGCCGCCAGTGGTGGGCCAGCCGGGCCTGGTGCAGCTCGGCGGTGGCCGAGGTCAACGTCTCGGCGTAGCGGCGGTGCAGCGCGGCCCGCTCGGCGGGGAGCAGCTCGTGCGCCAGCACCTCGGCGACCAGGCGGTGCCGCAGCCGGTAGCCGTCGTCGGCGCCGACCAGCAGCCGGTGCGCCACGGCCTCCCGGACCGCCTCGATCAGCTGGTCCTCGGGCAGCCGGACGACCTGGGCCAGCAGCCAGTGCTCGACCGGTTCGACCCCGGCGGCGACCGCGTGCACCACGGCGTGCGCGGGCTGCGGCAGCGCGTCGACGCGGGCCAGGAAGACCTCGCGCAGCGTGTCGGAGAGGCCGTCGTGGCCGTCACGCAGGTCCCGGGCCAGCTCCTCCACCACGAACGGATTGCCGCCGCTGCGCTGCCACATCTGGTCGGCGGCCTCGGGGGCCAGCGGCGTGCCCACGATCGCGGCGGCCAGCTCGTCGGTGTCGGCCCGGTCCAGCGGCGCCAGGTCGACCACCCGGACCGAGCGCAGCCGGCGCAGCTCGGTGAGCACCCGGCGCAGCGGGTGCGCGCCCTGCAACGACTCGGCCCGGATCGCGGCGAGCACCGACAGCTGGAGGTCGCCGAGGCCGGCGAGCAGGTACAGCAGGAGCTGGCGGGTGCTGCGGTCGACCCACTGGAGGTCGTCGAGGACGAGCACCAGCGGCCGCCCGCCGGCGACCAGGTGCAGGCCGCGCGACACCCGCTCCAGCAGCGCGCCCGCGCCGTCCGGGCCCGGGGTCTCCTCGTCGAAGACCTGGAGCAGGCCGCGGACCGCCGACGAGGTGCGGGCCTCGGTCAGGTCGGCGTCGAGGCGGCGCAGCGCCTGGCGCAGCGGGTGCAGCGGCGAGGCGTCGCCGATGTCGAGGCAGACGCCCGTGAGGACCAGCGCGCCCGCGTCCCGCAGTCGCTCGCCGACCTCGGTGAGCAGCCGGGTCTTGCCCACCCCGCTCTCGCCGGTGAGGAACACGGCCGCGGTCTGACCGGGGGCGACGTCGTCGAGCAGGGCCGACCGCAGCGCCCCCACCGTGTCGGCACGGCCGACGAGCGGCGCAGTGTCCACATCGCTGGCCATGCCCCGCAGCCTAGTCACAGGTTCCCGCACCGTTCTACGGGCTCAGCGCCCTTGTGGTACTCCTCGCGTCGACATTACGACTAATGGTTGCGGGTGGTCGACATACGTCGTCCTACCGATCCCCCGAGGACCCGGTGGTGAAAGTCTCCGGTGGTCGTCAGGCACCGGACCGGGGAAAGGGTGGGTGCGATGCTGATCACCACGCCCGTGGGGAGTCGGGAAGCGGTCACCGGGGCCCGCTGGCCCGTGCCGGAGGAACGGCGCACGGTCACCGTCCTCTTCGCCGACATCGTCGGGTCGACCGGCCTCGTCGAGCGGCTCGACCCGGAGGACGTGCGGGCGCTGCAGCAGGCCTACTTCGGCACGGTGGCCGCGGTGCTCCACCGATGGCACGGCGTGGTGGAGAAGTACGTCGGCGACGCGGTGATGGCGCTGTTCGGGGCCCACGGCTCCGACGGCTTCGACGCCTACCGGGCGGTACGCGCCGGGCTGGAGATCCAGGACGCGCTGGACCGGCGGCTGCCGGCCGGCACCCGGCTGCGGGTCCGGGTCGGCGTGGCCACCGGCGAGGTGCTGGTCGACCTGGCCGCCACCCGGGACGGCGGGCACGGCGCGGCCAGCGGCGCGGTGATCACCACGGCGGCCCGCCTGCAGGAGCACGCCCCGCCCGGCGGGGTGGTGCTCTGCGCGGCCACCCGGCGGGCCGTCGCGGGCCTGGTCGAGCAGCGCCCGCTCACCGCCCTGGCGGTGGCCGGCCGGGCGGCGCCGCTGGACGTCTGGCGGGTGACCGGGGTGGCCCGGCGCCGGCCGGACCGGCACCACGGCCCGCTGGTCGGCCGCCGCCGCGAGCTGGCCACGGCCGGCGACGAGATCGCGCGGGCCGTGCGGGAGCGCCGTCCACGCTGGATCTCGCTGGTCGGCCCGGCCGGCAGCGGGCGCAGCCGACTGCTGCACGAGCTGGTCCGCGCGGTGTCGACGGTGGACGGTACTCCGGTGCGGTGGTGCGTCGCGCGCTGCCCGCCGTTCCCGGACGGCGAACTGGCGCCGCTGGCGGACCTGGTCCGCGGCCTCACCGGGCTGCGCGACGGCCAGTCGCCGGAGACCGTACGCCGGCGGCTGGGCGCCACCCTGGACGGGCTGCCGGCGGCCCGGCGCGGCGCGGCGGCGCACGCGCTGGCCGAGTTCCTGGCCGCGCCGGCCGACCCGGCAGCCGCCGCGGGCGGCGCCGAGGTGTGCCGGGAGCTCCTGCTGGACCTGGCCACCGGCCAGCCGGTGGTGGTGGCGGTGGACGACCTGGACCGGGCCGCGCCGGCGCTGAACCGGTTCCTGCACCGGGTGTTCGCCGCGGCCACCGAGCGGAGCCTGCCGCTCGCCGTGGTGGCCACGCACGGTCCGCGCTGGGCCGACCTGCTGCCCGGTGCGGCCGGCCGACGGCGCCGGGTGCCGCTGCCCGCGCTGGGCACCGTCGACACCGGACGGCTGCTGCGGCACCTGCTCGACCGGGCCGGCCGGCCCACGGCGCCGGCCGCGGAGCTGCTCCCGCTGATCGGCGGCAACCCGGGCGCCGCGGCGGCGTACGCCGCCATGCTCGGCGCCGACGCCGAGCCGGCCGGGGTGCCCGAGCCGGTCCGCCGGCTGGTCGACGCCCGGCTGGACCGGCTGGACGGGGAGCGGCGGGCCGTGTTGATGGCGGTCGCCGCGCGGGATGTGGACGTCCCGGCCGCCACGCTGGCGCGGATGCTCGGCTGGCCGGCCGGGCGCGCCGAGCCGGTGCTGCGCGCGCTGGTCGACGCGGGCCTGCTGCGCCGGGCCACCACCGGCGGGTACGCGGTCGCCGAGCCGGCCGTGGCCCGGGTGGCCGCGCACCGGCTGCCCCGTGCCGTGCGGGCGGAGTTCGCCCGCCGGCTGCGGGACGCCGAGCCGGTCGGGGCGACCCGCCCGGCCGCCGGCGGGGTCACCACCGGCCGGGCCACGTGCCCCGCCGGGGTGGGGCACCGGTCGGGTGGAGGGGCCCGACCGGCGCCGGTCCCCGGTGCGGGCGGCCGGACGCCGGGTGTGACGGCGGACGGCCCGACGCCGGGTGTGGCCGCGGGGGGCGGCCCGACGCCCGGCACGGCCGCGGGGGGCGGCCTGACGCCCGGCACGGTCGCGGTGGGCGGCCCGACGCCGGGTGCGGCGGCGAGGGCCGCCGCGGCGTCGGGGGGCGGCGCGGCGGCGGGAACCGGCGCGCCGGCCAGCCGGCGGACGGGCAGCCGGCGGACGGGCAGCCGGCGGACGGTCGCCGTCCACGTCGGACCGGCCGACGCCGCGGCGGGCCGGCCGGCGGGGGTGTCGGGGGGCGCCACCGCCGAGTCCTCTGCCCGGGGCGCCCTCCCGGCGGTCCGGGCCGGCGGCAACCGGCCGGGCCGGGCGGTGCGGGCGCGGCTCGGGGTGTTCCCGGGGCTCCGGGACCCGTTACCCGGCGGCCCGTCGCGCGAGTCGGCGGGCCGGGTAGGGGCGGTGGGCGGGCGACCGCCAGCCGTCGGGCCGCCACGTCCGCGCCGGGCCGGCGGGGAGCGGCCGGTGGGGGCGTCCGCCCGGGCCGGGCTGACCTTGGCCGGCGGCGTGCGGGGGCTCGCCGCGTGAGACGACGTCCGGGCCGGAGCGGGCACGGGGCCACTCCGACCCGGACGTCGTCCCGGGGCGGCCGGACGGAGCCGCTCCGGCAGGTCAGCGGTCGGCGAGGAACGCCAGGACGCGGTCCCAGGTGAGGGCGGCGGCCGGCGCGTCGTGATCGGGCGTGCCGGGATCGGTGTAGAGGTGCCCGGGGCCCGGGTAGCGGTACACGGTCAGCTCGGCGCCGGCCGCGGTCATCGCCCGCTGCCAGTCGTCCACCTCGTCCTGCGTCTCGTAGTCGTCGGGGTCGGCGAGGTGCAGCTGCACCGGCAGGCCGGGGCGTACCGAGGCGGGATCGCCGCCGGTGCCGTGCAGCAGGAGCAGCGCGGCGGCCTCCGGCCGCTCGGCGAGCAGCGCCCCGGCGACGCCCGCGCCCATGGAAAAGCCGGCCAGCACCGTGTCGGCGGGCAGTCCGGCCGCCGCCGCGCGGGCCCGGTCGAGGACCACGTCCCGGCCGATCTTCTCCAACAGCGCGAAGCCGGCGTCGACGGTGTCGGCGGCCGGCACCTCGTACAGGTCGGGGGTGCTCACCTCGTGCCCGGCGGCGCGGAGCCGGTCGGCGGCGGCCAGCACGGCGGGGCGCAGCCCGTAGACCGAGTGCAGGAGCAGGATGTGTGCCATCGGCCCATCCTGCCGCAGCGCTGCGGGCGGACGGGCCGGCACGCCGGTCAGTCGCGGGCGATGGTGCGGCTGCGGCCACGGAACTCGGCGACGACCTCGCCGTCCCGCCACACCGTGACGTCGTAGAGGCCGCTGCGGCCGTAGCGGACCCGCTCGGTGGCCCGGGCCTCCAGCAGGTCGCCCTCGCGGACCGGGCGGAGGAAGCTGATCTCGCCGCCGGCGGCCACGGTCGCCGGGCCGTGGCTGTTGCAGGCCAGCGCGAACGCGGTGTCGGCGAGCAGGAAGACAAAGCCGCCGTGGCCGATGGCGTGGCCGTTCAGCATGGCCGGGGTGACCCGCATCCGGGCCACGGCCGCGCCGTCGCCGGCCGACACCAGCTCGATGCCGAGGCCCTTGGACGCCACGTCGGCGTCGAACATGTCGTGGGCCGCGGTGCGGCCGTCCTCGCCCGCCACGTCAGTTGCCCCGCCGCTGGTCGACGATCCGGCGCATCTTGCCCATCGAGCGCTCCACCCCGTCGGGTTCGATGACCTGGACCGCCACGCTCACCCCGATGGTGTTCTTGACCTGCTCGACCAGGGCGGCGCCGGCCCGCTCGGCCTCGTCGGCGGCCACCCCGGCCCGCCGCTCCACCTTCACGGTGAGGGTGTCCATCCGGCCCTGCCGGTCCAGCACGCACTGGAAGTGCGGCGACAGCGCGGGTGTACGCAGGATCAGCTCCTCGATCTGGGTCGGGAAGACGTTGACCCCGCGCACGATCATCATGTCGTCGGTCCGGCCGGTGATCTTCTCGATCCGGCGCATGCTGCGCGCCGTGCCGGGCAGCAGCCGGGTGAGGTCGCGGGTGCGGTAGCGAACGACCGGCATGGCCTCCTTGGTGAGGGAGGTGAGCACCAGCTCGCCCCGCTCGCCGTCGGGCAGCACCTCGCCGGTGACCGGGTCGATGATCTCCGGGTAGAAGTGGTCCTCCCACAGGTGCAGGCCGTCCTTGGTCTCCACGCACTCGACCGCCACCCCGGGGCCCATCACCTCGGAGAGGCCGTAGATGTCGACGGCGTGCATGTCGAGGCGCTGCTCCATCTCCCGGCGCATGTCCTCGGTCCACGGCTCGGCCCCGAAGATGCCGACCTGGAGCGAGGTGGACCTCGGGTCGAGGCCCTGGCGCTCCATCTCGTCGACGATGGCCAGCATGTAGCTGGGCGTGACCATGATGACCTCGGGCTCGAAGTCGCGGATCAGCATGACCTGCCGCTCGGTCATGCCGCCGGAGACCGGGATGACGGTGCAGCCCAGCTCCTCGGCGCCGTAGTGCGCGCCGAGCCCGCCGGTGAACAGCCCGTAGCCGTACGCCACGTGCACCCGGTCGCCGGGGCGGCCGCCGGAGGCCCGGATCGAGCGGGCCATCAGCTTCGCCCAGGTGTCGAGGTCGGCGCGGGTGTAGCCGACGACGGTGGGCCGCCCGGTGGTGCCGGAGGAGGCGTGCAGCCGGGCGACCCGCTCCCGGGGCACCGCGAACATGCCGAACGGGTAGTTCTCCCGCAGCTCGGCCTTGCCGGTGAACGGGAAGCGGGCCAGGTCGGCCAGCTCGCGCAGGTCGTCGGGGTGCGCGCCGGCCGCCTCGAAGGCCTGCCGGTAGTGCGGCACGTTGTCGTACGCGTGCCGCAGCGACCAGCGCAGCCGGTCGAGTTGCAGCGCCCGCAGCTCGTCGACGCCGGCCCGCTCGACGGGTTCCAGCTCGTCCGGACGAGGGGTGCGGTCCTGCACGGTGGCCTCCTGCGCGACGGGTGCGCCGGCGCCGCGTCACGCCGGGCGGGTGCGATCACCGTACGCCCGTACGGCCCGTCCTGCCAGGTCAGGTCCCCGATGCGGCCGTCAGGGGTGGTCCGGGTCGAGCCCTCGCTCGCGCAGCAGCGCGTCCAGCTTGGCCTCCATGCGGTCGTCGGACTCCCGCGACTGGGAGGAGCCCCAGTAGTAGAAGATGGCCAGGCCGGCGGCCTGCCAGATGAGCTGGAGGAACTCCGACTGCCAGTTCTCGAAGGTGCTGGCGAAGAACTGCGGCAGGAACTCGCTCCAGGCGAAGCTCTGGCCGTGCTGGCTGGCCTCGTTGCTCTCCACGGCCATCTGGAAGAGGAACTGGCCGAGCCAGGAGAAGAGGAAGAGCGCCCCGGTGACCAGCGCGAAGGAGTACGCCTTCGACCACCCCGGCTTGCGGAACGGTGGACCGTCGGGCCGCCTGCCGCCGCTACCTCCGTTGCTCGCGGCGCGCGACCGCGCCGACCGTGTGCCGGCCGTGCTGTTCCCTCCGGCCATCACGAACCCCCTTCCGTCGCAGGTCGGTCGGGAAGTGCCCCGGAGCGGCGCGGTCGAAACCGACGCAACCCGCGGCCGGGTGGGCAGGGACCACGGAATCGACGCAACCGCGCCGGTGTGTCTGCGCCTCAGCGGGCGGCGGGGAGCCGGTGCAGCGCGTCGACCAGCGGGGCCAGCTCGGGGGTGCGCTCGGCCTCGGCGAGCGCGTCGGCGAGCACCCGGTCGTGGGTGGGGCGGGCCCGGCCGAGCAGCTCCGAGCCGGCCGGGGTCAGCTCGGTGTAGATGCCGCGCCGGTCGTCCGCGCAGAGCACGCGGGTGAGCAGGCCGCGCTCCTCCAGCCGGGTGACCAGGCGGGTGGTGGCGCTGCCGGAGAGCGCGGCGGCGCGGGCGAGCTGCCGCATCCGCATGTGCCAGCCGTCCTGCCGGGAGAGCGCGTCGAGCACCGTGTACTCCACGACGGAGAGGTCGTGCTCGCCCTGGAGGGCGCGCTCCAGCGCGGTCTCGATGAGGCCGTGCAGCGCGGCGAGAGTGCGCCAGCCCTGCGCGCGGATCTCGACCGCGTCGTCGGCGATCCCCATGACGCCCCCTCCGGTGTGACCTGGACGCCCCCCAGACTACCACCCTTGCGCCGGTATACAGCGCGTGCAACTATCTTCGTTGTCGGCGCGGGTAGTTGCATGCGCCTTTTGTTTCGAACGCATGGATTGGGTACGGCATGGCACAGCGCACCTCGGCCCTCCCCGGCGGCCTGATCGCCCTGGCGATCGGGGCGTTCGGCATCGGGCTGACCGAGTTCGTGATCATGGGGCTGCTCCCCCAGGTCGCCGCCGACTTCGCGGTCAGCGAGTCGGTGGCCGGCTGGTTGATCTCCGGCTACGCCCTCAGCGTCGCCGTCGGCGGGGTGGCGCTCACCGCCGCCGTCACCCGGCTGCGCCGCAAGCCGGTCCTGCTCGGCCTGATGGTGCTCTTCATCGCCGGCAACCTCCTCTCGGCGCTGGCCGGCGACTACGGCACCATGCTGGCCGGCCGGATCGTCGCGGCACTCTGCCACGGCGCGTTCTTCGGCATCGGCGCGGTCGTGGCAGCCGGCCTGGTCGCGCCGGCCCGCCGGGCAGGCGCGATCGCCATGATGTTCGCCGGCCTCACGATCGCCAACGTCCTCGGCGTGCCGTTCGGCACCCTCCTCGGCCAGCACCTCGGCTGGCGCGCCACGTTCTGGGCGATCACCGGCATCGGGCTGGTCGCGCTGGTCGGCCTCGCCGTCCTGGTGCCCGGTCGCGGTCCGGCCACCGACGCCGCACCGACTGGCGGGCTGCGCGGCGAGCTGCGGGCCTTCACCCACGCCCAGGTCTGGTTCTCGCTCGTGGTCACCGTGCTCGGCTTCGGTGGCATGTTCGGCGCGTTCACCTACATCGCGTACACGCTCACCGAGGTGAGCGGCTTCGCGGCCGGCACCGTGCCGTGGCTGCTGGTGCTCTTCGGGGTCGGGCTGTTCGCCGGCAACCTGGCCGGCGGCCGGGCCGCCGACGTGTCGCTGTCCCGGACCCTGGTCACCGTCCTGGCGGTGCTCACCCTGGTGCTGGTCGGCTTCGCGCTGACCGCCGCGAGCCCGGCGCTGACCGTGGTCGCGCTGGTGCTGATGGGCGCGTTCGGCTTCGCCACCGTGCCGCCGCTCCAGATGCGGATCATGAAGTACGCCCGCCAGGCCCCGACCCTGGCCTCCGGGGCGAACATCGCCGCGTTCAACGTCGGCAACGCGCTCGGCGCCTGGCTCGGCGGGCTGACCATCGACGCCGGCCTCGGCTTCACCGCCCCGATCTGGGCCGGCGCCGGGCTCACCCTGCTCGGCCTCGCGGTGCTCCTGGTGGCCGAGCGGCGTGCCCGGCGTACCCCGGGCGACGCCGCGGCCACCCACGAGCTGGCCGACGTCGCGGCCTGACCGGCCCGGACCGGCCGGGCCGGCCGGGCCGGCCGGGCGGTCGTCCCCGCCCCGGGGCCGGGCCGGCGGGCGCGGCCGCGGACCGGGCCGGCCCGAGGGACGGCGTTATGCTCGGGCGGAAACCGGCGGTGGGGCCCGCCGTCCCGGTAACGGCCGGGAGAACCGCGACCCGCTCGCCAACGGTCCCTGCCAGTGCTGCGCGTCCTGGTGGGAGGCACCGTGACCGGACCGTCCGAGTTCCGCGTCGACCCCGACGTCGACCTGCGCGTCCCCGCCGACCGGCGGGAGCTGCCCGCCCACCCGGCGGCGGTGCTCGGGGTCATCGCCGCCGGCGGGGTGCTCGGCGCGCTGGGCCGGGCCGGGCTGCAGGCCGCGTTCCCGCACCCGCCCACCGGCTTCCCGTGGGCCACCTTCGGCATCAACGTCACCGGCTGCCTGCTGATCGGCGCGCTCATGGCGGTGCTCACCGCCCGCCCGGCCGGGCCGCTGGTCCGGCCGTTCCTCGGCGTCGGCGTGCTCGGCGGCTTCACCACCTTCTCCACCTACGCCGTGGACGCCCAGCGGGCGATCGCCGCCGGGGCGCCGGGCACCGCGCTGGCGTACCTGGCGGCGACCCTGGCCGGGGCGTTGCTGGCGGTCGGGGCCGGGGACGCGGTGGCCGGCCGGGTGCTGGCCCGGGCCCGGGGCGGGGTGGCCCGGTGACCGTCCTGCTGATCGCGCTCGGGGCGGCGGTGGGCGCGCCGCTGCGCTACCTGACCGACCGGGCCGTGCAGGCCCGGCACGGCTCCCTGTTCCCGTGGGGCACGCTGACCGTCAACGTGGTCGGGTCGCTGGTGCTCGGCGCGGTGGCCGCCGTGCCCGCCTCCCCCGCGGTGACCGCCCTGGTCGGCACCGGCTTCTGCGGCGCGCTGACCACCTGGTCCACCCTCGGCTACGAGACCGTTCGGCTGCACCGCTCGGGTCACCGCGGCCCGGCGCTGGCCAACGCGCTGGGCAGCGTGACCGCCGGACTCGCGGCGGCCACCCTGGGCTACGTCCTGGCCCGCGCCGTCACCGGCTGATCCCCCGGGCTGCCGCGCTCACCCCCGCACCGTGACGGCGACGGACGCGGGGCCGGCGGCGGCCGGCACCGGATCGGCCCCGGCGAGCGAGGCGGGGTCGGCGGCGAGCCCCACCACCGGCCCGACCACGAACACCGCCGGCGGCCGGACCTCGTCCCGCGCGGCGAGCGCGCCGACCTCGTCCAGCCGGCACCGGGCCGTCCACTGCTCCGGGTGTCCGGCGTCGCGGACCGCCAGCACCGGCGTCTCCGGCGCCCGCCCGTTGGCGAGCAGTTCGGCGGCGATCCGCCCGACGGTGTCCACCGCCATGAGCAGCACCAGCGTGCCCCGCGCCCGGGCCAGCGCGGCCCAGTCCACCAGGGAGTCGGGGTGCCCGGGCGGGAGGTGCCCGGACACCACGGTGACCTCGTGCGCCACGCCCCGGTGGGTCACCGGCACCCCGGCCAGGGCGGGCGCGGCCACCGCGCTGCTCACCCCGGGCACGAGCACTGTCTCCACCCCGGCCGCCGCGCAGGCGAGGACCTCCTCGTGGCCCCGGCCGAAGACGTACGGGTCGCCGCCCTTGAGCCGGACCACCCGGCGCCCGGCGCGGGCGTGCGCGATCAGCGTGTCGTTGATGGTGTCCTGGGCCATCGACGGGCCCCGGGGCACCTTGGCGGCGTCCACCACCAGCACGCCGGGGCGCAGCCGGCGCAGCAGCCCGGCCGGAGCGAGCCGGTCGGCCACCACCACGTCCGCGGCGTCGAGCAGCGCCCGGCCGCGTACGGTGATCAGGTCGTCGGGGCCGGGCCCGCCGCCCACGACGGCCACCTGTCCGGGGCGCAGGGCCGGCTCGTCGTGGTGGCCGGCGTGGTGGTGGTGATGGTGGTGGCCGTGCCCGTCGGCCGGGTCGTCGGGGTGGTGGTGCGGGGTCTGCGGCCGGCCCACCTTGTCGGCGAACCCGGGCAGCGCCACCCGATACGCGCAGGTGTCGCAGTTCATTCGGATGTCACCGCGCAGCGCCTCGGCGTGCCGCTCCAGGACCAGGTCGGCGAGGGGATCGCAGTCGCCGATCACCTCGGCCACCCGCACGTCCAGGCCGGGATGGTCGGCGGCGAACTCCCGGCTCTGCGCCACGATCCGGTCCGGCAGCACCCCGGCGAAGAGGAAGTAGGGGGCGACCACGATCCGCCGGGCGCCGAGCCGGCGCAGCCGCTCCAGCACGGCCGGCACGGACGGCTCGGCGAGCGAGACGAAGCCGGGTTCCACCTCGGCGTAGCCGCGCCCCTCCCAGAGCAGCCGGGCCACCTTGGTCACCTCGGCGTTGGCGTCCGGGTCGGTGGAGCCGCGCCCGATCAGGGCTACCCACGTGCCGGCCCGGTCGGCCCCGTCGAGCGCCGCGTCGATCCGCCGCGCGAGCGTCTCCTGAAGCAGCGGGTGCGGGCCGAGCGGCCGCCCGTAGGCGTACCGGAGGCCGGTGTGGCGCTGCTTCTCCCGGGCGAGGGCGGCGGGGATGTCCCCCTTGCCGTGCCCGGCGGCGGCCAGCACCAGCGGCAGCGCCACGACGGACCGGTGGCCCCGGCCGACGAGCGCGCCGACGGCGTCGGTCAGCGGCGGGCGGGACAGCTCGATGAAGCCGCCCTCGACGTCGGCGACCGCGCCCCGGCGGCGGATCCGCTCCACCAGCGCGGCGAACTGGGCGACGCCGGCGGCGCTGCGGGTGCCGTGCCCGACGATCAGCAGCGGGGTCCGGTCCTTCACTTCTCCTCCAGGTACAGCAGGGCGTTGAGGGCGGCGGCGGCCACCGCGGAGCCGCCCTTCTCGCCCACGTTGGACACGGCGGGCAGGCCGCTGGCCCGCAGCGCCGCCTTGGACTCGGCCGCGCCGACGAACCCGACCGGCAGGCCGACCACCAGCGCCGGGGCCGCGTCGAGCGCGATCAGTTCGACCAGCGCGGTGGGGGCACAGCCGACCACCCAGACCGCGCCCGGGCCGACCCGCTCGGACGCGATCCGCACCGCGGCGGCCGAGCGGGTGATGCCGGCGGCGCGGCCCAGCTCGGCGGCTGCCGGCTCGGCGACCGGACAGACGATCTCCCGCCCGGCCCGGGTGATGCCGGCGGCGACCATCCACACGTCGGTGACGATCGGCGCGCCGGCCCGCAGCGCGGCCAGCCCGGCGGCCAGCCCGTCCTCGTCGCAGACCAGGTCGGCGACGTAGTCGAGGTCGGCGCTGGCGTGCACCACCCGCTCGGTGACCGCCCGGGTCAGCGGCGGCAGGTGCGACAGGTCGACCCGCCCGCGCAGGATCCGGTAGGACTCCGCCTCGATGGGATGCACGGTCCGCGTCATGATTCCGCCCGCCCGAAGCGGCGGTCGAGGCCGCGCAGCCGCCAGAGCAGCACGGCGCCGCCCCAGGCGAGGGCGAAGAGGCCCACCACGGCGTACCCGAGCTGCTCGAAGTGGTCGGCGATCGAGGCGTACGCGGCCAGGACGGTGAGCCCGAGGTGGTCGGCGAGCAGCCCGGCCAGGTAGACGCTGGCGACCAGGCCGCCGACCAGCACGGTCATGGTGGTGGTGGCCAGGTTGTACCAGAGCCGCCGGGCCGGCTGCCGGTACGCCCACGAGTAGGCGCGGCTCATCAGCAGGCTGTCGGCGGTGTCCATGGCGGACATCCCGGCGGCGAAGAGCAGCGGCAGGGTGAGCAGCGCCAGCACGGGCAGCCCGCCGGCGGCGGCGGTGCTCGCCGACAGCGCCAGCAGGGTCACCTCGCTGGCCGTCTCCAGGCCGAGCCCGAAGAGGAAGCCGACCGGGGCCATGTGCCAGGAGGAGCGGACCAGGGTGCGGGCCCGGGCCCCGAGGATCCGGTGCATCAGCCCCCGGTTGAGCAGCAGGAGGTCCAGCTCGGTCTCGTCCAGCGCGTCGGCGCGCAGCCGCCGCCAGAGCCGGGCCAGCCCGGCCAGCACCACCGCGTTGAGGGCCGCCACGAGCAGCAGGAAGCCGGTCGCCGTGACGATCGCGACGGTGGCGCCGACCTCGCGGACGCCGGCCATCCGGTCGCCGGTCAGCCGGGTGGAGGCGAGCCCGACCACGAGGGCGAGCAGCAGCACCACGGCGCTGTGCCCGAGGGCGAAGAAGAAGCCGACGCCGACCGGCCGCCGGCCGCGCAGCAGCATGAGTCGGGTGGTGTCGTCGATGGCGGCGATGTGGTCGGCGTCGAAGGCGTGCCGCACCCCCAGCACGTAGGCCAGGGTGCCGGCGCCGGCCAGCCCGCCGGCCGCCACCGGCTGGTGGTTCCAGTAGAGGTAGAGGGTCACGCCGGCGACGTGCAGCGCGGCGATCGCGCAGACGATGCCGCCGAGGCGGGCCCGTTCGGCGCGGCTCCAGCTGCCGATGGTGGGGACGGCGGTCGGGGTCGAGGTCATCGCTCTCCTCCGGGTTCGGGGTCGACGCGGATCGCGTCCACGGGGCAGATCTCCAGGCATTCGAGGCAGCCGGTGCAGCGGTCGGTGACGCGCAGGCCGGCGGGGGTGGGGCGGATGGCGTGGGTCGGGCAGGTGAGCAGGCAGGCGCCGCAGCCCTGGCAGGCGCCGATGGTCACGACCGCCACCGGTACCCCCGGGGCGTCACCATCCGGCCGGCGACCACCCGCGTCTGCGAGCTGCCGACCACCACCACGCTGTACATGTCGACCAGGGCCGGGTCGAGGGTGGCCAGGGTGGCCAGGTGCACCCGCTCGCCGGGGCGACTGGCGTTGCGCACCACGCCGACCGGGGTGTCCGGCGGGCGGTGCGCCGCGAAGGCGTCCAGCGCCGCGCCGAGCTGCCAGTCGCGGGTGCGGCTGCGCGGGTTGTAGAGCAGCGCCACCAGGTCACCCCCGGCCGCGGCGGCGATCCGGCCCGCGATCACCTCCCACGGGGTGTGCAGGTCGGACAGGCTCAGGTAGACGTGGTCGTGCCCCAGCGGCGCGCCGAGCAGCGCGGACGCGGCGAGCCCGGCGGTCACCCCGGGCACGCCGACCACGTCGATCCGGTCGTCGGCGTACTCCAGGGCGGGGCTGGCCATCGCGTACACCCCGGCGTCGCCCGAGCCGACCAGGGCGACCGCGTGGCCGGCGGTGGCCTCGGCGACGGCGGCCCGGGCTCGCGCCTCCTCCGCGCCGAGCCCGCTGGCCAGCACCCGGGTGCCGGGGCGGAGCAGGTCACGGACCTGGTCGACGTACTGGTCCAGGCCCACCACCACGGCGGCCCGGCGCAGCTCGGCCACCGCGCGCGGGGTGCGCAGGTCGGCCGCGCCCGGGCCGAGGCCGACGAGCGCGAGCCGGCCGCGTGGGGCGTGCCGGGCCACCGCGACGGTGGCCATCGCCGAGGCGGTCTTCGGCACCAGCAACGTGCCGCCGCCGCGCAGCGCCGCGGCCTCCGCGACGCTCGGCGTGCCGACCGCGGCGCGGACCACCTCGCTGGGGTGCGGCACGTCGACCGCCGCCAGGTCCGCCGCCGGCCAGGTCTCCAGGGGTACGCCGTGCGCGTCGGCGGCCGCCCGGATGCCCGCCTCGTCGGCCTTGAGGTCCACGCTGGCCAGGCAGCGCAGGCTGGCCGGGCTGAGGCCGGCGTCGGCGAGCGCCCGGCGCAGCAGGTCGATCACCTCGGCGGCGGGCACGCCCCGGCTGGAGCCGACCCCGGCGACCAGGGACGGCGGCCGGAGCA